>NZ_JBBEUD010000013.1:0-169604 GCF_037402475.1 Caulobacter sp. CCG-8
CTTCTTAGCTCCAGGACCCCAGAGGGGCCTTCAATGGTTGGACTTCTGGGGTGGTAGGCGGGTGGGTTCGACAGAACCCACCCTATTTCCCGTCGTACGCTTTTTCCGGGGAAAAAGCTTACGCGTACTTCTTGATCACTTCGTCGGCGACGTGTTGCGGCACCGGCTCGTAGTGGTCGTACTGCATGGTGAACTGGGCGCGGCCCTGAGACATGCCGCGCAGGGTGTTCACGTAGCCGAACATGTTGGCCAGCGGCACGAAGGCGTTCACCACCGTGGCGTTGCCGCGCATGTCCTGGCCCTGGATCATGCCACGACGACCGTTCAGGTCGCCGATGACCGAACCCAGGTACTCTTCCGGCGTCACGACCTCGACGGCCATGATCGGCTCGAGCAGCTTGGGGGCGCCCTTTTCACGCAGTTCCTTGAAGGCGGCGCGCGAAGCGATTTCGAAGGCCAGGACCGACGAGTCGACGTCGTGGTACTTGCCGTCGGTCAGGGTCGCCTTGAAGTCGATCAGCGGGAAGCCGGCCAGCAGGCCGTTGTCCTTGACCGATTCCAGGCCCTTCTGGACGCCCGGGATGTATTCCTTCGGCACCGCGCCGCCGACGATCGCGCTTTCGAACACGAAGCCCGAACCCGGCTCGCCCGGCTCGAACGTGATCATGACGCGGGCGAACTGGCCCGTACCGCCGGTCTGCTTCTTGTGGGTGTAGTCGATCTCGGCGCGCTTGCCGAGGGACTCGCGATAGGCCACCTGCGGCGCGCCGATGTTGGCTTCGACCTTGTAGGTCCGCTTCAGGATGTCGATCTTGATGTCCAGGTGCAGTTCACCCATGCCCTTCAGGATCGTCTGGCCGCTTTCGAAGTCGGTCGAGACGGTGAAGGACGGATCCTCGGCGGCCAGCTTGGCCAGGGCGACGCCCAGCTTTTCCTGGTCGGCCTTCGACTTGGGCTCGACGGCGATCTCGATGACCGGGGCCGGGAATTCCATGCGCTCCAGGATGACCGGGGCCTTCAGGGGATCGCACAGGGTGTCGCCGGTGCGGGTTTCCTTCAGGCCGGCCAGGGCGACGATGTCGCCGGCATAGGCTTCCTTGATGTCTTCGCGGTTGTTCGAGTGCATCAGCAGCATGCGGCCGACGCGCTCGCGCTTGTCGCGCGTCGAGTTCAGCAGGCTCATGCCGGTTTCCAGCTTGCCCGAATAGATGCGGCAGAAGGTCAGCGAGCCGACGAAGGGGTCGTCCATGATCTTGAACGCCAAGACCGACAGGGGCTCGTCGTCCGAGGCCTTGCGCTCGACTTCGGCTTCGGTCTTGAAGTCGATGCCCTTGGTCGGCGGGATGTCCACCGGCGAGGGCAGGTAGTCGACGACGGCGTCGAGCAGGGGCTGGACGCCCTTGTTCTTGAAGGCCGAGCCGCAGAGGATCGGATAGAAGGCGCCGGTCAGCACGGCCTTGCGGATGCACTTCTTGATGGTTTCCTCGGTCGGCTCTTCGCCGCCCAGATAGGCTTCCATCGCGTCGTCATCGAGCTCGACGGCGTTCTCGACCAGGTAGGCGCGCGCGGCGACGGCCTTGTCCATCAGGTCGGCGGGGATTTCTTCGTCGCGATACGAGGCGCCCAGGCCGTCGTTGTCCCAGACCACGGCCTTCATGCGGACCAGGTCGACCAGGCCGCTCAGCGAGGATTCCGAACCGATCGGGAATTGGATCGGAACGGCCTTGGCGCCCAGGCGGTCGCGGATCGACTCGACCGACTTGTCGAAGTCGGCGCCGATCTTGTCCATCTTGTTGACGAACACGATCCGCGGAACCTTGTACTTGTCGGCCTGACGCCAGACGGTCTCGGTCTGCGGCTCGACGCCGGCGTTGCCGTCCAGCACCGTCACGGCGCCGTCGAGGACGCGCAGCGAGCGCTCGACTTCAATCGTGAAGTCGACGTGCCCGGGGGTGTCGATGATGTTGAGACGCTTGTCTTTCCAGAAAGCGGTCGTCGCGGCCGACGTGATCGTGATGCCGCGCTCTTGTTCCTGGTCCATCCAGTCCATGGTCGCGGCGCCGTCGTGGACTTCGCCGATCTTGTGCGACTTACCCGTGTAATACAGGATCCGCTCGGTCGTCGTCGTCTTACCGGCGTCAATGTGCGCCATGATGCCGAAGTTACGGTAGTCTTCGATTTTATGCTGGCGGGCCATGGATCTAGCTCTGCGTGACAGCCCGGCCCCAAGCTGGGGCAGGGACATTTAAACGTGCGGCGCGGGCGGTTTATCTCAAACCGCCCGCGCCTGAAAGAGTGCTGGTAAGAAAGGTTACCAGCGGTAGTGCGAGAACGCCCGGTTGGCTTCAGCCATCTTGTGCGTGTCTTCGCGCTTCTTCACCGCGGTGCCGCGGTTGTTGGAGGCGTCGAGCAGCTCACCGGCCAGCTTTTCGGTCATGGTGTTCTCGCCGCGCTTGCGGGCGGCGGTCACCAGCCAACGGATGGCGAGGGCGCGGCGACGGTCCGGACGGACTTCCACCGGCACCTGATAGGTGGCGCCGCCGACGCGGCGCGACCGGACTTCGATCGCCGGGGCGACGTTGTCCAGGGCGGTGTGGAAGGTTTCCAGCGGACCTTGGTCCTTGCGCTTGGCTTCCAGGATGTCGAAAGCACCATAGATGATGTTTTCGGCGACGGCTTTTTTGCCCTCGTACATCACGTAGTTCATGAACTTCGTGACGATCAGATCCCCGAACTTGGGATCCGGCAGGACTTGGCGTTTCTCGGCGCGACGGCGGCGGGACATACTTCTTCTTCCTTACTTCGGACGCTTGGCGCCGTAGAGCGAACGACGCTGCTTACGATCCTTGACACCTTGGGTGTCGAGGACGCCGCGCAGGATGTGGTAGCGGACGCCGGGCAAGTCCTTGACGCGGCCGCCGCGGATGAGCACCACCGAGTGCTCCTGCAGGTTGTGGCCTTCGCCCGGGATGTAGCAAACGGCTTCGATGCCGGTGGTCAGACGGACCTTGGCGACCTTACGCAGAGCCGAGTTCGGCTTCTTCGGGGTCGTCGTGTAGACGCGCGTGCAAACGCCGCGGCGTTGGGGGCAGCCCTTCAGGGCGGGCACCTTGTTCCGGACCGGCTTAGGCTGGCGCGGTTTGCGGATGAGCTGGTTGACGGTAGGCATTAAGTCTCTGCTCTGATGGAAGCGTGTGCCTTTCGGCCGAAGCGCTTCAGGGTCCTTGTCGTTTTTATTCCGGCTTTCTCGGCCTCGGATGAGGACCTGATAAACACGAAACTCGCCGGGACGCGGGCAGCGTTCCGGCGGGCTGATCCGTCGGGTAAGGGACGGGCGCTCATCAGGACGGACAGGGTCCGCCTCGAAAAGAGCGCGGAAACTACTCGCGAACGCCCTCCGCGTCAATGCCGAGTCAAATCGCGGGCTTAGGTCGGTTCCGGGGCCTCGAAACGGCTCCGCTCTGGGACGCCCGGCCGGGGTGCGAGGCGAGGCCGGATCCCGTCGCCGCCTGGGTCGCCGCCCCCGCGATCAATCCCCGAAAACCCTAGTGGCGCAAGCGGTCCAGGACCCCATCTTACGTTCAAGGGCCACGGTTTCGCCACTTGCGGTGGCAAGGCTGCCGCCCGTTGTTCCAGTCGAGCTTTCCCTTGTCCCAGGCCACGGCGCGCAGAACCCGGTTGAGAAACGGCGCGGTCTTCTGCGGGTCGCTGCTGCTGCACGTCGCGATCCTGACCGCCCTGGGCTGGCCGGTGATGACGCGATTCCAGGACCGGTCGAACGACGAGAACGCCATCGACGTGACCCTCGAGCGCAGCCTCGTCGAGCGCCGCCCCACGCCGGAGACCGCCGCCAGTCCCGACCGCGCCACGGCCGCCCTGCCCGTACAGCCGAGGACGCCGCGCCTGGCCCCGCCGCCCGCGGTGCGCGCGCTGGGCGTCGCGCCGGTCCCGGGGCCGCCCGCGCCGCCCAATCGCGAGACGGGGGCCCATCCCGCGCCGCTGCCCGAAGGGCCTCGCGGCGACCTGCGCACCGCCCTGCGCGGCAGCAGCGCCGGCTGCGCCAACGCCGAGGCCGTGGGCCTCAACCGGCGCGAACAGGAACATTGCGACGAGAAGTTCGGGGCCATGGCCCGCAACGCGCCCGTCTACGACGCGCCGATGGATGGGGCCAAGCGGCGGGGCTTCGACGCCCAAGCCATCAGGCAGCAGGCCGACCGCGCCTATCGCGACGCCCCGATGGGCGTCGGCGTGGATCACCGCAATCGCGACGATCCGGGCAAGGGCAAGGACATCCCCTGGGTGCTGGGGGCCGGTCAGGACGGGCTGGGCCGATCGCTCTCGGCCGAACAGCAGGCCCTTAAGCGGCTGAACGACGCCCAGAAGGCTGAAGACCGGCGGAAGAAGGCCGAGCGTCAGAACGACCAGCGCTAGCCGCGCCCACCTTGAAGTGGCTGATCAGGGCGGCCAGGCCCTCCACCTCGCGCACCAGGGTCATGCTGTCGGCGGCCGAGCGGTTGACCATGGCGGCGTTCTTCTGGGTGGCCTGGTCCATGTGGCCGACCGCGGCGTTGACCTCCGACAGGCCCGCGGCCTGCTCGGCGGCCGAGGCGGCGATCTGGCCGATGACGCCGTCGATGGCGCCGACCTGGCCGGCGATCTTCTGCAGGGCCTCGCCGGTGCGGCCCACCAGCACGACGCCGGCTTCGACCTGCTTGGCGGAGTCGGCGATGTGGACCTTGATCTCCTTGGCCGCTTCGGCCGAGCGCTGGGCCAGTGCCCGCACTTCCTGCGCCACCACGGCGAAGCCGCGACCGGCGTCGCCCGCGCGAGCCGCTTCCACGCCCGCGTTCAGCGCCAGCAGGTTGGTCTGGAAGGCGATCTCGTCAATGACGCCGATGATCTGGGCCACCTGGTGCGACGAGGCCTCGATGCCGCCGATCGCGTCGATGGTCTCCTGGACGACGGTGCGCGAGCGGCCGGCCTCGGCCTGGGCCTGGCTGACCGCCTCGCGCGCGCCGCGCGCGCCGTCGGCGGCCACGCGGACGGCGCTGGTGATCTCGGTCAGGGCGGCGGCGGCCTCTTCCAGGCTGGCGGCCTGCTGCTCGCTGCGGGCCGACAGGTCGCCGGCCGCGCCGGCGATGCCGTTGGCGCCCGACGTCAGGCCGCCCACGGCGGATATCACCGCGCCCAGGGCGCGCTCCAGCCGCTCGACGGCCTGGTTGAAGTCCGAGCGCAGGCGCTCGTAGTCGGGGGCGAAGGCCTCGGTCAGGCGCACAGTCAGGTCGCCGGCCGACAGCCGGTCCAGGCCGTGGGCCAGGCGCGAGACCACCTGGGCCTGCTGCTCAGCCTGCTGATGGTCGCGGTCGGCCGACAGGCGGCGCTCGGCCTCGGCGGCCTGGCGGTGGCCTTCGGCCTGGGCCTCGATGCGGCCCTTCTCGCGGGCCTCGTCGCGGAAGGCGTGGACCGCGTCGGCCATCAGGCCGATGTCGTCGCGGCGGCCGGCGAACGGCAGGGCGACGGACAGGTCGCCGCCCATCACCCGCTTCATGGCCTCGCGCAGGTCGCGCAGCGGCGACAGCTGCTTGCGGACCACCGTCACCGAGGCGGCGACGCCCAGGCCGGCCAGGACCACGCCGGCCACGGCCAGCCAGATCAGCTGGCGATAGACGGGCTGGAAGTAGTCGGCCTTGGCCACGCCGACATACAGAATGCCGATCACCTCGCCCGAGGCGTTCTTGATCGGGTCGTAGGCGGCGAAATAGGGCTTGCCCAGCACCTTGGCCTCGCCGCGATAGGACTCGCCCCGACCCAGCACCGCGTCATAGACCGGGCCCTTGGCCAGCGGCGTGCCGACGCCGCGGCTGCCGTCCGGCTTCTGGACGTTGGTGGCCACGCGGGTGTCGCCCATGAAAATCGTCATGGTGCCTCCGACCAGGTCCTTGACGTGGTCGACGGTGGCGATGTCGCCGTTCAGCGGCTTGCCGTTCACAGTCAGCTTGTCGCCCTCGCGCGCGAAGGCCGCGCCCTGGCCGCCGACGGCGTCCCAGGCCACGCGCATGCTGGCTTCCTGCTGGCTGACCGCCTGGGCCTTGGCGAAGTCCAGCGAGCTCTTGCCGACGATGGCCAGCAGGGCCAGCAACAGGGTCATGAACGCCGCGACGACCGTCAGGCTGACCTTGGTGGAGATGTCGGAACGCATGGGCTCGCCGATTTGATCTGGATCAAATCCTCCCTTGCATCGCAACAACTGAAGCAAGGCTTAACCTTGCAGGTGATTGGTCTGACAAACGAAAATCGCGACGTTGCGTCGCACTATTTACGTCGGGCAAGCGACGGAGATCAGGCGGCCTGGGCGGGCGCGGCGTTCCAGGCGGCCGTGTTCAGCGTCACCGGCGAATAGTCGCCGAAGGTCCAGCGCAGGGGCAGGGCCGCCGGGCGGCGCCAGGCGCGCTCGACCCTGAACCGCCATTGGCGCTGGACGCCCTCGGGCCAGCCTTCGGGCGGCGGCTCCCAGTCGATCTCGGCGCGGCCCTGCAGGTGCAGCAGGTCGCCGGTCTCGAAATCGACGAACAGCAGGGCCGCGCGCTGGTCCAGCACCAGGTTGCCCAGGGTGTTGAAGAACCGGTTGCCCCGGAAGTCCGGAACGATCAGCACGTCGCCGGCCACCTTGACGAAGCCCGGCAGGCCGCCGCGATGCGAGATGTCGACGCCGCCGTTCTCGCCGCCGCTCGTCGTGGCCACGAACATCGTGTCGACGCGGGCGATCTGGGCCAGGGCCTCGGGCGTCGGGAAGGCGATCGCCTCGGCCGGGGCGGGCGAGGCCGGGGCCGTCCCGACCGCGCGGGTCTGGATGTACTGCGGGCAGTTGCCGAAGCTCTGGAGGACCTGGAGCGTCAGCCCGCCCTCCCCGGCCGCCGTGATCAGGCCGTTGGCGCGGTTGCGGCGACGGGTCGCGAAGTCCAGGCCCAGGGCGCCGAACGGCCGGCCGGCCGCGAACAGCTCGCCGCCCGGCTCGCCCGCGCGGGGCCGGGCCGCCACGGTCAGGGTGACGGGGTCGGGGCTCTGGACGAAGCCCGGCGGGCCCGTCAGCACGGTGGCCACCGGCCAGCCGTCCCTGTCGAGCGTCGCCACGAACAGGTAGGGCAGCAGGGCGAAGAACTCGCGGTGCTGGTCGGGCATGAACGGCCGGATGCCCGTCATGCCCGGCGTGCCCGTCCCCGCCATGGCCTGGGCGATCAGCTCGCCGCGATGGAACGGGCCGTCCATCTCAGGCGGCCTCGGCGAAGTCGGGCATCGGCCGGAACCACGGCTGGGCCTCGACCCGCGCCAGCCAGGCGCGCACGGCGGCATAGGGCCCAAGATCCACGCCGCCGTCCGGAGCGTGGGCGACATAGGAATAGCAGGCCAGGTCGGCGATCGTGACATGGTCGGCGGCCAGGAAGGCGCGGCCGTCCAGATGGCCGTCCATGAAGGTCAGCACGCGGGCGGCGATGCGGGCGGCGCGGGCCGGGTCGTCGGGAAAGTCGAACAGGGCGATCATCCGGGCGATGGCCGGGCCGTGCATCACCTCGCCGGCCGCGATCGACAGCCAGCGCTGCACGCGGGCGGCGGCCACCGGCTCCAGCGGCAGCCAGCCGCTGTCGGGGGCGTAGCGGCGGGCCAGATAGACCAGGATGGCGTTGCTGTCGGCCAGGGTCAGGTCGCCGTCCTGCAGCACCGGGATCTGGCCCAGCGGGTTCAGCGCCAGGAAGGCCGGGCTGACGCGGACCTCCTTGGGGGCGGGCGCGAAGCGATAGGCCAGGCCCAGGGCGTTCAGCAGCAATCCCACCCGATGGGTGTGCCCCGACAGAGGCGTGCCGTGCAGGACGATGGCGGTGGCGGACATGGATCTCTCCCCCAAGGTTTCGGGCCAGGTTGCAAGATCATTTTCGCCATTGCGCCGATTGGAATGAATTGAGCAAATCGGCAAGACATAATTGCGGATTTTGGAATGGATCGTCTGGACGAGCTGGCCCTGCTGGTGGCGGTGATCGACGCGGGCGGCCTGGCGGCGGCGGGGCGCAAGCTGCGGCGCTCGCCCGCCGCCATGACCCGGGCCCTGGCGGCCCTGGAAGAGCGGATGGGCGCGCGGCTGATCGAGCGCACCACCCGGCGCCTGGCCCCCACTCAGGCCGGCCGCGACCTGGCGGAGCGGGCCCGCCGCCTGCTGGCCGACTACGAGACCGCCCTCCAGGCCCCGGCGCCCGACGCGGTGCGCGGCACGCTGCGGATCACCGGGCCGACGGTGTTCGGCGGCCGCCACCTGACGCCGGTGGTCGCCGACTTCCTGGCCCAGCATCCCGGCGTCCAGGCCGACCTGACCCTGCACGACCGCAATCTGGACCTGATCGAGGGCGAGCTGCACGTGGCCCTGCGGATCGGGCCGCTGGCCGATTCCAGCCTGATCGTCCGCAAGCTGGGCCAGGTGCGTCGGCTGGTGGCGGCCTCGCCCGACTATCTGGCCCGGCGCGGAACGCCGCTGGAGCCCGCCGACCTGGCCGAGCACGAGACGATCCTGACCACCGTGGTCTCGGCCTCGCCGGAATGGCGGTTCGAGCACCGGGGCAAGGCGCGGGCCGTACGGCTGGAGCCCCGGCTGCGGGTCAACAATGTGGAGGCGGCCCTGGCGGCGATGATCGCCGGGCGCGGCGTGGGTCGCGCCCTCTCCTATCAGGTGGCCGAGGACCTGGCGGCGGGCCGGCTGGTGCGCCTGCTGCCCGACTTCGAGCCCCCGCCCCTGCCGGTGCAACTGGTCACAGTGGGCGGCCGGTTCATGCCGCCGCTGGCGCGGGCGTTCCTGGACTTCGCCGCCCCGAGGCTGGAGCGGCTGGCGGTGCTGCGGGAAGGCTAGGTCGACCGGCGCCTAGGGCGGCGGCGCGGGCGCGGGAGTCCCGCCGGCGACGGTCTGCGTCTTGTAGCAATGGTCCTTGTGCGCCCGCCAGAACTCCACGTCCATGTAGGAGCAGCCGCTCTGGACGATGGCCTGCTGGACCTCGGGCGTGTCGACGCTCTTCTGGCCCATGTGCTTGCGGACCAGCAGCTTGCAGGCCGTGACGGCCCGGGGGCTGATGTTGTCGCGCTGGCGCAGGACGGTGAAGCTGGTCTTGCCGGTTTCCTGGGTGGCCACGAACCCGCGCCACAGCTGGTCGGGCTCGGCCGACTCCCCGCACAGGGTCCGCTCCCCGGCGTCCTCGCTGATGGTCAGGCCCCTGTACTGCACCGTGGCGGGCTCCTTGTAGGTCCCCGCCACCTTGGCCCAGGCGGCCTCGACGAAGGTCCGGTCGGCCGCCTGCAGGAAGCCGTCCGACGGCTTGGGTTCCGGCGGCGGCTCCGGCGCGCAGGCCTGCAGCGCCAACATCGCCGCGATCGCGGCCGCTCCCGTTACCCGTCCCATCATCGCTTCCCCCCGAACGCGAACATCGCCGTGACTCGCGCGGCCGTTTCCTTGACTAGCACGGGCGAGCGACGTGGAAAGCCAGGCCCTCACGACTGGCCCTCCATCGCGGGGAGGGTCTCGGCCCCGGCGCAGTAGCGCACGTAGGCCCACAGATAACGTCCGTCGAGCGCGCAGCCGGCCCGCTGATAGTCCATGCTCGCCTGCAGGCCGTCGGCGCTGGAGGCGGCCCTGACGCCTCGCCGGATGATCGCGCGGCACTGGAAGCGGGACTTGGGCGCCAGGGTGTCGCCGCCCCGATAGATCATGAAGCCGGCCGCGCCGGGGTCGCGGGCGGCGATCATGCCCACCCAGGTCTTGCCCGGCGGAAGGACGTCGACGCACAGCGCCTCGGCGCCGTTGGGCAGGCGGCTGACCACGGGGTCCCAGAACTCGACGTCGTCGGGCGTGTCGAACCGCCTGGCGATCCGGCCGGACGCCAGATCGACGAAGGCCTTGTCCTTGGCCGAGGCGAAGTGATCGGACGGCTTGGGTTTGGGCGGCGGGGCCGGCGGCCTGTACACGATCACCGCCAGACCGGCGGCCGCCAGACCCAGGCCGAGAACCCCGAAGACGATCTTGCGGACCACGTTTCCCCCGAAACACGCGTGGCTTGGCGCCAGCGACAAGCTGGACCGGATTTCCGCTTCCTGACTAGCACAACCACAGGCTTTGTCTTCACCCGTTTGGCGACGGCCGCGCCAGGACGGAGGCGCCAAAAACAAAACGGCCCGGGATCGCTCCCGGGCCGTTCCGTTTCAGTCCTCGAAGGAAGCCTAGGCTTCTTCGGCGATGACCGCGGGCAGCGGCTCCATCGCTTCTTCGCGCTGCTGGGCCAGCTGCTCGTCGCGCTTGGCGGCGACGCGCTGCAGGCTGCGCAGGTAGGAACCCGTGCCGGCGGGGATCAGGCGACCCACGATGACGTTTTCCTTCAGGCCTTCCAGGGTGTCGGTCTTGCCGTGCACCGAGGCTTCGGTCAGGACGCGGGTCGTTTCCTGGAACGACGCGGCCGAGATGAAGCTCTTGGTCTGCAGCGAGGCCTTGGTGATGCCGAGCAGCACCGGCTGGGTCGTCGCCGGACGGCCGCCGCGAGCGATGGCCTTGTCCTGTTCGTGGAAGAACTCCGGCTTGTCCAGGTGGTCGCCCTTGATCAGGCCCGTATCGCCCGGCTCGACGATCTCGACCTTCTGCAGCATCTGACGAACGATCGTCTCGATGTGCTTGTCGTTGATCGGCACGCCTTGCAGTCGGTAGACCTCCTGGATCTCGTCGACCAGGAAGTTGGCCAGGGCCTCGACGCCCAGGATGCGCAGGATGTCGTGCGGATCCGGGTTGCCGTCGATGATGTACTCGCCGCGCGTGATGTAGTCGCCATCATGCACCGCGATGTGCTTGCCCTTCGGGATCAGGAACTCGACCGCTTCGGGCTGGTTGCCGTCGGCGTCGACGTCCGGAGTGATCTTGATCCGGCGCTTGTTCTTGTAATCCTTGCCGAATTCGACACGGCCGTCCATTTCCGCGATGACCGCGCAGTCCTTCGGACGGCGGGCTTCGAAGAGTTCGGCGACGCGCGGCAGACCACCGGTGATGTCCCGGGTCTTGGCGCCTTCGGTCGGGATACGCGCGATGACTTCACCCGGCTTCACTTCGTCGCCGTCGGCGACGGAGAGAATGGCGCCCACCGACAGGAGGTAGCGAGCCTCGCCGCCGTTGCTCAGGCGCTTGTACGAGCCGTCTTCCGCCAGCACGCCCATGGCCGGACGCAGGTCCGAGGCGCGGGCCGAGGTCCGCCAGTCGGCGATCACGCGCTGCGCGATGCCGGTGGCTTCGTCGGTCTCCTCGCGGACGGAGAAGCCGTCCACCAGGTCTTCCGCACGGATCTTGCCGCCCACTTCCGTGATGATCGGGGTGGTGTAGGGGTCCCAGTCGGCCAGGCGCTGACCGCGCTTGACCTTGTCGCCGTCCTTCACCTTCAGGCGCGCGCCGTACGGCGGCTTGTAGTTCTCGCGTTCCTTGCCGTCGACCAGCACGCTCACCGAGGTGTTGCGGCTCATCACGACCAGGGCGCCGTCCGAAGCGGTCACGGTGGCGCCGGTCACGCGGACCGTACCGTCGTTGCTGCTTTCGAAGAACGACTGCTCGGCCACCTGGGCGGTGCCGCCGATGTGGAAGGTCCGCATCGTCAGCTGGGTGCCGGGCTCGCCGATCGACTGGGCGGCGATGACGCCCACGGCTTCACCGATGTTCACCGGCGTGCCACGGGCCAGGTCGCGGCCGTAGCAGGCGCCGCAGACGCCGATCTTGGCTTCGCAGGTCAGGACCGAGCGGACCTTCACCGACTGGACCACGGCCGCCTCGATGGCGTCGGCCATGTTCTCGTCGATATAGGTGTCGGCCGGCACGACCAGTTCGCCGGTGGCCGGATCCTTGACGTCCTCGGCCGTGAAGCGGCCCAGGACGCGGGCGCCCAGCGAGACCAGCACGTCGCCGCCTTCGACCACGGCCCGCAGGGTGATGCCCTTGGTGGTGCCGCAGTCTTCCTCGACGATGATGCAGTCCTGCGCGACGTCGACCAGACGACGGGTCAGGTAGCCCGAGTTGGCGGTCTTCAGCGCGGTGTCCGCCAGGCCCTTACGGGCGCCGTGGGTCGAGTTGAAGTACTCCTGAACGGTCAGGCCTTCCTTGAAGTTCGAGACGATCGGGGTCTCGATGATCTCGCCGGAGGGCTTGGCCATCAGGCCGCGCATGCCGCCCAGCTGCTTCATCTGGGCTTGCGAACCACGGGCGCCGGAGTGGGCCATCATGTAGATGGCGTTGATTTCCTTCTCGCGGCCGTTCTCGTCCTTATGCTTCATCTGAAGCTCGGCCATCATCTCGTCGGCGACGCGATCGGTGGCCTTGGCCCAGGCGTCGACGACCTTGTTGTACTTCTCACCCTTAGTGATCAGACCGTCGGCGTACTGCTGCTCGTATTCTTCAGCCAGGGTGCGGGTTTCGGCGACGATCGCCTCCTTCCGCTTCGGGATGATGATGTCGTCCTTGCCGAAGGAGATGCCGGCCTTGGCCGCTTCCTTGAAGCCCAGGCCCATGACCTGGTCGGCGAAGATCACCGTCGCCTTCTGACCGCAGTGGCGATAGACCACGTCGATCAGATTGCCGATTTCCTTCTTCGTCAGGGCCTTTTCGATCAGTCGGTGACCGATCGCCGGGTGACGCGGCAGCAGGGCGGCGATCTTCATGCGGCCCGGGGTGGTGTCGATCACGCGGCGACGCGCCACGCCATCGGCGTCCACTTCCGTGAAGCGCGACTTGATCTTGGCGTGCAGCGACACGACGCCGGCGTCCATGGCGGCTTCGATCTCGCCCAGATCGGCGAAGATCTTGCCTTCACCCGGCTCGCCGTCGCGGGCGACCGACAGGTAGTACAGACCCAGGACGATGTCCTGCGACGGCACGATGATCGGGCGACCGTTGGCGGGCGACAGGATGTTGTTGGTCGACATCATCAGGACGCGCGCTTCCAGCTGGGCCTCGAGGCTCAGCGGGACGTGCACGGCCATCTGGTCGCCGTCGAAGTCGGCGTTGAACGCGGCGCAGACCAGCGGGTGCAGCTGGATGGCCTTGCCCTCGATCAGCTTCGGCTCGAACGCCTGGATGCCCAGACGGTGCAGGGTCGGGGCGCGGTTCAGCAGAACCGGGTGCTCGCGGATCACCTCTTCGAGGATGTCCCACACCTGGGGCTGTTCGCGCTCGACCATGCGCTTGGACTGCTTGACGGTGCCCGACAGGCCCTTGGCGTCCAGGCGCGCGTAGATGAACGGCTTGAACAGCTCCAGAGCCATCTTCTTGGGCAGGCCGCACTCGTGCAGCTTCAGGTCCGGACCCACGACGATGACCGAACGGCCCGAATAGTCGACGCGCTTGCCCAGCAGGTTCTGGCGGAAGCGGCCTTGCTTGCCCTTCAGCATGTCGGCCAGCGACTTCAGCGGACGCTTGTTGGCGCCCGTGATGACGCGACCGCGGCGGCCGTTGTCGAACAGGGCGTCGACCGACTCCTGCAGCATCCGCTTTTCGTTGCGGATGATGATGTCGGGCGCGCGCAGCTCGATCAGGCGCTTGAGGCGGTTGTTACGGTTGATGACCCGGCGATACAGGTCGTTCAGGTCCGAGGTCGCGAAGCGGCCGCCGTCCAGCGGCACCAGCGGGCGCAGTTCCGGCGGGATGACCGGAACGACCGTCAGCACCATCCATTCCGGGCGGTTGCCGGATTCGGAGAAGGCTTCGAGGATCTTCAGGCGCTTGCTGAACTTCTTCTGCTTCATGTCCGACGGGTTGCCCGCCAGCTCTTCGCGCAGCTTCTCGGCCTCCTTGTCGAGGTCGATGGCCTTCAGCAGGTTCTGGACGGCCTCGGCGCCGATCTCGGCGGTGAAGCTGTCGTCGCCGTACTCGTCCTGGGCGCGCATGAAGTCGTCCTCGCTGAGCAGCTGGTGCTGCTTCAGCGGGGTCAGGCCCGGCTCGGTGACGATGTAGTATTCGAAGTACAGGACGCGCTCGATGTCCTTCAGCGGCATGTCGAGCATCATGGCGATGCGCGACGGCAGCGACTTCAGGAACCAGATGTGGGCGACCGGCGAGGCCAGTTCGATGTGGCCCATGCGCTCGCGACGGACGCGGGCCAGGGTGACTTCAACACCGCACTTCTCGCAGATGATGCCCTTATACTTCATGCGCTTGTACTTGCCGCAGAGGCATTCGTAGTCCTTGGTCGGGCCAAAGATACGGGCGCAGAACAGGCCGTCACGCTCGGGCTTGAACGTGCGGTAGTTGATGGTTTCCGGCTTCTTGATCTCGCCGAACGACCACGAGCGGATCTTTTCCGGCGAGGCCAGCGAGATGCGGATCTGGTCGAAGGTCGGAGCGGCCTGGACCGGATTGAAGATGTTCAGGACTTCCTGGTTCATCTTGGTTCCTTCTGCGGGACTACCCGCGAAAATTCAAAGTGGAGAGCGGGCTGAAAGGGGCCCCTCCCCCACCGGTCAGGTGGAGGAGGGAGATCCGGATCAGCTGTTCTCCAGCTCGACGTTCAGGCCGAGCGAGCGCATTTCCTTGACCAGCACGTTGAAGCTTTCCGGGATACCGGCTTCGAACGTGTCGTCGCCACGGACGATAGACTCGTAGACCTTGGTCCGGCCGGCCACGTCGTCGGACTTCACCGTCAGCATTTCCTGCAGGGTGTAGGCCGCGCCGTAGGCTTCCAGAGCCCACACTTCCATTTCCCCGAAGCGCTGACCGCCGAACTGGGCCTTGCCGCCCAGCGGCTGCTGGGTGACCAGCGAGTACGGGCCGATCGAACGGGCGTGGATCTTGTCGTCGACCAGGTGGTGCAGCTTCAGCATGTAGATGTAGCCGACCGTGACCGGACGCTTGAACTGGTCGCCCGTCTGGCCGTCGTACAGGATCGACTGGCCCGACTTGTTGACGCCGGCCATTTCGAGGTGGTCCTCGATGTCGTCCATGCGCGCGCCATCGAACACCGGGGTGGCGATCGGAACGCCCTTGCCGAGGTTGCGGGCCAGTTCGACCAGCTCTTCCTCGGACTCCGGCAGTTCCTCATCGGGGCCGTAGATCTCGCGCAGGCGCGTGACCAGGGCGTCCTTCTGACCGCCGTGCTGCCAGTCTTCCAGCAGGTTGGTGATCTGCTTGCCGAGGTTGGCGCAGGCCCAGCCCAGGTGGGTTTCGAAGATCTGGCCGACGTTCATGCGCGAAGGCACGCCCAGCGGGTTCAGAACGACGTCCACGTGCGTCCCGTCGGCGAGGAACGGCATGTCCTCGATCGGCAGGATGCGCGAGATGACGCCCTTGTTGCCGTGACGGCCGGCCATCTTGTCGCCCGGCTGAAGCTTGCGCTTCACGGCCACGAAGACCTTGACCATCTTCATCACGCCCGGGGGCAGTTCGTCGCCGCGCTGCAGCTTGTCGACCTTGTCCTCGAAACGACGGTCCAGACGCTTGCGGTTCTCGTCAAACAGACGACGCAGGCTTTCCAGTTCGCCCATCGCCTTCTCGTCCTCGAGGGCGATCTGCCACCACAGACCCGGCTGGACTTCAGCCAGGCCCTCGGCGGTGATCGCGCCGCGCGACAGGCCCTTGGGACCCGACAGGGCGACGTTGCCGATCAGCAGCTCGCGCAGGCGGCCCGAGATGTTGCGGTTCAGGATCGCGAACTCGTCGTCGCGGTCCTTGCCCAGACGGTCGATCTCGGCGCGCTCGATGGCCAGGGCGCGTTCGTCCTTGTCGACGCCGTGACGGTTGAACACGCGCACGTCGACGATCGTACCGGCGACGCCCGGGGGCAGGCGCAGGCTGGTGTCGCGGACGTCCGAGGCCTTTTCGCCGAAGATGGCGCGCAGGAGCTTTTCTTCCGGCGTCATCGGGCTTTCGCCCTTCGGCGTGACCTTGCCGACCAGGATGTCGCCCGGCTGGACTTCGGCGCCGATCGCCACGATGCCGGCTTCGTCGAGGTTGCGCAGGGCTTCCTCGCCGACGTTCGGGATGTCGCGGGTGATCTCTTCCGGACCCAGCTTGGTGTCGCGGGCCATGACTTCGAATTCCTCGATGTGGATCGAGGTGAAGACGTCGTCACGGACGATGCGCTCGGAGATCAGGATCGAGTCTTCGAAGTTGTAGCCGTTCCAGGGCATGAACGCGACGAGCGCGTTGCGGCCCAGGGCCAGTTCGCCCAGCTCGGTCGACGGACCGTCGGCGATGATGTCGCCGGCGCTGATCTTGTCGCCCACCTTCACCAGCGGGCGCTGGTTGATGCAGGTCGACTGGTTCGAACGCTGGAACTTCGACAGGCGGTAGATGTCGACGCCCGAACGGGCGCTGTCGGTCTCTTCCGTGGCGCGGACGACGATACGGGTGCCGTCGATCTGCTCGACAACGCCGGTGCGCTTGGCGATGACCACGGCGCCCGAGTCACGGGCGACCACGGCTTCCATGCCGGTGCCGACCAGCGGGGCGTCGGACTGCACCAGCGGCACGGCCTGACGTTGCATGTTCGAGCCCATGAGGGCGCGGTTGGCGTCGTCGTTTTCCAGGAACGGGATCAGGGCCGCGGCCACCGACACCACCTGGCGCGGCGACACGTCCATCAGGTCCACCTGTTCCTTCTGGAGCAGGGTGGGTTCACCGTTGATCCGGCCGGGGACCAGGTCCTCGTGGATCTCGCCGTCGACCACCTTGATGTTCGACTGCGCGATGACGTGCTTCGACTCTTCCATGGCCGACATGTAGACGACCTCGTCGAGCGGCTTGCCGTCGGCGACGCGACGGTAGGGGCTCTCGATGAAGCCGTACTTGTTCACGCGGGCGTGGGTGGCCAGCGAGTTGATCAGACCGATGTTCGGGCCTTCCGGCGTTTCGATCGGGCAGATGCGGCCGTAGTGGGTCGGGTGCACGTCACGGACTTCGAAGCCGGCGCGCTCGCGGGTCAGACCGCCCGGGCCAAGCGCCGACAGGCGGCGCTTGTGGGTGATCTCCGACAGCGGGTTGGTCTGGTCCATGAACTGCGACAGCTGCGAGCTGCCGAAGAATTCACGCACCGAGGCCGCGGCCGGCTTGGCGTTGATCAGGTCGTGCGGCATCACGGTGTCGATGTCGACCGACGACATGCGTTCCTTGATGGCGCGTTCCATGCGCAGCAGGCCGACGCGGTACTGGTTTTCCAGCAGTTCGCCCACCGAACGGACCCGGCGGTTGCCCAGGTTGTCGATGTCGTCGATTTCGCCGCGACCGTCGCGCAGGCCGACCAGCAGCTTCAGGACGGCCAGCACGTCTTCCTTGCGGAGCACGCGCATCTCGTCCGAAGCGTCCAGCTCCAGGCGCATGTTCATCTTCACGCGGCCCACGGCCGACAGGTCGTAGCGCTCGGCGTCGAAGAACAGCGACTTGAACATCGCCTCGGCGGCTTCGACGGTCGGCGGCTCGCCCGGACGCATCACGCGGTAGATGTCGAAAAGCGCGTCCTCGCGGACGGCGTTCTTGTCCACGCGCAGGGTGTTGCGCATGTAGGCGCCGACCGTGACGTGGTCGATGTCCAGCACGTCGATGGTGCTGAAGCCTTGCTCGGCCAGGGCCTGGATCGAGGCCACGTCCAGCTCGTCGCCGGCTTCGGCGTAGATCTCGCCGTTCTCGAAGTTGACCGCGTCGCGAGCCAGGTAGCGGCCCGTCAGGGCTTCCGGCGCCAGCAGCAGGGTCTTCAGGCCGTTGTCGGCCAGCTTCTTGGCCTGGCGGGCGGTGATCTTGGTGCCGGCCGGAGCCACTTCTTCGCCGGTGTCGGCGTCGATCAGGGCGAATTCCGGCTTCACGCCGCGCCAGCGCTCGGGCTTGTACGGGGTGGCCCAGCCTTCGGCGCCGGCGGCGGTGCGCTTCTCGAACGGGACGACGTCATAGAACGTCGTCAGGATCTCTTCGCCGTCCATGCCCAGGGCATAGAGGAAGGTCGTGGCCGGCAGCTTGCGGCGGCGGTCGATGCGGACATAGACCACGTCCTTGGCGTCGAACTCGAAGTCCAGCCACGAGCCGCGGTAGGGAATGACGCGGGCGGCGAACAGCAGCTTGCCCGAGGCATGGGTCTTGCCCTTGTCGTGGTCGAAGAACACGCCCGGCGAGCGGTGCATCTGCGAGACGATGACGCGTTCGGTGCCGTTGACGATGAAGGTGCCCTTGTCCGTCATGAGCGGGATGTCGCCCATGTAGACGTCCTGCTCCTTGATGTCCTTGACCGAGCGGGCGCCGGTTTCTTCTTCCGTCTCGAACACGATCAGGCGCAGCTTCACCTTTAGCGGCGCCGCGAAGGTCATGTCGCGCTGGATGCACTCTTCAACGTCGTACTTGGGCTCTTCGAATTCGTACGAGACGTATTCGAGCACCGCGCGCTCGTTGAAATCCTTGATCGGGAAGACGGACTTGAACACCGCCTCGATGCCTTCGTCGCGGCGTTGGCCCGGACGGACCTCGCGCTGAAGGAACTGCTCGTAGGAGGAGCGCTGAACCTCGATGAGGTTCGGCATCTGCACAGCTTCGGGGATGCGGCCGAAAGACTTCCGGATCCGCTTCTTGCCGGTGAAGGATTGCGCCATGTTTTTTCCCTGGGCGCGGACGGACTCCGCGCGTGAATTCGAATGTACCTAGCGTCCACCCTCGCCGCTCTCCTCTCGGGAGAACGCCGGACGCTGGAATTCCCCTGTCAGGACAACCGGGACCGGAAGCCTGACGGGCGCCCCTTCGCGCTGATCGGAGGGCGGCTGACCGCGCCTCGGGGCGTATCATGCGGACACGCGCGTACGCGTTCCGCCGAAATGTCTTCGTGAACGGGCGGATATAGGACAACCCGCCGGGTATGGAAAGGGGGTTTATCCACAAAAGAATGCGGGAACCCGCCGTTGAGCTTGGAACCTCCTCCGAGGCGGAAGGCGGGGACACACACTCGCTGCACGGCTCGGGATCCATGACCCCGTCTTTCCGCGAGTGTGTGTCCCCCAAGTCGGTCGCCGCGCCTAGCGGACCACCTGCACCGCCGCCAGGGCCTGGGCCGACAAGGCCTTGTCGCCCGTCGCCGTCAGCTTGCCGGCCTTGTCGTCCCAGTGCAGCTTCACCGTCTTGCCGACACCCTTCTCGTAGGCGTTGGTCACGCCGTCGTCGTCGTACAGCGTGAAGTCGGCGTCGCGGCCCGGATAGACCTTCACCGCGCTGATCGCCTGCGGCGTGGCCGTGCTCTGGATGGGCGCGCCCATCGGGACGATCGAGCCGGCGCGGACGAATAGCGGGATGGTGTCGATCGGGGCCGAGACCTTGATCGTCTGCCCCCCGGCGACCTTCTTGCCCGTCCAGTAGTCGTACCAGTCGGCGCCCGCCGGCAGGTAGACGTCGCGCTCGGTCACGCCCTGATCGGTGATCGGCGCCACCAGGAAGGCCGGGCCGAACATGTACTGGTCGCCCAGGTTCACCACCTTGGGATCGTTCGGGAAGTCCATGAACAGGCCGCGCATGAACGGCGCCCCGGTCTCGTAGGTCGAGTGGCCCATCGAGTAGAGGTACGGCATCAGGGCGTAGCGCAGCTTCAGGTACTTGGCGACCACCGCCTCGGCGCCCTTGCCGTACGACCAGACCTCGGTGTCCTTGCGCATGCCGTGCACGCGCAAGGTCGGGGTGAAGGTCCCGTACTGGAACCAGCGGGCGAACAGCTCGGGATAGTCGTTGTTCTGGCCCACCACGTCGCGGGCGTCGGACGGGTCCAGCAGCGGCGGCTTGGTCGCCGTCGTGGTCTGGGGCAGCCACTGCCAGCCGCCAATGTCGTTGCCCCAGTAAGCCAGGCCCGTCGCGGTGAAGTTCAGGCCGGTGGGCACCTGGCGTTTCAGCGCTTCCCAGGTGGGCTGGATGTCGGACGACCAGAACAGCGCCCCGTTGCGCTGGGTCCCGATATAGGCGGCGCGCGACAGGATCAGGTTGCGCTTGTCCGGACGGTCGCGGCGCGAGCCCTCGGCCACGCCCTGGGTGTGGACCAGCGGGAAGACGTTGCGGTAGCGGTCGCCCGAACCGATGCTCCAGAAATAGCCCTCCGGCACCAGGTCCGGCTCGGTCTCGTCCAGCCAGAACCAGTCGAAGCCCTTGGAGGCGATGTTGTCGCGGATCTTGCCCCAGAACCACTCGCGGGCCTGCGGGTTGGTGCTGTCGATCAGGGCGCCGGTGCGGTCGCTGCGGAACGGCAGGCCGTCGACCGGCTTGCCGTCGGCGTCCTTCAGGAACCAGCCCTTGTCGGCCAGATAGTTGAAGTAGCGGCCTTCCTTCTCGAAGCGCGGCCAGACGCTGATGATGCTGTGCACGCCGTTGTCGTGCAGCTCCTTGTTCATCGCGGCCGGGTCGGGGAAGTAGGTCGGGTCGATGTCCAGCTGGCCCATCCGGGTCCAGTAGAACCAATCCAGCACCATCACATCCAGCGGATAGCCGCGGTCGCGATAGCCCTTGGCGACGTCGAGGATCTGCTTCTGGCTCTCGTAGCGGGCCTTGGACTGGATGTAGCCGAAGGCGGCCTTGGGCGGCAGCGGCGTGACGCCGGTCAGCTTGCGGTAGCCGGCGTAGATCTCGTCATAGCTGCCGGTGATCACGAAGAACGACACCCGCTCGCCGACCTTCGACTGCCACAGGGTGCGGCCGTTGACGGCCGGATAGACCTTGGTCTCCGACGGGTTGTCCCAGATGATCCCATAGCCCTTGTTCGACACCATGAACGGCACGCAGACGGTCTCGCCGGCCGGCGCGTCGTAGTCATGCTTGCAGGTGATCGAGCGGCCGCGCAGGTCCAGGATGCCTTCCTGGTTCTGCCCCAAGCCGTAGAAGTGCTCGTCGGCGCTGGTCGAGAAGCTGGCGCCGGCCTGGTAGGTCCGCTCGCCGCTGACGACATGGGGCGACATTTCCCATCCCGTCATGCTGACGATGGGGGCTCCATCCGCCTTGCGGATCTTGACCGAGACCGGCGGCAGGGACGGCGCGAAATAACGCTCCATCTGCGAGGGCGCGCCCGGCCAGGGCTGGGCGACGACTTCCAGCGACAGCGCGCCCGAGGTGAAGATGTCGGCCCCGGCCTTCTGGTCGTGGCGCCAGCCCTTGTCGTCGCTGTCGGCCGTGAAGCCGTAGCCGGGCGCGGCCTCGGCCAGGGCGCGGTCCTGGCTGATGGTCACCCGGACGATGTTGGGGGCGTAGGTCTCGACCGAGACGTACGAGCCGTTGCGGTCCATGACCGCCGCCGGCGCGGCGACCGCGCTGGTGGCCATCAGGCCGGCGGAGAAGCCCAGGGCCAGGCTCGAGACCAGCCCCGCCGTCCAGCGCCGCGCGCCCGTGTTCAGCCGTTCCATCGCTTCCCCTAATGTTACCGCTATCTATTGGCGGCAATCGCTAGAGGCGCGTCCGGTCGGCGTCAACAAGATTGATATTACTAATGGACTCAGCCCCGATTCATCGCCTTGCCGACCAGCGAGATCGCGAAGGCGATCAGGCAGACGAAGAACGCGATCTTGGCCAGGCCGCCGGCCACGTCGACGACGAAGCCGAGGATCCCGAACACGATCATCAGGACGAGAAGGATTCCAGCCAGCTTGAGCATGGGCAAATAACGCCCGTCATGCGGCAAAGGTTGCCGCTTTATATCAGACGCTCATGTCGACGAAGTTGGGCACGGCCAGACCGTTCTTGGCCTGGGCCTTGGCGCCGTCCATGGCTTCCTTGATCTTGGCCTTCACGGCGTCGTCGATCTGCTGCAGGGCCTGGGTGCGCTGGTCGGGCGACATGGCCGCCAGGCTTTCCTCGGTCAGGCCGGCGTTCTTCATCGCTTCGGCCTTCCACGCCTTGAGTTTTTCCTCCCAGGCGTCCTTCTTGGCCTCCTTGGCGAAGGCCACCAGGCCCTTGTCGCGGACCTTGTCCAGGTCGCTGGCGCTGTCGAGCGCCGCCCTCGAGCCGGTCGTGGCCGACGCCGCCGCCAGCGGGCTCCACATCGAATAGCCGCCGCCCGAAATCCCCGAGATCGCCATGGTCGCCTCCACTGCTGCGTGCGCGACCGATGGTTAGCAACGAGCGTGCCAGGATGACGCAGGCGCGCGCGACCCAAACGAAAACGGCCCCGGAGGTTTCCCTCCGGGGCCGTCAACGCGTGCGTCAGAGAACTGACGCCGGCAGGTCCCCCATGCGCGAGGCATGGGGAAGTGAATTACTTCACTTGGACCTTGGCGCCGGCTTCGGTCAGCTTCTTGGCGACTTCTTCGGCGACTTGCTTCGAGACGTTTTCAACGACGTTCTGCGGAGCGCCTTCGACCAGGTCCTTGGCTTCCTTCAGGCCCAGGTCCGGACGAACGCCGCGGACTTCCTTGATCACGTTGATCTTCTTGTCGCCGCCGTCGGTCAGGACGACGGTGAATTCGGTTTGCTCTTCGGCGGCTTCGGCCGGAGCGGCGGCAGCGCCACCGCCGACGGCGGCCACGGCGACCGGAGCGGCGGCCGAGACGCCCCACTTTTCTTCGAGCAGCTTGGACAGCTCAGCGGCTTCCAGCACCGACAGGGTGGACAGTTCTTCAACCAGCTTTTCGAGCTTGGACATGTGTAAGTTCCTTAGAGAGATATGGGATAGATGCGGTGATGACCGTTACGCGGCGTCTTTGGTCGCGTAGGCGTTGAAGACGCGAGCCAGCTGGCCAGCCGGAGCCTGCAGGACGCCAGCGATCTTGGTCGCCGGGGCCTGGAGGAGGCCGATGAGCTTGCCACGCAGTTCGTCCAGCGACGGCAGGGTCGCCAGAGCCTTCACGCCGTTTTCGTCCAGCACGTTGGTCTGATCCAGCACGCCACCGACAAGCTTGAACTTGTCGTTTTCCTTGGCGAACTGAACGGCGACCTTGGCGGCCGAAACAGCGTCCGGCCCGTAGGCGATGGCGACCGGACCGGTGAAGAGCTTTTCGCCCTTGTCACCGAGCTTGCCGTCCAGAGCCTTGAGGGCCAGGGTGTTCTTCACAACCTTGATCGCGGCGCCTTCCTTGCGGAGGCGGAGACGAAGGTCGGTCATTTCCGCAACGGTCAGACCCATGTAGTGGGTCACGACGACAGCGCCGGCATCGGCGAAGACGCTTTTCAGCGACTCGATCGATTCCTGCTTTTGAGCGCGGTCCATTGCGGTCTCCTACTCAATAACAGCGGCCGGACCATTCCGGCAGCCAAATGCTCGTCCCACGCGGGATCGCTCCCGCACGCGAGTCGCATCAGCCTGTTCCAAGGAAAGTCGGCCGCGTATCTGTCTCGGACAGGAGTCACGAGTCAGGAGAGCGTCGGCGTCTCTATCCCTGTCTCCCGACGGCGAGGAAGGGCTCTTCCTCGATTACGGCGTTGGTGACCCCACGCCCCGCAGTTCTCAAACAGGATCGCCGCCGGGCGAGCCCAGCGGAGAAGGGGCGGCGTATAGACGGTTTGGGGATGGATTTCAACAGGGCCCCTTCAATCAGATCCCCCACCTTCCAACCGTCATTCCGGGCCTTGTGCCCGGAACCCCTCGTTCGGCCCGCACGTGAACCGCCCCTCCCGCACCTGCGGCGGACAGAGGGGGCCCGGGCACAAGGCCCGGGATGACGGTGATGAACATGCAAAGACTAGCCTTCCCCCTCCCCTTTCCGGATAACGGAAACACCATCGGGAATAAGGGGATTTCAGGGATGCATCGCACGTTCGCCGCCGGCCTCGCCGCCCTGATGCTCGTCGGCCTCGCCGCCCCCACCTTCGCCGAGCCCAAGGCCCCGCCGATCCCCAAGGCGGTCGTCGCCGATCCGCCGCGCGACGCGGCCCATCCGGCCGACATGGCCGCCTTCACCGTCCCGACGGGCGGCGTGCGGGTCAACGCCATGATGTACCTGGCCTCGGGCGACCAGCCGCATCCGACGATGCTGATGCTGCACGGTTTCCCGGGCAACGAGACCAATATCGACCTGATGCAGGCCGTGCGCCGCGCCGGCTGGAACGTGATGCGGGTCAACTACCGCGGCTCGTGGGGCAGCCCGGGCAAGTTCTCGTTCGCCAACAGCCGCGCCGACGCCGAGGCGGCGCTGGCCTTCCTGCGCGACCCGGCCAACGTCGCCAAGTACCGCATCGACCCGACGCGGATCGTGGTGGCGGGCCACAGCATGGGCGGCTTCATGGCCGCCGACGCCGTGGCCGGCGATCCCAAGGCGGCGGGGGCGATCCTCATCGACGCCTGGGACATCGGCAAGAGGAAGGCCGACCTCGTCGATCCGGCCAAGCGCAAGGCCGCCCTGCAGGGCCTGAAGGACAGCACCCCGCCCCTGGCCGGGACCAGCGCCGAGCTGCTGGCCAAGGAGATCGAGACCACCTCGACCCAGCTTGACCTGGAAGCGCTGAGCGCCCGCATCGCCGACCGGCCGCTGCTGATGATCGGGGCCGAGCACGCGGGCGCGCCCACCACCCGCAAGCTGGCCACGGCCGCCCGCCAGGCCCAGGCCAAGGCGCTGACCGAAACCTACATGGACACCGACCACAGCTTCTCCGACAGCCGCATCGCGCTGGAGGGCGAGGTGATCCGCTGGCTGGGCCAGTTCGATCCGGCCTCGGCCAAGCCGGGCACGCCGCAGATTCCGCTGAAGGCGCCCTACGACGAGAGCAATCCGTTCGCCAAGATCCTGCGCGGCGAGATCGTCGTGCCCAAGGTCTACGAGGACGACCAGGTGCTGGCCTTCATGGACCACGCCCCGGCCGAGCCGGGCCACGTGCTGGTGATCTCCAAGACCTCCAAGGCCCGCAACATCCTGGAGATCTCGCCCCAGGACCTGTCGCGGATCATGGCCGTGGCCGCCAGGGTCGGCCAGGCTCAGGTCGATGGGCTGGGCGTCGAGGGCTTCACGATCGTCCAGAACAACGGCGTCGGCCAGAGCGTGCCGCACCTGCATATCCACGTGATCCCCCGCGTGGCCGGCAAGCCGCTGATGTTCGTCGAGAACGAGAAGGGCGATCCCAAGGCGATCGAAGCCGAGGCGGCCAAGATCCGCGCGGCGATGAAGTAGATCGGGGTCGGGGACAGGCGCATGCGCCTGCCCCCGTCCGCTGCCGCCTAGACGCCCATGAGCCGCTTGGCCGTGGCGTGCCAGAAGGGCGTGTCCCAGAGGGCGTGGACGGCGACGGTGAACGGCGCGGCGACGGCCAGCCAGACCCAGTAGGCGCGGTGGATCCTGCGGTTGCGGTAGATGTCCCACAGGAACATCGGCGCGATCGCCAGCAGGACATAGAGGTCGGACGAAACCGGCCGGCCCGGCAGGGTGGTCGGAATCCAGGTGATGCGGTCGAAGGCGGCGGGCAGGGCGACCGCGATCGACAGGATCATCATCCGCTTGTGGAAGCCGGGATCCGTCACGCGCGCCGCGACGCCGAGGAACACCAGGATCGAGAACAGGAACCCGATGCGGAGCTGAAGCAGCATGATGTTCTCGACGATCCCGACGAATGCGGTCGCCTGGGCCTTGGCCGGCGGCGGCGCGGCCTGCGCGCCGGCGAAGACCTGGTGGTAGATGGTGGGGATCAGCACGAACCCGACCACGACCAGCGCCGCCGCGAGCACCGCGCCCAACGTCCCCAGCAGGCGATGGCGCGCGACCTGACCGGTCGCCACCAGCCAGGTCTGGGTCAGCAGCAGGAGCATGTAGCTGCCCATGAGCGCGGCGTGGACATGCAGCACCACCGGGAACGGCGGCCGCTGCCCGGCCTCGACCGCGGCCATCTTGCCCAGCGAGTCCGGGATGAACCCCAGGAGCACGATCACGATGAAGCTGGCCGCGGTGAACACATAGATCCAACGGTCGATGAAGGCCGTACGGTCGCCGGACAGCACGTCAGGACGCGCGCCGCCGACGGCGGACGTTTGGGCAATGGTCGTCATGGTTCCCTTCCCCCCGGAATGGTGGAGTCGAGACGCTGTTCGAAGAACATTGTTCGGTCAATCGTCAAAGCGGCTTTTCCCGCGAAAAGCATCCCTCGCGGCGAGGCGGCTAGGGCGCGCTCAACCGATCGATGACCGCCCGCGCCGCCGCCACGCCGGTGGCGAAACAGGCCTGCAGCAGGTAGCCGCCGGTCGGGGCCTCCCAATCCAGCATCTCGCCGGCCACGAACACGCCGGGCGCGGCCTTCAGCTCCAGTCCGTCCAGCGCGTCGAACGCCAGGCCGCCGGCCGACGAGATCGCCCGTTCCAGCCCCTGGGTCCCGGTCAGCACGATCGGCGCGGCCTTGATCGCCGCCGCCAGGGCGTCGGGCGCGACCGGCAGGGCCAGGCCGTGGGCCTCGCGCAGCAGGGCGATCTCGACCGGCGACAGGTGGACAGCTTTGCGCAGCCAGCTCGACAGCGACTGCCCGCCGCGCGGCCTGGACAGGCGCGCGGTCAGCTGGGCCAGGGGAACGTCCGGCCGCAGGTCGATCTCCAGCGTCGCCGAGCCGTGGACCGCGATCGCGTCGCGCAGGGCGGCGGACAGCGCATAGACCGCCCCACCCTCCAGGCCGTAGCCCGACGCCAGGGCGTCGCCGCGCGAGGTCCGCCCCTCGAAGGTCAAGGCGACGTTCTTGAGCGGCGATCCGGCGAAGCGCTCGCGGAACAGCGGCGTCCAGTCGACCGTGAAGCCGACATTGGCGGGCCGGAACGGCGCCGTCGCCGCGCCGCGCGCCGCCAGCCGCGGCGCCCAGGCGCCGTCCGAACCCAGCTTGGCCCAGCTGGCCCCGCCCAGGGCCAGGACGGTGGCGCGCGGCCGTACGGCGCGCGGCCCGTCGGGCGTGTCGAAGGCCAGGTCGCCGGCCGCGTTCCAGCCGGTCCAGGTCGAGCGCAGGTTCAGCGCCACGCCCTGCCCCTCCAGCCGCGCGATCCAGGCCCGCAGCAGGGGCGAGGCCTTCAGCGCCTTGGGGAACACCCGGCCGCTGGTGCCCACGAACGTCGCCTGCCCCAGCCC
Organism: Caulobacter sp. CCG-8; assembly: GCF_037402475.1. Lineage (NCBI taxonomy): Bacteria > Pseudomonadati > Pseudomonadota > Alphaproteobacteria > Caulobacterales > Caulobacteraceae > Caulobacter > Caulobacter sp. CCG-8. The sequence continues at coordinate 27,004 of NZ_JBBEUD010000013.1, forward strand.
CTCGGCCCAGGCCACCAGGTCGGCCGGGGTGAAGGCCTCCAGTATCGGCCGCAGGATGGGCGCGGCCGCGCCGTAACGGGCGACGAACCGCTCGAAGTCCTCGGAATGGGTCAGGTTCAACCCGCCGCGCCCGGCCATCAGGAACTTGCGCCCCAGGGTCGGCATGCGCTCGAACACCGCGACCGACAGCCCAGCGCCGCTCAGCACCTCGGCCGCCATCAGCCCGGCCGGCCCGCCGCCGATCACGGCGACGTCGAGAACTTGAGGATCGGTCACGGGGGCTGGATGTCCGGCGGCGGAAGGAACTCCTGCTCTTATAGAGCAGGCGGCTCCCATTCGAAGGGCCAAGCCCCAAACGCAAAGCGGGCGCTGGATCGCTCCAGCGCCCGCTCGCTTAGCTCAGTTCGAAGGGCTTAGGCGTTGACCGAAGCGACGTCGACCTTGAAGCCCGGACCCATCGTCGACGACAGGCCGATACGCTTCACGTAGACGCCCTTGGCGCCCGACGGCTTGGCCTTGTTCAGCGCGTCGACCAGGGCCTTCACGTTGACCAGCAGGGCTTCGTCGGTGAACGAGATCTTGCCGATGCCGGCGTGGACGATGCCCGCCTTCTCGACGCGGAACTCGACGGCGCCGCCCTTGGCGTCCTTCACGGCTTGGCCGACGTTCGGGGTCACGGTGCCGACCTTCGGGTTCGGCATCAGGCCGCGCGGGCCCAGCACCTTACCGAGGCGACCGACCAGGGCCATCATGTCCGGGGTCGCGATGACGCGATCGAAGTCCATGAAGCCGCCGGCGATCTTTTCGTACAGGTCTTCGGCGCCGACGTGCTCGGCGCCCGCCGCGGTGGCTTCAGCCGCCTTGGCGTCCTTGGCGAAGACGGCGACGCGGACGTCGCGGCCGGTGCCCGAGGGCAGGTTCACCACGCCGCGGACCTGCTGGTCGGCGTGACGCGGGTCGACGCCCAGGTTGACCGAGATCTCGACGGTTTCGTCGAACTTGGCCTTGGCGTTGGCCTTCACCAGGGCGATGGCCTCGGCGACGGCGTGGGTGGCGTCACGGTCGCCGGTCCAGGCCTTGATGCGCTTGGGTTGCTTGGCCATGGTCTTAGGCCTCCACGATCTTCAGGCCCATGGCCTTGGCGGAGCCTTCGATGATCTTGGCCGCGGCCTCGAGATCGTTGGCGTTCAGGTCCTTCATCTTCTTTTCAGCGATCTCGCGCAGCTGGGTGCGGGTCACTTCGCCGACGGTCTCGCGACCGGTCAGCTTGGCGCCGGACTTCAGGCCGGTGATCTGCTTCAGATAGTGCGTCGCCGGGGGCGTCTTGGTGACGAAGGTGAACGACTTGTCCTGATAGACCGTGATGACGGTCGGCAGGGGGGTGCCCTTTTCGACGTTCTCGGTGCGCGCGTTGAACTCCTTACAGAAGCCCATGATGTTGACGCCGCGCTGACCCAGAGCCGGGCCGATGGGCGGTGAAGGCGTGGCGGAGCCGGCCTTCACCTGGAGCTTGATGTAGCCCAGGATCTTCTTAGCCATTGTATCCTCTCATGAAAGCCGGTCGCCCGGCCTTCGCTGGTTGGCCGTGGTGCGGGCTTGGCGTCCCTTCCACGGATTTGATCTCGCCATAACGACGAGCACGCCCCGGGACAGGGTCCTGGGACGAAGGCGCGGCATGTAGCAGGTGGGGCGCGGCGAGTCCAGCCGGGCGGACGACCGCCCCCTCCCCGGAGAGAGGGGGCGGTCGCGGCCGATCCTAGAACGTCTCGCCGACCATCGTCTCGCTCAGCGCCCACAGCGCCTGGGCGCGGGCGGGGTCGATCGCGTAGGACCGCACGCCGGCCCGGATCTGCGAGGCGTCGTCCACCAGCTCGGCCACGTGGCAGTCCTCGCAATAGCGGCCGGCGACCAGCGAGACCGGCGCCGTGACCCCGGCCCAGACGCTGGTGGCCGCGCCCTGCGGGATGGTCTTCCACTCGATGGGCGGTTGGCCGGCGGCTTCGGCCTGGGCGTTCAGCTGGTCGATCCAGCCCTGGATGAAGGCCGGATCCAGGTGGCGGGCCAGTTCGGTCTGGATGCCGCCCGGGTGCACGGCCACGGCCCGCACGCCGCGGTCCTTGTGGCGGCGGTCGAACTCGACGGCGAACAGGATGTTGGCGGTCTTGGAGCGGCCATAGGCCTCGAACGGCACGTACTCGGTGGTCTCGAAGTTCGGGTCCTCGAGGTTCACGTCCGAGAAGCGGTGGCCCGACGAGGCCAGCGACACCACCCGCGACCCGGCCTTCAGCAGGCTGGCGATGCGGTTGATCAGCACGAAGTGGCCCAGGTGGTTGGTGCCGAACTGGGTCTCGAAGCCGTCGGCGGTCTTGCCGAACGGCGGGGCCATCACGCCGGCGTTGGCGATGACCAGGTCGAACGGGCGGCCGCCGGCGACCAGGGCGTCGGCGCAGGCCCGCACGCTCTTCAGGCTCGCCAGGTCCAGCTCGACCAGCGTCAGCGAACCCCCGCTCCTGGCGGCGGCCTCGCGGACGACGGCGGTCGCGCCTTGCGCCTTGTCCAGGTCGCGCGCCGCCCCGACGACGTCGGCGCCGTGGGCGGCCAGGACGCGGGCGGTCTCCACGCCCAGGCCGGCCGAAACGCCGGTGACCAGGACGCGCTTGCCCGACAGGTCGACGCCGGCCAGGACGTCGTCGGTGGTGGATTTGGCGCCGAATTGTTCGCTCATGACTCTCAGGTTCCCTTGAAGGGTTGTTGTCCGAGCCCGCCCGGAGGATTAAATGGAGGAAGGCTCCGGATACATATTCGGAGGCCCCCTCCGCTTTTCAAGGTCGATGCCCGAAGATTCTGCCCCCAAGGCCCGAAAGCCCCGCGCCGACAGCCTGCGCAACCGCGACCTGCTGCTGACGGCGGCCAAGGCGGCGTTCACCGAGACCAGCGCCGATGCGCCGCTGGAGGACATCGCGCGCCGGGCCGGCGTGGGCATCGGCACGCTCTATCGGCACTTCCCCACACGGGAGGCCCTGATCGCGGCGGTCTATGCGCGCGAGGTCGGGCAGCTGTCCGCCTCGGCCGACGCCCTGCTGGCCGAGCGCTCGGCCGGGGAGGCTCTGGAGGCCTGGCTGAACCTGCTGATCGACTACATGGCCACCAAGCGCGTCGTCGCCCCGGCCCTCCGCGCCGATCCGGGCGAAGGCTCGCGCGTCTACGCCAGCTCCGGCGCCGCCATCCTGCCGACCCTGGAGCGCTTGACGAAGGCGGCCCACGCCGCCGGCGACATCCGGACCGACATCGGCTTCGACGACATCCTCAGGATGATGAGCGGCCTCAGCGTCGGCCACGAACAGCCGGGCTGGGACGCCGGCGCGCGGCGGTTGCTGGGCGTGATGATGGCGGGACTGCGGGCGAAGTAGCGCCGCCTCGCCTCAGAGCGGCTTGCGATAGACCAGGAACCCCGACTTGTCGGCGACCTGGTCGTACAGCTTCATCGCCGTGGCGTTGGTCTCGTGGGTCTGCCAGTAGACCCGCGACGCCCCCGCCGCCCGGGCGGCGTCGTACACCGCCTCGATCAGGGCCCGCCCCACGCCCTTGCCCCGCGCCTGCTCCGTCGTGAACAGGTCCTGCAGATAGCAGATCGGCTCGATCATCGTGGTGCTGCGGTGGAAGAGGTAGTGGACCAGACCCAGCAGGCGGCCGTCCTGTTCGGCGACCAGGCCATGCACCGGCTCGTCGGCGTCAAAGATGCGCGACCAGGTCATGGCCGTGATCGCCGGGTCCAGGGCCGTCTCGCCCGAGCGGCCGTAGAAGGCGTTGTAGCCGTCCCACAGGGGCAGCCACTGGGCGTGATCGGCGCGGGTCAGGGGGCGGACACGGAGGTCGTCGGCCATGGTCGGGCTCCGGAAGCGGCGGCGCGCCGCATCCTCCCTATTCCCGGAAGCCTTGCAATGGGTCGTGGCGCGACGGTTCGTGGCGTTGGTCGCGCTCGGCGCTCTCGGTCAGGTCGAACACCAGCTTGGACGCGCCGGCCGCGACCAGCCACAGGAAGGCCAGGATGCGCAGCAGCGGCGCCTCGTGCGGATGCCGGGCGGCCAGCACCAGAAACAGGACGAAGCCTCCGACCGCGGCGAACGCCAGGGCCAGGGAGGCGAGTTTGCAACGGAAGGCGGACATCGGACGGACTCCAGAAGGTCCGTCCTTGTCGCGCCGCGCCGCGTAAGGGCGCCATTCGACTCCGGCCCGCCGGCGTAAGCGGGCCGTAAAGGCCGCTACATGACCAGCATCCAGACCGCCATGGCGATCATCATCAGGTTCTCGGTCAGCGACACGAAGCCCAGCGGCACGTTGCTGTCGCCGCCCACGCAGGCGCATTTCAGCTGGCGCTTGTCGATGTAGACCGCCTTGAACACCGACACGGCCCCGACGGTCCCGATGAACAGCGCCACCGGCGCAGACAGCCAGGTCAGGGCGCCGGCGATCATCAGCACCCCGGCCCCGACCTCGGCGAACGGATAGATCCGGGCGTAGGGCAGCCAGCGCTGGGCCAGCAGGTCGTAACCCAGGAACATGGTCGAGAAGGTCTCGATGTCGCGCAGCTTCAGCATGCCCAGGGCGCACATCGAGAAGGCGATGAACCATTGCAGGGCGTGGGCGGTGAAGACCTGGCCGGTCGCGGCGTAGTTGGTGGCCAGCGCCGTCAGGGCCGCGACGGCGAACACCGCGATCACCGGCGTGTAGGTCAGGGCCTTGGGGTCGCGCACCCGCAGGCCGAAATGGCGGCGCAGGTCGTCGTAGCCGCCGATAGGTTGGCCGTCGATGAAGGCCTGGGGCGTGGTCGCCACCCCGTGGGCGGCCTTGAAGACGTCGATCTCCTCGCGCGTCGTCAGCAGATGGTCCTCGACCGCGTAGCCCCGGCGGCGCAGCAGGTCCCTGGCGCGCAGACCCCAGGGACAGACGTGCTGGTCGGTCACCATCCGATAGAGGACGGCGGTCCGAGGCGAGGTCGTGGTCGAGGCGGTCATCGAGGGTCTCCGGCTTGCCCGAGAACGGGACCCCGCTCATATGGGTTCCGTACCATGGTACGGAGTCAAGAGGCGCGGGATGGCCATGAAGTCGACGACGATCGCGGGCCTGGCCCAAGCCGGCGGGGTAGGCGTGGAGACCGTGCGCTACTACCAGCGGCGCGGCCTGCTGGAGCAGCCGGCGCGACCCGAGGGCGGCGCCTCGGCCGGCGGTGTGCGGCGCTACGGCGAGGCCGACGTGCGCCGCCTGCGCTTCATCCGCGCGGCCCAGGCGGCCGGCTTTACCCTGGAACAGGTCGCCGAGCTGCTGGCCCTGGACGCCGGCGACGACCACGCCCGGGCGCGAGGCCTGGCCCTGGAGCGCATCGCCGCCCTGGACGCCAGGATCGCCGAGCTGCAGACGGCCCGCGACGCGCTGAAGCGCCTGGCCCGCGCCTGCGGCGAGACCACGACGGGCCCCTGCCCCATCCTGTCGGCGTTCGAGGGGGCGTGAGGGCTCGCCCTTTCAACCACCGCCTTTTGTTGTCATCCCGGAAAGCGCGCAGCGCTTGTCCGGGACCCAGGTGAACTGCAAAGCATCTGCCCAGTCCCCTAGGTCCCGGCCAGCCTCTGCGAGGCTTCCGGGATGACAACCGATTTTAGTCGCCCCCTACCCCTTCAGCTCCACGGCCACGTCGCCCAGTTGGTCGTAGGCCGAATTGGTCCCTTCGGCGTAGCCCATCTCGACGTACTGATCGCGCACGGCCTTGGACTCGAAGGTGGTGACCTGGGTCAGGGTCGTCTTGCCGCCGGTTTCCTCGAGCGTGACCTCGGTGACGAAGCGCGGCGAGCCCGGGGCGTCGAAGCCGTTGGTGTAGACGATCCGCCGATCCTGCTCGATCTCCAGATACTCGCCGCCGAACGGCGGGCCGGGCTCGTCGTTCGGGCCGGTCATGGCGAAGTGGAAGCGGCCGCCCACCCGAAAATCCATCTCGCAGGTCGTCAGCGGCCAGTCCACGGGACCGAACCACCGCTTCACATGCTCGGGCTTGCTGTGGGCCAGGAACACGATGCGCGCGGGCGCGTCGAACTGGCGGGTGATGATGATCTGGCGATCGGCCTGGGCTTCAGTCGTCACGCGAACTCTCCTCGGCTTGCAGGGTTTTGACATAGGCCTCGAGGCGGTCGTGGCTCTGGGCCCAGAACTGGCGGTAGCCGCCGATCCACTGGTCGACGCCGGCCAGCGGCCCCGCCTCCAGGCGCACCGGGCGGAACTGGGCGCTGCGGCCGCGCGACACCAGGCCCGCGCCCTCCAGCACCTTCAGGTGCTTGGAGATGGTGGGCTGGGCCAGGTCGAACGGCGCGACCAGGTCGTTGACCGTGGCCTCGCCCTGGGCCAGCCGCGCCAGGATCGCCCGGCGGGTGGGATCGGCCAGGGCGGCGAACACCAGGTCGAGCTGTTGGGGCTGGGTGGCGAGCATTCTCATTGCCTCATAGCTATATTGCTAATTGGCTATATTAAGGAGGCCGCGTCAAGCGGCGCCTACGCTGCGGACAGCAAAAACCCCGCGTCGTTTCCGACGCGGGGTTTTCGAAAGCTTCGGCTGGAAAGCCGCTCTTAGGCGATCTTCTCGACCTGGCTGTATTCCAGTTCCACCGGGGTGGCGCGGCCGAAGATCGAGACGGTGACGCGCAGGCGGGCCCGCTCCTCATCGACCTGCTCGACCGAGCCGTTGAAGCTGGCGAACGGGCCGTCGGTGACGCGGACGTTCTCGCCGACCTCGAACAGCACCACGGTCTTGGGGCGCTCGACGCCCTCTTCGATGGTGCCGATGATGCGCTGGACTTCCTTTTCGGAGACCGGCTGCGGCTTCGAAGCGCTGCCCAGGAAGCCCGTGACCTTCGGGGTGTTCTTGATCAGGTGGTAGGCTTCGTCCGAAAGGTTCATCTTCACCAGCACGTAGCCGGGGAAGAACTTGCGCTCGGCGTTGACCTTGCGGCCGCGACGGATCTCGACGACGTCCTCGGTGGGGACCAGGATTTCGGAGAAGCTGTCTTCCAGACCGTGGCTCTTGGCCTGTTCGCGGATGCTCTCGGCCACCTTCTTCTCGAAGTTCGAGTAGGCGTGGACGATGTACCACTTGTGGTTCGGATTGGACGCGGTTTCGTTGCTCATGGTGTGTCTTATCCCGCGGCGATCTTGAGGAGCAGGTTGGCGCCCAGGCCCAGGATCCAGTCGGCGAAGGTGAAGAACAGCGAGGCCAGCACCACCATGATGAAGACCATCACCGAGGTGATCCAGGTCTCCTTGCGGGTGGTCCAGGTGATCTTGCGGGCCTCGGCGCGCACTTCCTGCGCGAAGCGAAGCGGGTTGATCGGCTTCTTCGGCGGAGCCGGAGCCTTGGCGGCGGCGGCCGCCTGACCGGCGGCCGCCTGACCGGCGGGCGCGAGCGCCGCGGCCGTCTTCGCGGCGCGGTTCTTGATCGCAGACGGGCTGGAACCCGGTTTCCTGGCCATGACTTAAGAGGCTCGCGACTTTCGATAGGTCAGCCCGAAAGCCGGGGTGACCGATGACATATAGTGGCAGGAGTGGAGGGACTCGAACCCACGACCCTCGGTTTTGGAGACCGATGCTCTACCAGCTGAGCTACACTCCTGCGGAACCGCGATCCCCTTAGCGGAGATTCCGGCTTTCCGACAATGAACATCGCGCCGGTAGGCTCTTTGAAGCCCGCCGGCGCGTTGGTCTCATCGCCAGAGCCGCGTCGTTTAGCAGGGTCGTTCGAGCCCGGCAAGCGGCCGGAGCGCGATCGGCGGATTCGATGCCTGGTCCCGACGGATCAGCCGCGGGAGCGGCGCGTTAGACCTTGGCCAAACCAAAGCCCGGAGGAACGCGCCATGCCGACGCCCAGCCAAGATAGGCCCAGCCAGGACAGGCCGTCCAACCGCGAGGTCGAGAACGAGAACCAGCGTCCCGCCTCCGGCTCCGACGGCAAGGCCCCGCGTCCCGCGACCGAACCGCGCGGCGCGGAGGGCAGTTCGGACTCGCCGAAGACCCGGACCGATCCGGGCTCCGGCGAAGCCTGAGTCGATTAGCCGGCCTTTTCCGTTTCCGGCGCGGGCGCCGGGGCGGCCGCGGCGCACTGGACGTTCAGGTACGACCACTTCACGTCGTTGAGCTTGCGCCCGCACTGGGTGTTCTCACCCAGATCACGTCCTTGCAGGGAGATGCCCACGCCCTTGGCGGGATCCGGCGCCGGGCTGGCTCCGGAAATATCGTAGTAGCCGCCGCCGGGGCCGCGAACCACCATGCACGAGGTGTTCTCCACCGGGCGTACGCAGCCGGAAGCCGTGACCGACTTCCCTTCGAGAGACACCTGCTGGGCTTGGGTTTGACCGGAGCTTCCGGTCTCATTGCAAGCCGTTACGCCTAACGCCAACACACTGACCGCCGCGGCGGCCATCACGAACCTAACCCGCATCCGTTCCTCCGTATCGTTGGCCTCCGCTTCGTCTAGGACGCGGGGGCAAGACGAAGAGTGCGCCCCGTTTGGGGAGGCGGCAATCACAATTTTGACACGGTTCAAAAAACAGGCGCCCGCCATTTTGACGCTTTTGGGGAAGAATTTCTCAAAGCCCTTTCAGACCACCAAAGTTGACATCCACGCGCCTGTGCTCACATGAGACGCAGTCGCTTCTAGGGCCTAGGCGACGCCATCTCAGAATAGCGTGGTCCGCCACGCGTCCAGGACTTGAAACCCACTTATGTCGGCCATCGAAACCACCGTTCCCGCGCCCGCTCCCGTCAAGGAAGCCGCCTGGCACACCGAGACCGTGCTGTGGGTCAAGCACTGGACGGACCGCCTGTTCAGCTTCGCCATCACCCGCCCGGCCAGCTTCCGCTTCCGCTCGGGCGAGTTCGTGATGATCGGCCTGCCGCCGCGCGAGGACCTGGGTGAAAAGAAGCCGATCCTGCGCGCCTATTCGATCGGCTCGCCGCACTTCGCCGAGGAGCTGGAGTTCTTCTCGATCAAGGTGCCCGACGGCCCCCTGACCTCGCGCCTGCAGCAGATCAAGGAAGGCGACCAGATCCTGCTGGGCAAGAAGCCGACCGGCACCCTGGTGCTGGACGCCGTCCGCCCGGGCAAGCGCCTGTTCCTGTTCGGCACCGGCACGGGCCTGGCGCCCTGGCTGTCGGTGGCCCGCGACCCCGACGCCTACAGCCGCTTCGAGCAGGTGATCGTCGCCCACGGCGTGCGCGAGGTGCAGGAACTGGCCTATCGCGACCTGTTCACCGCCGAGATCCACGACGACCCGCTGGTCGGCGACGAGGCCAAGGCCCAGCTGGTCTACTATCCCACCGTCACCCGCGAGCCGTTCGAGCGCCAGGGCCGGTTCACCGACCTGATCGAGAGCGGCAAGCTGTTCGCCGACCTCGGCCTGGAGCAGGTGAAGTTCGATCCCGAGCACGACCGCGCCATGCTGTGCGGCTCGATGGCCATGATCAAGGACACCGCCGCCCTGCTGGAGGCCCACGGCCTGGTCGAGGGCTCAAACGCCGAGCCGGGCGACTTCGTGATCGAGCGGGCGTTCGTCGGCTAGGACGGCGAAGCCTTCGGGCGGCTCCGCCCGGGCGAACGGGCCGCTGCGCACGTGCAGCGCCCCGAACCGCTGGCGGTATTCGGCCGGCGTCATGCCGGTGGCGCGCTTGAACAGCTGCCGGAAGAACGCGACGTCGTCGTAGCCGACCGCCGAACTGACGGCCTGGATCGAGCGCGCCTCCCGCTCCAGCAGCATCTTGGCCGCCTCGATCCGCACGGCTTGCAGATAGGCCCCGGGCCGCTGGCCGGTGGCGGCCTTGAAGCGGCGCACGAAGGTGCGCTCGCCCAGCCCTGCCCGGGCGGCCATGTCCTCCACGCTGAGGTCCTGGTGGAACGCGCCCTGCACATAGGCCTCGACGTCGCGCACGTCGGCGTCGTCGTGCGGGGCCGACAGCGGCAGCACCGCGTAGCCGGACTGATGGGTGCGCGGCATCGACATCAGCAGCGCCTTGGCCGTCTGCACCGCGATCGTGGCCGCACAGCTTCTCGACCAGGTACAGGCTGACATCCATCGCCGCCATGACCCCGCCGCTGCACAGCAGCCGGCCGTCCTCGGTGACGAACTGGTCGGGCCGCCAGCGGACCTTGGGATAGCGGGCGGCGAACGCCTCGCCCAGCGCCCAGTGGGTGGTGCCGATCCGACCGTCCAGCAGCCCCGCCTCGGCCAGGTAGGCCGCCCCCATGCAGACCCCGGCCACATAGGCTCCGGACGCGTGATGACGGCGCAGCCACGGCAGGATGGCGCTGTTCTCCAGCAGCTTCACGTCCAGGTCCAGGCCCGAGGTCGGCACGATCACGATGTCGGTGCGCTCGACCTGGTCGAGGCGGACCTCCGGGGTGATCAGGGCGCCGTAGGGCGTGCGCACCGGCGCGCCGGCCAGCGACGCCGTGCGCACCCGGAAGCGCGGCGCGGGCGGCCGGCCGTGCAGCTGGGCCCACAGCGCGCCGGCCGTATGGAAAATCTCCATCGGCAGGACGGCCGTCGAGGCCAGCCCGTCATCGAACAGTACGACCGTGACGTCCTGCACGCTCCACCCGTCCCGCCGCCCTTCACCGCGTCCCCGGACCACGCCTAGGCCCGTTCCGTGGTCGGGTCGATGATCCCCGAGATCGGCGTTATCCGATTGGCCGGGAAGCCGCTGAGCCGGGCATGGTCATGGATCGCCGCCTCGTCCTCGGCCAGATAGACGCAGAAGGTCTTGTCCTTGGCGACGAACGACTGGACCCACTGGACCTTGGGGGCCAGCTCGGCCAGGGCCTTGTTCGAGGTCGCGGCCGCGCCGCTCAGCTGCTGGGCGTCCAGCCCCTCGACCCCGGGGATGTCGCGTTCGATCACATAGCGCTTCATTGAATTGTCTCCGAAAAAGGGAAGCGCGAGCCTATGGATATCGCCGTTCCTCGAAAGGGGGCGAAAGGGACAGACAACAGGGGTGAACGCGACCAGTCCGGACCAATTCTAGGGGCGCTATTGGAAAACCATGGCGGCGCGGCCCGGCGACGCGCGCTACTAGAGGGTCCTGGGCTACGGAGGGCCGGCGTGAGCGGCGACAAGCTTCAACTGAAGAACCTGACCGTCGTCGAGGCGCGGGGCCGGATGCTGTCCGACGCCGCGCGGCTGGGCGTCGAGCGGGTCGCCCTGGCCGAGGCTGTCGGCCGGGTGCTGGCCGCGCCGATCGTCGCCGACCGCCACCAGCCGCCGTTCGACGCCTCGGCCATGGACGGCTGGGCGATCCGCCGCGCGGACCTCTCGCCGGGCGCGTCGTTCCGGATCGTGGGCGAAAGCGCCGCCGGGCGGGCCCATGGGCGACCGGTCGAGGCCGGCCAGGCCGTGCGCATCTTCACCGGCGCGCCCGTGCCCCCGGGCGCGGACCTGGTGGTGATCCAGGAGAACGCCACGCGCGAGGGCGAGACGGTGATCTTCGCGATCGACCGCGACCCGCCGCCCGGCAACATCCGGCCCGCCGGCGGCGACTTCCGGTCCGGCGACCTGCTGCTGGCCGAGGGCGCGCGGATCGACGCCTGGCGGCTGTCGCTGGCCGCCGCCGCCGGCCGCGCCGAGCTGGCCGTGGCCCGCCGTCCCCGCGTCGCCATCCTGGCCACGGGCGACGAGCTGGTTCCGCCCGGCGCGAACCCCGCGTCCGACCAGATCTTCGAGTCCGGCTCGTTCGCCCTGGCGGCCCTGGTCCAGGCCTGGGGCGGCGAGGCGATCAGGCTGAAGGCCCAGGCCGACGACCTGGACGCCATCGCCCGGGCGGTCGACGCCGCCGAGGTCGACCTCGTCGTCACCGTCGGCGGGGCCTCGGTCGGCGACCACGACCTGGTCAAGCCGGCGCTCCAGACCCTGGGCCTGGACCTGCGCGTCCAGACCATCGCCGTGCGTCCGGGCAAGCCGACCTGGTTCGGCCTTCTGCAGGACGGCCGCCGCGTGCTGGGCCTGCCCGGCAACCCCGCCTCGGCCCTGGTCTGCGCCGAGCTGTTCCTGCGTCCGCTGCTGGCCGCCCTGACCGGCGCCGGCGCCGTCTTCCGCGTCGATGGGGCGATGAGCGCCGGCGTGCTGGCCGCGCCCCTGCCCGCCACCGGCCCGCGCGAGCACTGGATGCGCGCCACCCGGACGATCGACGCCGAAGGCCGGGTGCGGGTCACGCCCTTCCCGGACCAGGACTCCTCGCTGATCGGCGTGTTCTCGCGCGCCGACTGCCTGGTGATGCGCCCGGCCGGCGCGCCGCCGGCGGCGGAAGGCGAGACGGTCGACCTGCTGCCTCTGGCGCGAGGCTAGGGGTTGTCGACCCACTTGCCCTGCTGGGCGACGCAGCTCTTCTTCGTGTCGGCCAGGGCCTGGGGACCGCGCGAATAGTAGTAGGTGGTGACCTTCTGGCCGAAGGGGTTGATGCACGCCGCCTGGGCCTTGGCCGGGCAGGCCTTCAGGACCGTCGCCTTCAGCGGACCGTTGGCGTTGCTGTTGCACTGTTCCGCATAGTCGCCTGCGGGGATCGGCAGGCTGGTCTGGCTGCAGTCCTTGATGGTCTCGCCGTAGACCTGTCCTTCGATCAGACAGGCGTTGTCGGCCCAGGCCGCACCGGCCAAGGGAAGCAAGGCGGCGGCGATGAAGACGCTCTTCAGGGTCATGGCTTCACGATCCAACGCTGAGTTGTGACACGCCGATTTGGTAGGCCAGGTCGAACGACGTTGTCTATCGCCGCTGACGCCCGACCGGCGACGAGGCGCGCGGAGCATGCTAAGCCGCGTGCGAAGCGGTTTGACGGCGACCGCGGCGGGAGTTTGCGTATGGGTCGTATCGGCAAGATCGCGGCGCACATGGTGCTGGCCTTCACGGCCATGCTGCTGGCCCAGGCGCTGACCGCCGGCGTCGAGACCTTCACCGCTTCCAATCTTGCCCTAAGCGCCCTCGCCGACGCGGCCCTGTTCGCCGCCGCCGCCCTGTTGGTCGAAATCCTGTTCCGGGTCGAGCGTTCGCCGTGGCGGTTCTTCGCGGCCAGCGACGGCCTGCGCCTGGCGCGCTCGGCCGCCCTGTCGGTCCTGACCTTCGCCCTGATCGCCCGCCTGCTGGACGTGCGCCAGCCGGGCGGCCTGCGCACCCTGGCCGCCGCCTTCCTGCTGCTGACGGCGATGCTGGCCGGCCTGCGCATCGTCCGCCGCGCCCTGCACGAGAAGGTGCTGCTGGACGCCCTGACCCGCCTGCGCCCGGCCCCCGCCTCGCCCGCCCTGCCGCGCCTGCTGATCGTCGGCTCGGCCAACGAGGCCGAGGCCTTCCTGCGCACGCCCGCCGCCCTGGGCGAGCGCTACGCCCCGGTCGGGGTGCTGACGCCCGAAGCCCGCGAGCGGGGCGACGAGCTCGGCGGGGTCTGCGTCCTGGGCGCCGTCGACGAATTCGACGCCGTCATGGCCCAACTGCGCGACGGCGGGCTGCAGCCCTCGGCCCTGCTGTTCCTGACCGACGGTCCGCTCAGCGCCTTCGGGGCCGAGCGCCTGGGCCGGCTGAAGAGCGAGGGCGTGCGCCTGCTGCGCCGCCAGGGCGCCCTTGTGGACATGGCCGGCGGGGCGAGCCTGCGCGAGCTCAGCCTCGAGGAGCTGCTCAGCCGCGCGCCGGTCCGGCTGGACCCCGCGCCGATCCGCGCCCTCGTGGCCGGCAAGCGGGTGCTGGTCACCGGGGCCGGCGGCAGCATCGGCTCGGAACTGGCCCGCCAGATCGCCGCCAGCGGCCCCGCCCGGCTGATCCTGCTGGACGCCGCCGAGGCCAACCTCTTCCACATCGACCGCGAGCTGGGCGAGGCCTGGCCCCAGTTGCCGCGCCAGGACGTGCTGTGCGACGTGCGCGACGCCGCCCGCCTGGACCTGGTGTTCGCCGCCGAGAAGCCCGACCTGGTCTTCCACGCCGCCGCCCTCAAGCATGTGACCCTGGTCGAGAACCACCCCTGCGAGGGCGTGCGCACCAACGTGCTGGGCAGCCGCAACGTCGCCGCCGCCGCCAAGGCCTGCGGGGCCGCCCATCTGGCCCTGATCTCCACCGACAAGGCCGTGGCCCCGGCCAGCGTGATGGGGGCGACCAAGCGGGTGGCCGAGGCCGTGGTCCGCCAGTTCGCCAACGGCGGCGAGTCGAACACCCGGGTCAGCGTCGTGCGGTTCGGCAACGTCCTGGGCTCGGCCGGTTCGGTGGTGCCGATCTTCCAGCACCAGATCGCCCGCGGCGGCCCGGTGACCCTGACCGACGCCGAGGTCGAGCGCTATTTCATGACCATCCCCGAGGCGGTGCAGCTGGTCCTGCGGGCGGTGGCGCTGTCGGCGGGCGACGCGGAGCCCCCCACGGGCGTCCTGACGCTGGAGATGGGCGAACCGGTCAAGATCATCGACCTGGCCCGACGGATGATCGAGCTCCAGGGCCTGGTCCCCGACAAGGACATCGAGATCAAGATCACCGGCCTGCGTCCCGGCGAGAAGCTGACCGAGGCCCTGGTCGACGTCAACGAGACCGCCCGGCCCAAGGCCGAGGGCGTCACCGAGGCCACGCCCCTGACGCCCCTGCCGCCGATCCCCGCCAAGGCCCTGGCCGCCCTGGAGGCCGCCGCCCTGGCCGGCGACGAAGCCGTCGTCCGCGAGCGGCTGTTCGCCCTGGTCGAGGGCTTGCGGACCGTGTCGCCGGCCAAGGCGCCCGGCGCGGGCAAGACCGCCGCGGCCCGAACCCGGGCCTGATCGGAGTCCGCCCCGCCCGTCGCCTATAAGGCGAGCGGGAAAGCCAGAATCAGCCTCCCATGCTCTGTGTCGCCCGCTTGCAAGGGCGAGCCGTCCCGCTGGCGGGACAACAGTAGCGTCGTCGGGAACCTGGATGTTCGAACGGACGGTGGACGTCACCCGCCTGGACGGGTTTGTTCGATACACGCGCGGGATCGTGCGCGCGCGCCTGCTTCTGGTCGCCGTCTTCATGGGGCTGCTGGCGGTCTTCACCCCCCTGAAGATGGCCCTGTTCGGCGTGATCGAGCTGATCATCTACGGGGCGTTGTTCCTGACCACCCACGTGGCGCTGCGCGACCCCGATCCCGTCCTGGCCTTCCGGCGCCTGCGCTGGCGATCGATCGTCCTGGTCTTCCTGCTGTCGGCCAACGCCTGCGTCCTGGCCGTGAAGATCCGGATGCTGGGCGAGCCGATCATGCGGGTCGAGGCCGCGCTGCTGGCCACCAGCGTGCTGCTGTTCGGCGCCCTGCGGGTCCACACCAGCCGGGTCAGCTACCTCACCGCCGTCGGGCCGCCGGTGGTCACCCTGCTGTGGATCGCCTTCGACCGCCACACGCCGCTGCTGGCCAACCACTACGCGGCCGCCATGCTGCTGTTCATCGCCGCCGTCCTGACCGCCACCTGGCGCCAGCAGGCGACCGACCGCGCCCTGGCCCAGGCCTTCCGCGACCTGGCCCGCAAGAACGCCGACCTGACCGAGGCCATCGCCGAGGCCAAGGCCGCCAGCCGCGCCAAGTCCGACCTGCTGGCCGTCGCCAGCCACGAGATCCGCACCCCGCTGAACGCCGTGCTCGGCTTCGCCCACGCCCTGCGCCGCGACACCTTCCTGACCCCGACCCAGGCCGACCTGGCCCAGGGCGTGCTGGAGGGCGGCGCCCAGCTGACCCGGCTGCTCGACACCGTGCTGGACCTCACCAAGGTCCAGGCCGGACAGGCCGCCCTGACCTTGGCGCCGGTCGACCTGCGCCGCCTGGTCCGCACGGTGGTGCGGGTGTGGAGCGCCCACGCCCAGGCGGTGGGCGTGCTGTTGAGCTTCGAGGACGCCGATCCCGACCTGGCCTTCGGCCTGCTGGCCGACGAGGCCAAGCTGGAGCAGACGCTGGTCAACCTGGTCTCCAACGGCCTGAAGGCCTCGCCGTCCGGCGGCGCGGTGGTGGTCCGCCTGGCCGGCATGGTCAAGGACCAGAGGCTGACCGCCCTGGTCGAGGTTCGCGACGCCGGCGCGCTGGTGCCGCCCGAAGATCGCGCGCTGATGTTCGACGCCTTCGACCAGACCGAGCGCGGACGAAGCCTGGGCGGCAGCGGGCTGGGCCTGTCGATCTGCGCGGCCAACCTGGCCCTGATGGGCGGCGAGATCGGCGTCGACGACATTCCCGAAGGCGACGCCCAGCCGGCCAAGGGCGCCAAGCGCGGCGCGGTCTTCTGGTTCGCCTTCGAGGCGGACGTTCTGGCGGCGCCGGCCGCCGACGCCGCGGCGGAGGCCCGGGTGGCCACGCCGCTTCGGGTTCTGGCCGCCGAGGACAATCCCGCCAACCGCCGGGTGCTGGCCGCCCTGCTGGCCGCCTCGCCGATCGATCTGGTGTTCGCCGAGGACGGCGCCCAGGCCCTGGACGCCTGGCGGGCCGAGGCCTTCGACCTGGTGCTGATGGACGTCAACATGCCGGTGCTGGACGGCGTGGCGGCCCTGGCGAAGATCCGCGAGCTCGAGACCTCGGAGCCGCGCCCGCGCACGCCGGTCTGGATGCTGACCGCCAACGTCTTCGACGACGACGTCGCCCGATACCGCGCCGACGGCGCCGACGGCGTGCTGCGCAAGCCGATCGACACCGTCGCCCTGTTCGCCCTGCTGGCCGAGGTGGCGACGGGGAAGACGAAGGCGGGGGTCGAGGACGAGCGGCGGGTGACGGCCTAGGGGCCGCGCGAAGGCGACGTGACGCGTTCCGCCAGGCGATTGACCGTCATCGCCTTCAGCCCCGCCCAGAACGCGCAATAGTCGCGCCAGATGTCCAGCACGACACCGGCGCCGTGACGGTAGGGCGCGGGCGTGCCGATGCGCATGGCCTGCTGCGGCGCGTCGCGCCAGGTGTTGAACAGGCGGTCCCAGATCGGCAGGAGGGCCAGGTTGATCGGCATCCGATTGAGGCTGTGATGCAGCCGGTGATGCAGCGGCGACTGCACGATCCAGCGGCCGACCCAGCCGAAGTTGGATTCGATGCGCGAATGGACCAGCAGCCGGATGACGATCACCACCAGGCCGACATAGACCAGGGCCTCGGGGTCGCAGGCCAGGAAGGCGCCCGGCAGGACCGCGCCGACCACGGCGGTGAACATCGCCGGATGAATCCGCGCGGCTGTCAGGACCGAGAACGACTCCGCGCTGTGATGGAAGCGGTGCAGCGGCCAGAACACCCTGGAGTGGTCCAGCCGGTGGCTCCAATAGTCGAACAGGGTGTAGAGCACGAACAGCACCACGGCCTGGAGCGCCAGGGGCGCGCCGGCGATGCTGAGCTTGAGCCCGGTCGCGTGGGCCAGCGCCTGCCTTAGCCCCTCGCCCGACACATAGGCGAAGCCGAAGCTCATGATCGCCGTGACCAGGGTCCAGACCGGAGCCATCTGGAACAGGTAGCAGGCCACGTCCGACCAGCCCGAGGCGGTGCGCTCGACAAGAAGGTGGCGCACCGAGCTCTGGGCCCAGCCCGTGCAGAGATATTCGATGAAGAAGATCGACGGCAGCAGCAGGCTGATCTCGACCGTCCGGTCGATCACCCGCCGATGCATCTCGCTCACCTGGTGAGCGTGTCCGAACAGGTTCAGGGTCAGGGTGTCGGGAACCAGGTGGTGCAGCGCCCACCAGCCCAGGAGCAGCAACGCCAGATGGGCGGCGACCAGCGACAGGGCCACGGGATGCAGCAACCTGCGGATCGGCGCGCCGATGGAATCCGGCGTCTTCGCGACGCGGGTTTGCCCTGCCTGATCCACTCGCCTAGCCCCGCCCCGAACCCTTGACGCCCTGCATGCCACGACAGGTTGAGCCATTTGGCCTAAGGACAGGTTGACGCGGAGCATGCCGCGCGTTTCCACCGACGTCGGCGGCGTTCATGGAGGTGGATGACGGGCTGGCCTTGCCCCCTCTCCCATAGGGAGAGGGTCGGGGGTGAGGGGTTACAGCGCCCGACGGAACGCCGGCACGCGTAGGACGCTCAATGGAAGTCCCGGCTCCGCTGCAGCCGTCCCGACGTCCGCATGCGCACCGTCGGGGCCGGTGCTTCGGGGTCCTCCTTCATCCGCGCCAGTTCCCCCGACAGGTCGGTGAAGCCTTCGGCCACCACGTGGATCACGCCGTCGGCGGCCTGGACCTTGCCGTGGACGATCAGGAACGAGGCGCTCATCACCGTGCGGCGATTGGCGTCGAAGCAGTCCTTCCAGACCACCGCATTGGCCACGCCCGTCTCGTCCTCCAGGGTGACGAACACCACGCCCTTGGCCGTGCCCGGCCGCTGGCGGATCAGGACCAGGCCCGCGACGCTGACCTTGCGGCCGTCGCGCACGCCCTTCAGCCGCTCGGCGGTCAGGACGCCCATCCGGTCCAGCATCGGCCGGAAGAAGCGTAAGGGATGGGCCTTCAGCGACAGGCTGGTGGTGCGGTAGTCCTCGGCCACGTCCTGGGGCAGGGCCATGGCCGGCAGGGCGACGGCGTCCTCGAACAGCGGCAGGCCGGCCAGCAGCGGCGCCTGGCTGTCGACCTTGGCCTCGCCCTTCAGCCCCTTGACCGCCCACAGGGCGTCGCGACGCTTGAGGCCCGTGGAGGCGAAGGCGTCGGCCTCGGCCAGCAGCTCCAGCCCGCGCTGCGAGACCCCGGCCCGTGCGAAGTCGGCCGGCGTCCGGGCTCCGGCGGCGCGGGCGGTCACCACCCGTTCGGCGTCGTCCTCCTTCAGCCCCTTGACCTGGCGCAGGCCCAGGCGGACCGCCTTCCAGTAGGGACGGGTGTCCTCGTCGGAGAGCTTGTCGGGAGCGGGTCTGAACACCCTGCCGTCCCCGGCGGCCCTGGCCTCCAGCGTGCAGTCCCAGTCGCTCATCATCACGTCCGGCGCCCGCGCCTCGACCCCGTGCTCCCTGGCGTCGCGCACCAGCTGGGCCGGCTGGTAGAAGCCCATCGGCTGGGAGTTGATCAGGGCCGCGCAGAACACGTCCGGCCAGGCCCATTTGATCCAGGCCGAGACATAGACCAGCTTGGCGAAGCTGGCCGCGTGGCTTTCGGGGAAGCCGTACGAGCCGAAGCCCTCGATCTGCTTGAAGCACCGGGTGGCGAAGTCGCGTTCGTAGCCACGCGACACCATGCCCTCGACGAACTTGTCGCGGTACTGGGCCGGATCGCCCAGGTTCTTGAAGGTGGCCATGGCCTTGCGCAGGCCGTCGGCCTCGTCCGGCGTGAACTTGGCCGCCTCGATGGCCAGGCTCATGGCCTGCTCCTGGAAAAGTGGCACGCCGTAGGTGTTGCCCAGGATGCTCTGGAGCTCGTCGGGCGGACCGTGCTCCGGCGACGGGGCGGGGAATTCCACCGGCTCCTGGCCGTTGCGCCGCCGCAGATAGGGATGGACCATGTCGCCCTGGATGGGTCCAGGCCGGACGATCGCCACCTCGATCACCAGGTCATAGAACCGGTTGGGGCGCAGCCGGGGCAGCATCGACATCTGGGCCCGGCTCTCGACCTGGAACACGCCCACGCTGTCGGCCTTGGACAGCATGTCGTAGACGCCCTTCACCTCGGTGGGCACGTGAACCAGGTCGGTGATCGGCTGGCCGTGGTCGGCGCGCAGCATGCCGAACGCCCGCTGGATGGCGGTCAGCATGCCCAGGGCCAGCACATCGACCTTCATCAGGCCCAGGCTGTCGATGTCGTCCTTGTCCCACTCGATGAAGGTGCGGTCCTTCATCGCCGCGTTGCCGATCGGCACGGTCTCGTCCAGCCGCCGCTTGGTCAGGACGAAACCGCCCACGTGCTGCGACAGGTGGCGGGGATGCTGCAGCAGCTCGGTGGCCAGGGCGATGGCGCGGGCGATCTGCGGGTTCCGGGGGTCCAGCCCCGTCTGGCGGATGTGCTCGTCGGGCAGGCCGTCGCCCCAGCTGCCCCAGACGGTGTTGGCCAGGATCGCGGTGATGTCCTCGGTCAGGCCCAGGGCCTTGCCGACGTCGCGGATGGCGCTGCGCGGGCGGTAATGGATCACCGTGCCGCAGATGGCGGCGTACTCCCGGCCGTAGCGCTCGTAGACGTACTGCATCACCTCCTCGCGCCGCTCGTGCTCGAAGTCGACGTCGATGTCCGGCGGCTCGCCGCGGTTCTCGGAGATGAAGCGGGTGAACAGCAGCCGATGCTCCATCGGATCGATCGCCGTCACCCCCAGGCAGTAGCAGACCGAGGAATTGGCCGCCGAGCCGCGCCCCTGGCACAGGATGCCCATCTCCCGCGCCTTGTGGACGATGTCGTGCACGGTGATGAAGTAGTTGGGGTAGTCCATCTTGGCGATCAGGCCGAGCTCGGTGCGCAGGTTGTCCTGGACCTTGTCGGGGACCCCGCCGGGATAGCGCCAGGCCGCGCCCTGCCAGGCCAGGTCGGTCAGGTGCTGCATCGCCGTCTTGCCGGGCGGCACGGGTTCGTCCGGGTACTGCTCCTTCAGGTCGCCCAGGTCGAAGCCGATGCGCTCGACGATCTCGAGCGTGCGCTCCACCGCCCCCGGCCAGCGCTCGAACAGGCGGGCCATCTCGGCGGGGGTCTTGATGTGGCGCTCGGCGTTGGCCTCCAGGCGGAAGCCGGCCTCGGTGATCGAACAGCCCTCGCGGATGCAGGTCATCACGTCCTGCAGCGGCCGGCGCTCGGGGCCGTGATAGAGCACGTCGTTGGTGGCCACCATCGGCGCGCGGGCGTCGCGGGCCAGGTCCGACAGCCGCGACAGGCGCTTGAGGTCCTGGGCGGCGTAGGCCCGGCTGGCGGCCAGCCAGACCCGGCCGCGCAGCTCGCCGGCCATGCGGGCCAGATCGCCCTCGAACGTCGCGTCCAGCCTGGCTGGCGGCACGATCAGGGCCAGCTGGCCGTCGGCGTGCTCCAGGAAGTCCTTCCAGAACAGGTGGCACTCGCCCTTCTCGGCCCGGCGCTGGCCAACCGTCAGCAGGCGGGTCAGGCGGGCGAAGGCCTCGCGGTCGGAGGGGTAGACCAGCAGGCTGGGCGCGCCGTCCATGAAGTCCAGGCGGCAGCCGGTCAGGGCGCGGACCTTGAGCGCCTTGGCCGCCGTCCAGGCGCGGACCACACCGGCCAGGCTGTTGCGGTCGGCCACCCCGACGGCCGCCAGGCCCAGGCCCTCGGCGGTCGTCATCAGCTCGTCCGCGTGGGAGGCCCCGCGCAGGAAGGAGAAGTTGGTGGTGGCCTGGAGCTCGGCGTAGCGGTGGGCGGTCATGGGCGCGCACTTGCCCCCGCCTGGCCGCTGCGCGGCCTGTCCGCCCCCGTAGGGGGCGGAGCCGAACAGGCGAAGCTCTTCCCCCAATGGGGGAAGACGGCCGAAGGCCCGTAGGGGGCAGGTGGCGATCTACCCGAACAAGCCATGCAACCACCACTTCGGGGCCTTCTCCCCGTCGCCGTACAGCCCGGCCCGGAAGATCCAGAACCGCTCGCCCGTCTCGTCCTCCACCCGGTAATAGTCGCGCACCTTGCCCGGCCCGACCTCGTCGAAGGCCTTGCGCCACCATTCCTGGCCGATCCGTTCGGGGCCCTCGGCCAGGCGCACGCGGCGCGACTTGCCGCGCCAGCGGAACTGGACCGGCGGGTCGTCGGGCAGCTTGGCCATGACTTCAATGGCCTCGGGCCGGCGCAGCAGGCGGGACGGTCGCGGGCGGTCGGGGTCCCAGGTGTCCTCCGAAAGCGGGTCCAGCGGCGCGCGGCGCGCCACCGAGCGCTCCGGGACGTGGCTCTGGTGCGGGTCGGCGCGCCACACCCGGTCCTCGCCGAGGCGGTTGATCAGCCGGTCGACCAGCGGCGCCAGGCCCTCCTCCAGGCTGACCCCGCCGTCGGCGTCCAGACTCCGTTGCGCGGTCGACAGCGGCTCGACGTCGGCGGCCCACAGGGTGACGACCTCGATCCCGAAGCCGGGGTCGACCACGTCCAGCTTCGGCTTCAGCAGCTTGGCGATCCGCACGGCGTCGCGGCCCGGGCGCGACAGGCCCACGCGCACCGGCTGGTCCTTGCCGTCCAGGCGGTGGAACACCAGCTCGAACCGCCGCGCGCCCTGCCCCTCGGCCTCCAGCCGCGCGCACAGCAGGACGCAGATGTCGGCGGTCACCCGCTCCAGGTCGGACAGGGCGCTGATCGGCTCGAAGAAGGCCAGGCGGTCGAACCACGGGGTGGCGGGACGACGGAAGGTCAGGGCCTCGCGGGCCGCGCCCAGGGCCTGGTCGATGCGCAGCACCGTCCCGAGGCCGAAGCGCTTGGCCAGCTGGGCGCGCGGCAGGGCCAGCAGTTGACCCGTCTGGAACAGGCCCAGGCGCGGCAGCTGGGCCTGGGCCGCCTCGTCCAGGCGCAGGGCGGCCACCGGCAACGACGCCAGCAGGGCCGCCTGCCCGCCCGGCGGGGCGATCGTCCGGTCCGGAGCGTAGCGGGCCAGGGCCCAGGCCGCGCCGGGGGTGTCGGCGACCGCACCCCGGGCCGGCGCGCCCCAGCGGGCCAGGCGGTCCAGCAGGTCGTCCAGCATGGCCGCCTCGCCGCCCCACAGGTGCGAGACGCCCTCGATGTCGAGGAACAGGCCGTCCAGCCCGTCGATGGCCACCGCCGGCGAGAACCGCACGCACCAGTCGCACAGGATCTCCAGCGCCGCGCGGTCGCCGTCGGGATCGTGGTCGGCGGTGACCAGGTCGGGGACCAGGGCCGCGGCGTCGGCGGCCTTCTGGCCGACGTGCAGGCCCAGGGCCGCGGCCGCGTCGTCGACGGCGGCCAGACGGCGGGTTCCGCCTTCCGAGACGAGGAGGGCGACGGGCGGGGATGGCCCCCTCCGGCCCTCCGGGCCACCTCCCCCGGAGGGGGAGGATCTAGGCGGCGATGCTCCCCCCTTGGGGGCGCTGTCGCGAAGCGACTGAGGGGGCTGCTGGCGGAGCCACGTCGTGATCGGCCAGTTGCGACACCAGACGGAAAGGATGCGGGCCATCGGCGGCCTCCGCTTGTTCGAGGATCCAGGCGCCGGGACGGCCGCCCCGGCAGCGTTCGAGTTCGGCCCGCCAGCGCGGCGGACCCAGGCCCGGCTCGCCGGGCGGCGGCTGGCTGGGCGCGGCGGCGATGCGCCAGCGGGTCTGGGCGGCCGCGCCCGACACCTCCCGCCCTTTGCCCGCCGGTCCGCCATAGGGCCGCCGTCGCAGCAGCACTCCGGTCGCGCCGCGCCGCTCGCAGGCCAGCTGCAGGCGGCGGCCGGCCTTGAGGTCGGGGCTTTCGGCCTCGCCGATCGCGGCGGCGACGCCCACCGTGGCCAGGGCGTCCTCCAGCACCGCCAGCACCTCGGCCTCGTCGCGGGCCCGCACCTGGATCAGGCGCTGGACGGGGAAGCCCAGATTGACCAGGCCCGGCGCGTGCAGGTCGTCGCGCCGCATCACCCAGACCACCGCGCCCTTGGCGGCCAGCGGACGCAGCATCAGGGCGGTGAAGGCGGCCGGGGCCGCGCCCGTCTCCTCCTCCAGCCCGGAACCGCCCACCTCGTGCCAGCCGCCGCGCTGCAGGCCGCCGGCCGGGAAGCAGCCGTCGATGCGCGGATCGCCGAACGGCAGGACGGGAGGCGGAGTCCGAGTCCCCGCTTCCAGGGCGGCGATCTGGGCTCTCAAAGCCGAAAGGGCGGGTTTCGCCCCGGGCATCCTCGCATCTCCAATGTTCCACTTTTGTTCTGATCTTCCGGGGTTGGAGAGTCAAGCGGAGCCCGTCATGGTGCGTCAAACGGCCGTATGAAGCCGACCGGGAGCGCCCATGCCCTTCGCCCTGCCCTTCAAGCGCGTTCTGATCGCCAATCGCGGCGAGATCGCCGTCCGTATCGCCCGGGCGGCGGCGGAGCTGGGGATCGCCAGCGTGGCGGTGTTCGCGACCGACGAGGCCGACGCCCCGCACGTGGCGGCGGCGGACACGGCGACCGCCCTGCCCGGCGCCGGTCCGCGCGCCTATCTCGACATCGCCGCCGTGGTGGGCGCCGCCCAGGCCGCCGGCTGCGACGCCCTGCATCCCGGCTACGGCTTCCTGGCCGAGAATCCGGCCCTAGCCCGGGCCTGCGCGGCGGTGGGGATCACCTTCGTCGGCCCCTCGCCCGCCCATCTGGAGACCTTCGGCGACAAGGCCCTGGCCCGCTCCCTGGCCCTGGCCAAGGGCGTGCCCCTGATCGAGGGGACCGGCGCCCTGGACCTACCCGCCGCCCAGCGGTTCTTCGCCCACCACGGGCCGATGATGCTGAAGGCCGCGGCCGGCGGCGGCGGGCGCGGCATGCGGCCGGTGCGCGAGGCCGGCGAGGTGGAGGCCGCCTTCGAGGCCTGCGCCCGCGAGGCCCAGGCGGCGTTCGGCGACGGCGCGCTCTACGCCGAGCGGCTGATGGAGGGCGCCCGCCATATCGAGGTGCAGGTGGCCGGCGACGGGCTGCAGGTGGTGGCCGTGGGCGACCGCGACTGCTCGCTGCAGCGCCGCCGCCAGAAGCTGGTCGAGATCGCCCCCGCCCCGAACCTGCCGGACGCGACCCGCGCCGCCCTGTTCGACGCCGCCGTCCGCCTCTGCGCCAGCTATCGCACCCTGGCGACCGTGGAGTTCTTGATCGGCGCCGATGGAGCGTTCGCCTTCATCGAGGTCAACGCCCGGCTCCAGGTCGAGCACACGGTGACCGAGGAGGTCACGGGCGTCGATCTGGTCCGCGCCCAGTTCGAGCTGGCCGGCGGGGCCGGCCTGGCGGACGTCGGCCTGGCCACGACGCCGCCCGCCCACGGCTATGCGATCGAGGGCCGGGTCAATCTGGAGACCCTGGCCGCCGATGGCGCGCCCCAGCCCTCGACCGGGACGATCACCGCCTACCGGCCGCCCGGCGGTCCGGGCGTGCGGGTCGACGGGGCGGGCGCGGACGGCCTGGTGGTCACCGGCGCCTATGACAGCCTGCTGGCCAAGGTCGTGGGGCGCGGTCGGACGCCGGCCGAGGCGGCGGGACGCGCGGCCCGGGCCCTGGCCGAGTTCCGCATCGAGGGCGTCGACACCACCATCCCGCTGCTGCGCGTGCTGCTGGCCGAGCCGGCGATGATCGACGGGACCGCGACCACCGACTTCATCGATTGCGAGGCCGGCCGGCTGTTCGAGGCCGTCGGAGCCCCGGCCGCCGGTCCCGCCTTCGGCGCCGAGGAAGGCGCGGTCGTCGCCCCGCTGCAGGCCCTGGTCGGCGTGATCGAGGTGGCCGAGGGCGACTTGGTGCGTCCCGGCCAGGCGGTGGCCGTGCTGGAGGCCATGAAGATGGAGCACCTGGTCCACGCCGAGGTCGGCGGCCGGGTGGTGCGGATCGCGGTCTCGCCGGGCGAGCCGGTGCGGCCCGGCCAGCCCCTGCTCTATCTGGAGCCCGCCGAGGTCGAGGGCGGCGAGGCTCTGGCGGCCGAAGCCGTGGACCCAGACGCGATCCGCCCCGACCACGCCGAGGTCATCGCCCGCCACCGCTTCACCCTGGACGAGGCCCGGCCCGAGGCGGTGGCCAAGCGCCGCAAGACCGGCCACCGCACGGCGCGCGAGAACATCGACGACCTGGTCGATCCGGGCAGCTTCCTGGAATACGGCGCCCTGGCCATCGCCGCTCAGAAGCGCCGACGCTCGACCGAGGACCTGATCGCCGCCACGCCCGCCGACGGCCTGATCACCGGGGTGGGCAGCGTCAACGGCGCGCTGTTCCCGCCGGACAAGGCCCGGGTCGCGGCCCTGGCCTACGACTTCACGGTGCTGGCCGGCACGCAAGGCGCGATGAACCACCGCAAGTCCGACCGCCTGCTGGCCGTGGCCGAGCAGCAGCGCCTGCCGATCGTCTGGTTCGCCGAGGGCGGCGGCGGGCGGCCGGGCGACACCGACACCACGGCGGTGGCGGGGCTGGACGTCCCGACCTTCCGCAGCCTGGCGGCCCTGTCGGGCGTGGTGCCCAAGATCGCCATCGTCGCCGGCCGCTGCTTCGCCGGCAACGCCGCCATCGCCGGGCTGTCGGAGATCATCGTCGCCACCAAGGACTCAAACCTGGGCATGGGCGGTCCGGCCATGATCGAGGGCGGCGGGCTGGGCGTGTTCCGGCCCGAGCAGATCGGCCCGGCGGCGCAGCAGTGGGCCAACGGCGTGATCGACATCCTGGCCGACGACGAGGCCCACGCCACCCGCCTGGCCAAGCAGGCCCTGTCCTATTTCCAGGGCGCGGTGACCGACTGGACCTGCCCCGACCAGCGCCTGCTGCGCCGGGCCGTGCCCGAGAACCGGCTGCGGGTCTATGACGTGCGGGCGTTGATCGAAGGCCTGGTCGACACCGGCTCGTTCCTGGAGCTGCGCGGCGGCTTCGCGGCCGGGATGATCACCGGCCTGGTGCGGATCGAGGGCCGCCCCTTGGGCCTGATCGCCAACGATCCCCGGCATCTGGGCGGGGCCATCGACGGCGACGGGGCCGAGAAGGCCGCGCGGTTCCTGCAGCTGTGCGACGCCTTCGGCCTGCCGGTGCTGAGCCTGTGCGACACCCCCGGCTTCATGGTCGGACCCGACAGCGAGGACGCCGGGGCGGTGCGGCGGGTCAGCCGCCAGTTCATCGCCGGCGCCAAGCTGCGCACGCCGCTGCTGACCGTGGTCACCCGCAAGGGTTACGGCCTGGGCGCCCAGGCCATGGCGGGGGGCAGCTTCCAAGCCCCGCTGTTCATCGCCGCCTGGCCCACGGGCGAGTTCGGCGGCATGGGCCTGGAGGGCGCCGTGCGCCTGGGTTATCGCAAGGAGCTGGAGGCCGAGACCGATCCCGCCAACCAGAAGGCGCTCTACGACCAGTTGGTCGCGAAGCTCTACGCGGCGGGCAAGGCGACCAGCATGGCCGCGGCCCTGGAGATCGACGCCGTGATCGATCCGGCCGACACCCGCCGCTGGATCCTGGGCGGCCTGGACGCGGCGGCGGGGACGACGCGGCCGTGGGAGGTGCGGGTGGACAGTTGGTGACGACGCGGCTTTCGCGGGACGAACTGCCGGTCGACACGGCCGCCCTGGCCCGCTTCCTAATCGGCAAGATCGTGGTGCGCGAGACGCCCGAGGGCGTGATCAGCGGCCGCATCGTCGAGACCGAGGCCTATGTCCTGGGCGACGCGGCCAGCCACGCGTTCCGGGGCATGACGCCCCGCACCCGCCCGATGTTCCTCGAGCGCGGGCACGCCTATGTCTATCTGAACTACGGCACGTCCTGGATGCTGAACGTCTCCGGCGAGGCGGCCGGCATCGGGGCCGGGGTGCTGATCCGGGCGCTGGAGCCGCTGGAGGGGCTCGCCCTGATGCAGGCCCATCGCGGGACCGAGAAGCTGCGCGACCTGGCGCGGGGACCGGGTCGGCTGTGCCGGGCGCTTCAGATAGGACCGTGGGCCGATGGTCTCGATCTGTGCGCGGACGGCCCGCTCTGGCTGGGCCGCGACGAGGTCGAGCCCGGCGAGATCGGGCTCAGCGTCCGGATCGGCATCACGAAAGACGCCGACCGGCCCTTGCGTTTCTACGTGCGCGGCAGTCCCTTCGTCAGCGGGACGAGGGCGCTGAATGTCTAAGCCGCTTCCGGACATCGTCGCGCCCGGGCTGTCGGTCGTGTTCTGCGGGCTGAACCCGGGACTGTCGGCCGCCGCCTCGGGCCACCATTTCGCCGGGCGCGGCAACCGGTTCTGGCGCGTCCTGCATCTGGCCGGGTTCACGCCGGCGCTGATCGCGGCGGAGAACGACGCCGACCTGCTGGCCTACGGCCTGGGGATCACCAGCGTGGTCGAGCGGCCCACGGCCGGCGTCGACGACCTGGCGCGGTCGGAGCTCGTGGACGCCGCCGCCGGCTTCGAGGCCTGGGTCCGCCGCTGGGCGCCGCGCCATGTCGCTTTCCTGGGCAAGGCCGCCTACGGCGCCATGCTGGGCCGCCGGACCGTGCCCTGGGGCCGGCAGGCCGAGCCGTTCGGCGGCGCCGTGGCCTGGGTCCTGCCCAATCCCAGCGGCCGAAACCTCGCCTTCAGCCAAGACGCGCTGGTGGCGGCCTATCGCGAGCTGCGCCTGGCGGCTGAAGGAGCCTGAACATGAGCGAAGTCGACGTCGCCACCGACGGCCCGGTCTGGACCGTCACGATCAACCGCCCGGAGAAACGCAACGCGGTGAACCCCGAGACGGCCCTGCAACTGCGCGCCGCCTTCGACGCCTTCGAGGCCGACGAGGTCGCCGCCGTGGCCGTGCTGACCGGGGCCGGCGGGACGTTCTGCGCCGGCTTCGACCTGGCGGTGGCCGCCTCCGGCGAGGGCGAGCGCTACGACCCGGTCGGCGAGGGTCCGATGGGGCCGACGCGGCGGCAGCTGTCCAAGCCGGTGATCGCCGCCGTCGAGGGCCACGCGGTGGCCGGCGGGCTGGAGCTGGCCCTATGGTGCGACCTGCGGGTGGCCTCCGAAGCCGCGATCTTCGGCGTGTTCTGCCGGCGCTGGGGCGTGCCGCTGATCGACGGCGGCACGGTGCGCCTGCCGCGCATCGTCGGCCAGGGCCGGGCGCTGGACATGATCCTGACCGGCCGGGCGGTCGAGGCGGCCGAGGCGCTGAGCTGGGGCCTGGCCGACCGCGTGGTCCCGGCGGGCCAGGCCCTGGCCGCCGCCCAGGCCCTGGCGGCCCAGATCGCCGCCTTCCCGCAGGTGTGCCTGCGCGCCGACCGCGCCTCGGCCTTCGCCCAGTGGGACGTCTCGCTGGCGGAGGCCCTGAAGGTCGAGGGGATCGGCGGGCTGGAGCCGCTGCGCCGCGAGGCCCGCGCCGGCGCCGCGCGGTTCAAGGACGGCGAGGGGCGCGGCGGGAAGTTCTGAGAACTCTCAAGAACCGCTCATCCCGGCGAATGCCGGGACCCGGATCCTAAAGCTGGGTAGTGGATTGGAAGGACTCAGCGCCTGTGGCGTCAACCACACGGCCATTCCATCTGGGTCCCGGCATTCGCCGGGATGAGCGGAATTGAAATCTAGAACCGTGCCTTGCCGCGCCACCACTGGCTGACCAGCATCGGCCCGAAGGCGGCGCTGATGCCGCAGGCGTCGGCGAACAGGTCGAACCACGAGGCGTCGCGGCCGACCAGGCCCTGCAGGACCTCGATCCCACCGCCGAACGCCAGGATCACCAGGCCGATGCGGTGCAGCCGGCTCTGCGGCAGGGCCAGGCTGGCCAGGACGCTCAGCACATAGAAGACGATGAAGTGCTTGGCCTTGTCCCACGGGATCAGGCCGACGCTGTCGTCGTCGGGCAGCAGGGCCCGGGCCAGGGCGTAGGCCGACGCGGCCAGGAAGACGATGAAGACGATGCGGTTGATCTTGCGGGCGCGGATGGACATCGGGGTTCCTGGTGAGGTCCTCCGCACCTAGCCGGTCCGGTGAGGCTTGAAAATGGCGAGACGGCGCCTCCGCCATATCCTCTCGCCGACTGCACGCGGTCTGCACCGTCTTCCCTCTCCCCTTGCGGGAGAGGGTGGCGGTCCGGAGGACCGTCGGGTGGGGGGTTGCGTGAACGAAAACGCCGCGCCCAGCGGTCAGGCTGGACGCGGCGTTCAGGTCCGAGAGACCCCTCATCCGTCGACTGCGCCGACACCTTCTTCCGCAAGGGGAGAAGGGTTCAGGAGGATCAGAACGTCAGGGCGCGGGCTTCCTTGACGTGCGGCAGGGCCTGGATCTTGGCCAGCAGGGCCTCGTCCGGGGCCTGGTCGACGCCGACCAGGGCGATGGCGTCCTCGTCGGCCGAGACCCGGCCCAGGTTGAAGGTGGCGATGTTGACGCCCGCCTCGCCCAGCAGCATGCCGAGCGCCCCGATGAAGCCCGGCTTGTCCAGGTTGTTGATGTAGAGCATGGCCGGCGAGAAGCCCGCGTCCAGCTCCATGCCCTTGACCTCGACGATGCGCGGCGCGCCGGCGATCACCGTGCCGGCGAAGGCGCGCTTGCCCTTCTCGGTGGTGATGGTGATGCGCATCAGGCTGTCATAGGTGGGGCTGACCTCCTGGCGGCTCTCCGAGACGGTGATGCCGCGTTCCTTGGCCACCGCGGGCGCGGAGACCATGTTGATCTCGGCCAGCATCGGCTTGAGGATTCCGGCCAGGGCCGCCGAGCTCATCGGCTTCACGTTCAGCTTGGAGACCTCGCCCTCGAAGGCGATGTCGATCGCCGAAATGCCGAAGTCGACCATCTGGCCGGCCAGGGCGCCGATCTTCTCGGCCAGGGCCACGAACGGCTTCAGCTTGGGGGCCTCTTCCGCCGTGATCGACGGGCTGTTCAGGGCGTTGGTGACCGCACCGGTCAGCAGGTAGTCGCTGACCTGTTCGGCGACCTGCAGGGCCACGTTCTCCTGGGCCTCGGCGGTGCTGGCGCCCAGGTGCGGGGTGGCCACGACCTTGTCCGAGCCGAACAGCGGGTTCTCCTTGGCCGGCTCGGTGACGAACACGTCGAAGGCCGCGCCGCCCACGTGGCCGTCGTCCAGGAGCTTGCGCAGGGCCGTCTCGTCCACCAGGCCGCCGCGGGCGCAGTTGACGATCAGCACGCCCTTCTTGGTCTTGGCCAGGTTCTCGGCCGACAGGATGTTGCGGGTCTTGTCGGTCAGCGGGGTGTGCAGGGTGATGACGTCGGCGCGGGCCAGCAGCTCTTCCAGCTCGACCTTCTCGACGCCCATCTCGATGGCGCGTTCCGGCGACAGGAAGGGGTCGTAGGCCACGACCTTCATCTTCAGGCCCAGCGCCCGGTCGGCGACGATGCCGCCGATGTTGCCGGCGCCGATCAGGCCCAGGGTCTTGGCGAACAGCTCCACGCCCATGAAGCGGTTCTTCTCCCACTTGCCGGCCTGGGTGGAGGCGTCGGCCTGGGGCAGCTGGCGGGCCAGGGCGAACATCATGGCGATGGCGTGCTCGGCCGTGGTGATCGAGTTGCCGAACGGGGTGTTCATCACCACGATGCCCTTGGCCGTGGCGGCCGGGATGTCGACGTTGTCGACGCCGATGCCGGCGCGGGCGATGACGCGCAGCTTGTGGGCGGCGGCGATCACGTCCTTGTCGAGCTTGGCGCCCGAGCGGATGGCGATGCCATCATAGTCGCCGATCACGGCGATCAGCTCGTCCTTGGACAGGCCGGTCTTGATGTCGAAGTCCAGGCCGCGGTTCTTGAAGATGTCGACGGCGGCGGGGCTGAGCTTGTCGGCGATGAGGACGCGGGGAGCGGTCATGTCGGGGTTCCTTGCGGAGAATGGGGTGCGGTGAAGGCCCCCTCCGGCCCTTCGGGCTGCCTCCCCCAGAGGGGGGGAGGACCTGCCCGCTGCGATGCTCCCCCTCCGGGGGAGCTGTCGCGGAGCGACTGAGGGGGTTCTAGGGCGCTAGGTTAAGCGGCGGCCAGTTCGGCCGAGACGGACGCGAACGCCCAGTCCAGCCACGGCGTCAGGGCCTCGAGGTCCGAGGCCTCGACGGTGGCGCCGCACCAGATGCGCAGGCCGGCCGGGGCGTCGCGATAGCCGCCGATGTCGAGGGCCGCGCCCTCCTTCTCGAGCAGCGAGGCCAGCTTCTTGGCGAAGTCGGCCTGGGCGTCGTCCGACAGCGCCGTGATCTTGGGATCGACGACCTTGAGGCACACCGAGGTGTTGGAGCGGATTTCCGGCGTCGCCGCCAGGAACTCGACCCACGGGGTCTTGGCCACCCAGTCGGCCAGCACGGCCAGGTTCTGGTCGGCGCGGGCCTGCATGGCTTCCAGGCCGCCGATGGACGAAGCCCACTTCAGGGCGTCGAGCGCATCTTCGACGCAGAGCATCGACGGGGTGTTGATCGTCGCGCCCTCGAAGATGTCGGCCGCGATCTTGCCGCCCTTGGTCATGCGGAACAGCTTCGGCATCGGCCAGGCGGGGGTGTAGCTCTCAAGACGGGCCACGGCGCGCGGCGACAGGATCAGGATCCCGTGCGCGCCCTCGCCGCCCAGCGCCTTCTGCCAGGAGAAGGTCACGACATCGAGCTTGGTCCAGTCCAGGTCCTGGGCGAAGGCGGCGCTGGTGGCGTCGCAGATGGTGATGCCTTCGCGGTCGGCGCTGATGAAGTCGGCGTTCGGGACGCGGACGCCCGAGGTGGTGCCGTTCCAGGTGAAGACCAGGTCCTTGGCCGGATCGACCTTGGAGGTGTCGGGCAGCTGGCCGTAGGGCGCGTCGAGCACTTCCACGTTCGGCAGCTTCAGCTGCTTGGTCACGTCGGTGACCCAGTCCTTGCCGAAGGACTCGAAGGCCAGCAGTTGCACGGGCTTGGCGCCCAGCATCGACCACATCGCCATCTCGACGGCGCCGGTGTCCGAACCGGCGACGATGCCGATCAGGAAGTCGGCGGGGACTTCCAGCACTTCGCGCGTCTGGTCGATGGCGGCCTTCAGGCGGCCCTTGCCCAGCTTGGAGCGGTGCGACCGGCCCA
This sequence comes from Caulobacter sp. CCG-8, assembly GCF_037402475.1. Classification (NCBI taxonomy): domain Bacteria; kingdom Pseudomonadati; phylum Pseudomonadota; class Alphaproteobacteria; order Caulobacterales; family Caulobacteraceae; genus Caulobacter; species Caulobacter sp. CCG-8. The sequence goes on from NZ_JBBEUD010000013.1 coordinate 59,506, forward strand.
ATACGGCGTTTCTGAGATTTTCGGGGGTCCAGCCGGGGCGCTTGGCGCAGGGGCCGGAAGAGAACTCGGGACGAGCCGGGCGGATCGCCGGCTTGGCGAGGGTCGTGGTCATAGCGATGTCTCCCATCCTTACAGATGGACTGCATCCCGTTGGGGGGATGTGGCCCGCCGGCGAGAAACCCCGTTTCGGCGACGAAGGCAAGGAGAGATTTTGCCGCGCGACGGACAAATCGTCCGTACCAGGCAATTATTTTGCGGCGCGGGCCCGGCGGCGCGCCGAGGCGAAAATCCCAAACAGGATGCAGACCAGCACCCCGGCGGAATTCAGGTTGTTGACGATCCCGTAGGTCAGGTCGTGTTTGCGCTCGGCGACGATGTAGTAGGCGTGCAGGCCGAACTGCGTGGCCTGCAGCAGCATCGCGCCGCCCAGCCAGGGGCTGGTGTAGCGCAGGGCCAGCATCAGGAAGGCGAGGCTATAGAGCCCTTCGGACAGCAGCAGGGCGATCGCCTCGGGCCGCGGGGGCAGGACCATCTGGATGATCAGGGCGACCACCGATCCGGCCAGCACGATCAAGCTGCCCCAGCGCTCGGCCGCGGACCCTTTGATCCACGCCAAGCCGCACACCAAGAAGGTGGCGCTCCATCCCAGCAGAGGTGCGATTTGCAGGTGCATCCCTAGAGTCTCTAACGCGAATTAGAGACCCTAGGGATTAAACTCTTGCAATATTGCTTAGCTGGCTTCGATTAGCCGGCTTCGGCGATCCGCTCGGAGCCTTGGACGTCGGCCGAAGCGAACGAACCGTCCTTCATGTCCCAGCCGATCATCTTGGTGCGGACACCCAGACGCAGACGCTTTTCATCCAGGTCGGCGTGAGCCGAGACCATGGCTTCGCGAGCTTCCGACAGAGCGGACATGGCCGCGATCACCTTGCTGGTGACGTCGGCGGCGAAGGTCGGCGACAGGCCCAGATCCTTACGGGCTTGGACGAGTTCCGACATCATTTCGGCGGTTTGCACCATCGCCGCGTCGATCGCGGCCTCGGTCCCATGCAGCTTGCTGGCCACACGCTTGACGACAAAAACCTTTTCCACGCCCCATCTCCTTAATGAAAGACTAAGGATAGAGGTAAACGAAAAGTTAAGAACTGTGCAATGAGAAATGCGCGTTAACGTTGTTTTGTCGCGGGGCCGCTGTATCTTGGAAGCGAAGCGTTAGGAAGATTGGGGCAAGCTCGACCTCTAGGATTCTCCTGGGACGGGAAATGATCGACGACAGCCGCAGCTCTGAAGCCGCGACTCACGCGCCTCTGCAGGCGCGGATTTCGGCTGTCGCGCTGACCACCACGGTGGTCGCGCTGCTGGCGGCTTGCCTATGCTTCATGGTCCAGCAGTGGAGCGTCGCCCGCCAGGAATCCCGGGCCAATCATGAAATCCTGGCCCAGATGGTGGCGGCCGGCGCCGCCGCGCCGATGGCCGACCACAACACCGTCGGCGTCTATCGCGCCCTCGAGGCGGTGGCCAAGGCGCCCAACGTCGTCTCCGTCAGCCTGATCGACATGAGCGGCCAGCCCGTGGCCCAGGTGGGCGCGGCCAAGGATTCCGAAGTCGACACCCTGGTCCGCCCCGTGAAGTTGGGGTCGCGCCAGGTCGGCACCCTGTCCCTGGCGGCCCGCCGCCCCAGCCTGACCGACATCGTGGCCCGCGACCTGGCCCTGACCGGCACCCTGTTCTTCGGCTCGGCCGGCCTGGCGATCCTGCTGGCCAACGGCCTGGCCCGCCGCATGACCAAGCCGATGGAGCGCCTGTCCAACGCCATGCGCGAAGTGGCCGCCAACGGCCAGTTCAAGCCGGTGGAGCAGGCCGCCGACGACGACGTCTTCCAGAGCCTGACCGACAGCTTCAACCATCTGGTCTCGCGGCTGGAGATCAACGACCACGACCTGCGCGGCGCCATGGCCGAACTGGTCAAGGCGCGCGACGACGCCAACGCCGCCAATGTCCTGAAGTCGCACTTCCTGGCCAATATGAGCCACGAGATCCGCACCCCGCTGAACGGGGTGCTGGCCATGACCGAGGTGATGGCCATGGGCGAGCTCAGCCCCGCCCAGCGCGAGCGCCTGTCGGTGATCCGCGAATCCGGCGGCCTGCTGCTGTCGGTGCTCAACGACGTGCTGGACCTGTCGAAGATCGAGGCCGGGCGCCTGGACCTGGTGGAGCGCGACTTCGACCTGGCCAGCCTGGCCCTGTCGGTCCGCGAGTCCTACACCACCCAGGCCCGGGCCAAGAACCTGGAGTTCGGCGTCTTCGTCGCGCCCGAAGCCCTGGGTTCGTGGCGCGGCGACGCCGACCGCCTGCGCCAGATCCTGGGCAACCTGGTCTCCAACGCCCTGAAGTTCACGCTGGAAGGCAGCGTCTCGGTGCGCTTCGCCTCGGCCGACGACGGCAGCGGCCTGCGCGTCGACGTGGTCGACACCGGCATCGGCATCGACGCCGAGACCCTGCCCCGCCTGTTCGACAAGTTCGTCCAGGCCGACAGCTCGACCACCCGCCGGTTCGGCGGCTCGGGCCTGGGCCTGTCGATCTGCAACGAGCTGGCCACCCTGATGGGCGGCGGCGTGCATGTGCAGAGCCGCGAGGGCCAGGGCTCGACCTTCACCGTCGTGGTGGCCATGCCGCGCGGCGAGGCGACCGTGCCGGCCCAGGTCGAGGCGGCCCCGCCGCCGATCGAATCCGAGCGCCGCCTGCGGGTGCTGGCCGCCGACGACAATCCGACCAACCAGAAGGTCATCGCCGCCGTCCTGGCCCCGCTGGGCGCCGAGGTCGAGCTGGTGGCCGACGGCGCGGCCTGCGTCGAAGCCTGGAAGCGCGGCGGCCACGACATCGTCCTGATGGACATCCACATGCCGGTGATGGACGGCGTCGAGGCGGCCCGCACCATCCGCGCGCTCGAGGTCAGCGAGAGCCGCAAACGCATCCCGATCGTCGCGGTCACCGCCAACGCCCTGGTCCACCAGGTCGAGGGCTACATGGCCGCCGGCATGGACGGCCACGTCGCCAAGCCGATCGAGGTCACCAAGCTGTACGACGCCATCGAGACCGCCGTGGCCATCGCCCGGCGCGACGGCGCGAAGACGGCTGCGGCTTAACAGCTCCGCTCATCCCGGCGAATGCCGGGACCCAGATGGAATAACGGTGTGGCGGGCTCCAGAAGCTCGGCGTTCATCCAACCAGCCCAGACGCCTTGGGATCTGGGTCCCGGCATTCGCCGGGATGAGCGGGCGTTTGGGGTGTTCAGGTACCTGAACAGAACATAACGAGCGGCTCAGAACCGCTTCAGGCTGGGTGTGGTCTCTTGTCGTCAACGTCGTCCCCGTCGGGCGTCGGAAATGTTCAAGAGGAACCGTACCGATGAAAAAGATTCTGCTTTCGATCGCCGCGGTCTCGGCTGTCGCCGCCGCCGTCCCCGCTGTCGCCTCGGCCCAGGCCTATGGCCCCGGTCCCGGCTACGACCGTGGCTATGACCGCGGCTACCAGGACGTCGGCGGCGACCGTGTCGCCCGCCTGGACCAGCGGATCGACATGGGCATCCGCAGCGGCGGCCTGACTCGCAACGAAGCCTGGCGCCTGAAGGGCGACCTGCGTGAAACCGCCCGTCTGGAAAGCCGCTATCGTCGCGGCGGCCTGAGCGGCTGGGAACGCGCCGACCTGGATCGCCGCTACGACCGCATCAGCGCCCAGATCCGCTACGAGCGCCACGACGGCGACCGCTACGGCCGTCGCTACTAGGCCCGTGAGGGCTAACGGAGAGCCGGTTCCACCCTCAGCCGGCTCTCCACCATCGTGAAGCCGCGGCCGCGCAACAGAACGCGCGCGCCGCGGTTTTCGCATTCCAGGTCCCCGCCCCGCCCGGGACAGGCCTGGTGGAACCGCAGGGTCGCCGCCCCCAGCCGCTCGCCGAAGAACGGCATGAGGATGCAGTGGGCCGAACCCGTGGTCGGATCCTCGGGAATGCCGCAGCCCGGCGCGAAGAACCGGCTGACCACCGCGTAGTCCCGCCCCGGATCGGCCAGGGCGGCGACGATCGCCTGACCCGCCCCGCCCTTGGCCAGGCCGCCGCCGACCGTGTTCAGCAGCGCCAGGTCGGGCGACAGCCCGCGCACCGTCGCCTCGTCGGCGACCACGGCCAGCAGGTACTGCCCCGCCCAGACCTCCAGGGGCTCCACGCCCAGGGCCTTGGCCAGGTCCGGCCCCGCCTCGACCCGCCGCGGCGGATCGGCCGGGAAGTCCATCTCCAGCCCCCGCCCGCCGAACACACCGTCGACCCGGCGCACGGTCAGCGCGCCCGACAGGGTGTCGAAGGTCAGCAGCGGGACGTCGACGCCCACCTCCTCGAACAGGGCATGGGCGCTGGCCAGGGTGGCGTGGCCGCAGATCGGGGCCTCGACCGTCGGGGTGAACCAGCGCAGGCCGAACCGCGCCGGATCGGCGGTGCGCAGCAGGAAGGCGGTTTCGGCCTGGTTGTTCTCGGCCGCCAGGGCCTGCATCCAGGCCGTCTCGGGCCAGGCGTCGAACGGCTCGACCACGCAGGCCGGATTGCCCTTGAACGGGCCGGAGGCGAAGGCGTCGACGGTCCACTGGCGCATGGCGGGGCTCCTGTTCCTCAACGCCTAACCATCGCCCCAGCATGGATCAATTCGAACATTGTCACGCGGGACAATGTAGCGGCGGCTCCCCCTCTGGGGGAGCTGTCGCGGAGCGACTGAGGGGGTCTTCACTGCCCCTCGACCGTGATCTCCGGCCAGCGCGCCTGGGCCGAGCCCGTCGTGCGCGCCCAGCCGCCCGCCCCCTTCACCCGCAGCGGGTTGGGCCGCAGATACAGGGCGAACAGGTCGTCCAGGCCGAACGGCGCGAACACCGACAGGCTGTCGTCGGCCTCCATCCGCACGCCCACGCAGAAGGCCGTGGCCACGAAGCGCTTCAGAGCCTCGGCGCTGGACTCCAGCGGCGGATAGGGCTCGTCGGCCCCGAACTTCTTCTCGAACCACAGATGGACGCGGGCCTGGTTGCGCACCTCGACCAGGTCGCGCAGCGGCGGCTCGAACGCGGCGGCCACCCGTTTGATGACCACGTCCTCGGCCTCGTACGAAGTGTCGGACGCGTCGTGATAGGCCAGGTCGTAGTCCTTGATCCCGTAGTCCGGCGCCCGGCCGGTCAGGTGGTTCCAGACCGGCTGGTAGACGGCGCCGGAAAAGACCATGGCGTCGGGCAGGCCCAGGTCGCGGGCCGTGCGCAGCACCTGCATCGTGGTCGGGACGCTGCGGACGATGTCGACGAGGCGGGCTTCCAGGTCGCTCATTTCCGCACCACCCACGCATGATCCAGCGGACCGTGCCCCGCCCCGAAGCCCGGAGCGCGCAGCATGGCCTCGTGGACGTAGTTCCAGGCCCGGGCCACCGACTCCGTCAGGCCCAGGCCCTGGGCCAGGCCCGTGGCGCAGGCGCTGGCCAGGGTGCAGCCGGTGCCGTGGGTGTGGCGGGTCTCGATCCGCTCGCCCTCGAAGGCGGTCTCGCCCTGGCGGGTGATCAGCAGGTCCACGACCCGCTCGCCCGCGACGTGGCCGCCCTTCATCAGCACCGCGTGGGCGCCCAGCTCCAAGAGGGCCTCGCCGGCCCGGCGCAGGTCGTCGGTGGTCTCGACCGCGAGACCGGTCAGGGCGGCGGCCTCGGGGGCGTTGGGGGTCAGAAGGGCCGCGCGCGGGACCAGCAGGCTCTTCAGCGCCCCGATCGCCTGCTCGGCCAGCAGCGAGGCGCCGCCCTTGGCGATCATCACCGGGTCGATGACGGCGGGGACGGCCCCATTTCGTGTTTTTGGGGCGCTGTCCAGCACCCGGGCCACGACCTCGACCGTGGCGGCGTCGCCCAGCATGCCGGTCTTGAAGGCGTCGGCCCCGATGTCGTCCAGCACGGCGCGGGCCTGGGCCTCGACGATCTCCAGCGGGATCGGGTGGACGCCGGTGACGCCCAGGGTGTTCTGCACGGTGATCGCCGTGATCGCCGTGGCCGCGTAGCCGCCGAGGGCGGTGATGGTCTTGATGTCGGCCTGGATCCCCGCCCCGCCGCCGGAATCCGATCCGGCGAGGACGAGCACGCGGCCTTGGTGGGGGGCGCTGGTCATGGGCTCTTCTAGCGGGGAGTCGGGGGTATGGGGTAGGCGCCTTGGACGGTGGCTCACCCACTTGCCCTCACCTGGCGACTTCGTCGCCTGTCCGCCCCCGTAGGGGGCGGAGCCTTCGCCGCGCGGCTCTTCCCCCTATGGGGGAAGACGACCGCGAAGCGGTCCGTAGGGGGCAAGTGGCTACAGCCCGACGTCCGGACCTACTTCCCCACGCTCTCGAAGCTCCCCGCCGCCCCGGGGAACACCACCGGGCTCTCCCAGCCGTCGGCGCTGACCGACGACACCCCGAAGAACCAGTCGTCGATCACCACATTCTTCAGCGTCGTCGAGGTCTCCGCCCCGACCGCCCGCGCGCGGCTCCACCGCGGCTCGGTCGTGCCGCGCCACCAGACGCGGTAGCCGGCCGCGCCCGGGACGGCCGTCCACGAGACCTTGGTGTCGGCGCTGACCGCGCCCTCGATCTTGACGCCCGACGGCGGGGCCGGGGCCGAGGCCAGGGCGGCCAGGGTCACGGCGTTCAGCCGCGTCACCTGGGCCAGATACGGGAAGTCCACGCCCTCGATCACATCGCCATAGGCCCGGCCGTTCTCGGTGCGGACGGTCTGGTGCTGGCGGTCGTAGTGCTCGGCCGCCTCGGTGACCCGCACGGCCGGATAGCCGGCCTCCAGCACCGGCACCTGGTCGCCGCCCCGGCCGTAGCGGTCGGTGCGGTAGACCATCACCACGTCCAGCCCCTTCACGTAGCGGTCGGCCAGGCCGTCCATGAACCGGGCCAGGTTGCGCGACGGGCTGTCGACCTCGCCGCCGTTGTAGCGCCGGGTGTTGGCCTGTTCCGGCGTCTCGACCGCCTTGGTGCCTTCCGAGAACACCCGCACGTGGGTCCGGTCCACGGTCCCGCCGATGCCGTGGACATTGCCGACGATGTCGTTGTTGAGGTCGGCCTCGACCTTCCAGCCCTTCTCCTTGGCGGTCTGGGCCAGCAGCTGGCCGCCGAACAGGCCCTGCTCCTCGCCCGACAGCACCGCATAGACGATGGTGGCCGGGAATTTGTGCTTGGACAGCACCCGCGCCGCCTCCAGCACCGCCGCCACGCCCGAGCCGTCGTCGTTGGCGCCGGGCGCGTCGGTCGTGGCGTCCATCACGTCGTTGACCCGGCTGTCGATGTGGCCGGCGATGATCACCACCCGGTCCGGATCGGTGGTCCCGCGCTGGATCCCCAGCACGTCGACGATCTCGACGCCGTTCGGCGCCCGCTTGCCGGTGAAGGTCTTGCTGGGCGTCTCGACCGTCAGGCAGCCGTCGCAGTCCTTGGAGATCGCCGCGAACCGCGCCGCCGTCCAGCGCCGCGCGGCGCCGATGCCCCGGGTGTCCGAGGTGGTGTCCGACAGGGTGTGGCGGGTGCCGAAGCCCACCAGCGACCGGATCGTGGCCTCCAGCGCCTTGGCGTCGACATCGGCGGCGACGGTCTTCAGGACGGGCTGGACCTTGGCCGGCTTGGGCGCGGGCTCGGCGGCGGAGGCGGGGCCGGCCAGGGCCAGGAGGGCGGCGAGCGCGGCGGCGATGAGAACGGAACGCATGGGGTCTCCCGACTAGGCCGCGCAGCTTGGCGGTTTCGTCCCTGGACGCAAGGGGGCGGACGCAAGAGGCCTGGGTCAGGCGCGCGGCTCCCGCCACATCGCCGCCAGCGGCGGGGCGCCGGGCGCGGGGGCGAAGACCTCCAGCGTGCGGAATCCCGCCCCTTCGTAGAGCGGGGTGTTGGCCGGATTGCTGTTCTCCAGATAGGCCGGCAGGCCCGCCGCGTCGCAGCCGGCCAGGACCGGCGCCAGCAGCCGCCGCCCCAGCCCCTTGCCCCGTGCCTCGCTCAGCACGCCGATCGTGAACAGGTAGACGTGGGGCGCCTTGGGCTTGCGGCGCACCATCTCGGCGTCGACGGCCAGGGCGCGCTTCATGGCCTTGGGCCCGCCGTCGACCAGCAGCCGGGCCGCCGCGCCCAGCAGCGACAGCGGCGGCAGTTCCTTGCTCGGTCCCGGTGGCAGCCACATGGTCGCGCCCCTGTCGCCGTCCGCCAGGTGGCAAATCCCGCGCGGCAGGTAGACGTCCCGCGCCAGGCGCTGGAACACGGGCTTCAGGCAGGGCTTGCCGTCGAAGGTCCAGGTGGCGACCGGGTCCTCGGCGAAGGCCTCGGCGGTGATCGCGCCCAGCGTCCGCCAATCCGCCTGCGCCGCCTGGCGCAGCCCCTCGGCTGGTTCGATCCGCAGCATCGGCCCCTCCCTTTTGGAAGAAGGCTAGCATGGGCGCGGCGGTCGGCTAGGCCTCGCGCTCGTCCTTCAGGCGGGCGCTTTCGGTCTTCAGCGGCTTGGACACCGGGCAGACCTCCTGGACGAAGTCGTTCAGCGTATTGACCAGGCTGTCGCGCACCAGGCTGTAGTGCACGAACTGGCCGCGCTTCTCGCTGCGCACCAGGCCCGCCGCCTCCAGGATCGACAGGTGTTGCGACACCGCCGGCTTGGAGATCGAAAAGCGCGAGGCGATGTCCCCCGCCGTCAGATCGGCATGGGCCAGATAGGCCAGGATCTTCCGGCGGACCGTCGAGGAGAGGGCTTCGAACACGCGCTGCATGGGAAGGTATTTAAGCGCTTCGCTAACCGCTTGCAAATTAGCGATAAGGTATTTAAGGAATAGCTTATCTTCAACCGAGGATACCGCCATGGACGCCGCTCTGATCGATCGCCGCGCCTCCGCCTTGTCGCCTGGAAGGGTCGCCCGGGCCCTGGCCGCCGGAACCTTCACGGGATCAGGGTCGCTCGCGGCCGTGGTCGTCGTCGTGGTGTCGATCGCCAGCCTGATGCAGGGCGGTTTCGAGGCGTTCTGGAACGGCGTGATGGTCGCGTTCCTGTTTTTCCTGTTCTCGCTTCCGGTCTGGGCCGGCGGACTGATCGTGGTCGGCCTGCCCGGATGGGCCGCATTGCACGCCTTGGGATGGCGCTCACGATGGGCTGGCGCGGGGTTCGGCGGCGTGGCGACCCTTGTCGTGTCCTGGATGCTCGGTCTGGGGCTCAACCCACGCCTGGCCGACCAGCCCTGGGGGCTCCTGCCGATGGCCGGCGTGTTGGCCCTGATCGGCGCGGTCGTGGGCTGGGTGGCGGCAGGAGCGGCCTACGGCTCGCAAGGCGCCGACCGATGAGCGCGACGGCCCGCCACGACTCCGTCTGGCCGCCGCGGAACGCGATCAGGGGCCTGGTCGCCGGCGCGCTGACGGGGGCCGGCCTTCCGGGCGCGGCGATCGCGATCGGGGGTCTCGCCACCACGCAAGTGGAGACTCTCGGACAGGCGGTTGTCGGCGCGGTTCTGATCATGCTCACGGTCTTTGTCTCCACACTGACCATATGGGCCATGGGCCTGATCATGATCGGCATACCCGGCTGGTGGATGCTGTGGGCCCTGGGATGGCGCTCGCCCTGGGCGGGCGCGGCGTTCGGCGGCCCGGCCACCTTCATGGCGTCCAGCCTGCTCCTCCAGGGCCTCGGCTTTCACTCCGCCGACGATCCCAAACCCTTCCTGATCATGACGGTCGTCCTCGGCCTGAGCGGCGCCGTCGCCGGTTGGGTGGTGGTCGTGGTGAGCCGGGACGAAAAGGAAAACGCCAGATGAGTTCGCACCCTCACGACGATCCCTACGCCGTCCATTCCATCGCCGAGGACGCGGGCGGCGACGCCCTGGCGGGCCGGGTGGTCTGGGCGCCGGCGACCTCGCTCTGGCAGGGCGCGATGCTGGCGGGCGCCCTGGCCGCGCCGTTCGTCTTCACCTGGAGCGGGCTCGGCGTGTTCGTCGTCCTGATCGGCGCGACCCTGCTGGTCGGCCACTCGGTCGGCTTCCACCGGCGGCTGATCCACGGCAGTTTCCAAAGCCCCCGGTGGCTGGACCGCCTGATGATGTGGCTGGGCACGCTGGTGGGCATGAGCGGGCCGCTGGCCATGATCGCCGCCCACGACCTGCGCGACTGGGGCCAGCGCCAGCCGGCCTGTCACCCGTACCTCGCCAACCGCGCCGGGTTCTGGACCGACTACGCCTGGAACCTGCACGGCCGGCTGGTGCTGGACGCGGCGCCGCGCCAGGCGATCCCGGCCCGGATCGCCGACGACCGGTTCTACCGCTTCCTGGAACGCACCTGGATGCTGCAGCAGCTGCCCGTGGCGGTCGTCCTGTTCGCGCTGGGCGGCTGGTCGTGGCTGCTGTGGGGCGTCTGCGCGCGGGTCTGCGTGTCGGTGACCGGCCACTGGTACGTCGGCCGCCTGGCGCACACCACCGGACCGCAGCGCTGGCTGGTGACCGCCTCGGGCGTCCAGGCACACGACGTGCCCTGGGCGGCGATCCCGACCATGGGCGAGGCCTGGCACAACAACCACCACGCCTGGCCGGGCTCGGCGAGGCTGGGATTGTATCCCGGGCAAGCCGACTGGGGCTTCGCCTTCATCCGCCTGTTGGAGCGCCTGGGCCTGGCCTGGGACGTGCGGACGCCGGAGACCTTGCCGCAGCGGGCGGGACTGGCGCGGGTCTAGCCCGCACCGCCGATCGCGCCCCACACCGTCAGCGCCTGGACCGTCTCGCGCACGTCGTGGACGCGCACCGCCGCCACGCCGGCCGCCGCGCCGTGCAGGTGGGCCGCAAGGGAGCCGCCCAGGCGGTCGCCCGCCTCCGCCCCCAGCGGGTCCAGGGCGGCGATGAAACGCTTGCGGCTGGCGCCCAGCAGGATCGGATAGCCCAGGGCCTTGAAGCGCGGCAGGGCGGCCAGCAGGGCCAGGTTGTGGGTCGGGGTCTTGCCGAAGCCGATGCCCGGGTCGAGCCAGATCTTCTCGCGCGCCACCCCGGCGGCCATGGCGGTGAAGGCGCGGGCCAGCAGGAAGGCCTCGACCTCGGCCACGACGTCGTCGTAGCGCGGGGCGTCCTGCATGGTCCCCGGCTCGCCCAGCATGTGCATCAGCACCACCTCGCAGCCCAGTTCGGCGGCGATCTCGGGCGCATCGGGCGCGAAGCGCAGGGCGGCCACGTCGTTCCAGATCGTGGCCCCGGCGGCGACGGCGGCGCGGGCCACGGCGGGCTTCATGGTGTCGATCGAGACGGCGACGTCGCTGGTGGCGCGGATCGCCTCGATCAGCGGGACCACGCGGGCGATCTCCTCGGCGGCCGGCACGGGCGTCGCGCCGGGCCGGGTGCTCTCGCCGCCGATGTCGAGGATGTCGGCGCCCTGGTCGATCAGCCGCCGCGCCTGGTCCAGCGCCGCGCCGGGATCGAGGAACCGCCCGCCGTCCGAGAAGCTGTCGGGCGTGACGTTGACGATCCCCATGACGCGGGGGCGAGGGTGTTGGGATGTCATGGACGGGGTTTTAGGCCCGCGACGCCCCCTCCGTCACGATGCGTATTCGCATCGCGCCACCTCCCCCGCGTTGCGGGTGAGGAGGAAGCGGAACCGGCCTCTCCTCCCCCGTACGGGGGAGGTGGCGCGTCGCGCAGCGACGTGACGGAGGGGGCGTTCGCAGCCCTACCAGTCGATGAAGGTGGTGAAGTCGCCGATCATGCCGGTCCAGACGCTGAAGTCGTCGTCCAGGCCCGGGATCGTGCGGCCGGCGTTCACGTTGACGTCGTACTGGACGTAGGGGTCGCCGTCGTCGTCGAGATAGACCTTCAGATAGCGGTTCTTGCGGTTCCACTCGTTGGCCTTGGCCAGGGTCAGGCCGGACTTCAGGTCGAAGCCGGCCGAGAACTGCAGCGCCTTGCAGCGCTTGGTCGCGTCGCAGTCGTAGAAATAGATCTTGAAGCTGTGGCCGTCGGCGGCGCTGTCGATCAGCGGATCGCCGCCGTCGTCCTTGCTCAGCACGGCCTTGTAGCCGCCCTTCTGGAGCCAGGCCGCCACTTCGGGGCCGGTCATGCCGTCCTTGTGGATGGCCTGGGCCTGGGCGGCCCCGCCCGCCAGGGCCAGCACCGTCGCGCCCGCCAGGGCGATGATCGCGTTTTTCATGTCATGCCTCCCCGCCGCGCGTCGCGGCCCCGCTTCAGGCTTAGCGCCGTCGCCGCGGGGATGCAAAGAACCGGCGCAAAGAAAAAGCCGGATCGGCGGACCGATCCGGCTCTTCCAACTTGGTCTCGAGACGCCGAGGCCTAGGCGGTGACGCCCGTCGACACCGGCACCGAGGCCACCGGCCCCGTCGGCATCTTGTTGCTCTCGTCCTCGACGCGGACGGGCGGGATGCCCTTCATGACGCCGATGATCTCGTCGCCGCTGAGGGTCTCGAACTCCAGCAGCGCCTTGGCCACCGAGTGCAGGCCGTCCAGCTTCTCGGTGAGGATCTGGCGGGCCTCGTCCTCGCCGCCCTTGACCAGGCGACGGACCTCGCTGTCGATCTTCATCATGGTCTCGGGCGAGACGTTCTGGGTGCGGGCCACCGAGTGGCCCAGGAACACCTCGTCCTGGTTGTCGCCGTAGGCCACGGTGCCCAGCTCGTCCGAGAAGCCCCAGCGGGTGACCATGTTGCGGGCCAGGCTGGTGGCGGCGCTGATGTCGCTGGAGGCGCCCGAGGTGATCTTGTGCTTGCCGAAGATCAGCTCTTCCGCCACGCGGCCGGCCATCATGATGGCCAGGCGCGAGGTCATCATGTCGTAGCTCATCGAGTAGCGGTCGCCCTCGGGCAGCTGCATGACCATGCCCAGGGCCCGGCCGCGCGGCACGATGGTGGCCTTGTGGACCGGGTCGGCGACGGCGACGTTGAGGGCCACGATGGCGTGGCCGCCCTCGTGATAGGCCGTCAGCTTCTTCTCGTCCTCGCTCATGGCCATCGAGCGGCGCTCGGCGCCCATCATGACCTTGTCCTTGGCGTGCTCGAAGTCGTGCATGGTGACCATGCGGCGGTTCTTGCGCGCGGCGGTCAGGGCCGCCTCGTTGACCAGGTTGGCCAGGTCGGCGCCCGAGAAGCCGGGGGTGCCGCGGGCCAGAGTCTTGACGTCGACGTCGGCGGCCAGCGGCACGTTCTTCATGTGCACGCGGATGATCTTCTCGCGGCCCGAGACGTCCGGATTGGGCACCACGACCTGACGGTCGAAGCGGCCCGGACGCAGCAGGGCCGGGTCCAGCACGTCGGGACGGTTGGTGGCGGCGATCAGGATGATGCCTTCGTTGGCCTCGAAGCCGTCCATCTCGACCAGCAGCTGGTTGAGGGTCTGCTCGCGCTCGTCGTTGCCGCCGCCCAGGCCGGCGCCGCGATGGCGGCCGACGGCGTCGATCTCGTCGATGAAGATGATGCAGGGGGCGTTCTTCTTGGCCTGCTCGAACATGTCGCGCACGCGGCTGGCGCCGACGCCGACGAACATCTCGACGAAGTCCGAACCGGAGATGGTGAAGAACGGCACGCCGGCTTCACCGGCCACGGCGCGGGCGATCAGGGTCTTGCCGGTGCCGGGAGGGCCGACCAGCAGGGCGCCCTTGGGGATCTTGCCGCCCAGGCGCTGGAACTTGGCCGGGTCCTTCAGGAACTCGACCACTTCCTGCAGCTCTTCCTTGGCCTCGTCGACGCCGGCGACGTCGTCGAAGAGCACGCGGTTCTTGTTCTCGGTCAGCAGCCGGGCCTTGGACTTGCCGAAGCCCATGGCGCCCTTGGTGCCGCCCTGCATCTGACGCATGAAGAAGATCCACACGCCGATCAGCAGCAGGATCGGCAGCATGTTGAACAGCAGGGCCAAGGGGCTGAAGCCGCTCTTCTGGTAGACGATCGAGGAACCGCGCGCCTCCAGGCGCTTGACCAGGTCCTCGGAGTTCGGCGGCACGTTCACCTGATAGGGCTTGCCCGTCTTCGGCTGGATCTTGACGACGTCGCCGTTGATGTTGGCCTCTTTGACATCGCCGCTATCGACGTTCTTGAGCAGCTGCGAGTAGCTGACCTCGCCGCTGCCGCCGGGCTTACCGCCCTGGCTCACGACGAGATAGGCCATGGCCAGCACCACCACGATGGTCGCCCAGATGCCCAGGGTCTTCAAATTCATACGCGTTGTCTTCCCAACGATAGTCTCTGACCTACCAAGATAGGACGGCCCGGCCGATTTCGCCACGCGCGGGATATCATGTCGCGGGCTCTTGATCGACACGGCCCGTCGCCGCCTCGAAACGATCCACCACAAGACAACGCGCTCGCACGGCTTTCGCCTCTGCAAGGATCGGGCAAGTCGGCGTCCCATCCGGGGCCAGGACGACCGGCAGGCCGGGACGGGCGGCGGGCGGAAAGCCTTTCAGCGCCTGGCGTTGCGCGGCGGGCAGGCGGGCGGCGAGGCCCTGCAGGGCGCGCACGACCAGGCCGGGCTCGGCGGCGGTAAGCTCCCAGCGGCCGTCCCAGACGACGGGTTGGCCGGGGTCCAGGGCCTTCTCCACCACAAGGGGAGGACCTACGCGTCTGACCTCGCCCGGCTCGCGGAAGAACGACACCGCCTCCCCCGCCGCCTCGATCCGCGCCCCGGCCAGGGTGGCGGTGAAGTCCTCGCCGGCCCGGATCCGCGCGACCAGGCGCTGGAGCCGCTCGCCGCGCGGCGGGCGCGTCGTCCCGGCCGCGCACAGGCAGGCTGCGGCGACGTGTGCGGCGGGAGCCGTTCGGGCGAGCGCGAGCCAGCCTTCTCCTCCCTGGAACGGCGAAGGCGCGGCCTCCATCGGCCTGTCCGCCCCCTCCTCCGGTCCGCCGGGCGCGTCGGAAGCGGCGAGCGACCGCCGCGCCCTGGCCCGGGCCGACCGGGGATCGGCGTTGGCCGGGTCGTCCAGCCAGGTCTCGCCCCGCGCGGCCAGCCAATCGCGAAGATCGACGCGTCCCACCTCAAGCAGGGGGCGCAACACGAACACGCCGCGCCCTTCCGGCCAGGCCGGCGACGGCGCCCAGGCGCGGGGATCGGACACCGTCGAGCCCCCGGCCCGCATCACGGCCGCCTCGGCCAGGTCGTCGCGGGTGTGGCCCAGCAGCAGGACGCGCGCCCCGGCGGCGCGGGCGGCCTCGCCCAGCAGGGCGTGGCGCGCGGCGCGGGCGGCGGCGGAAAGGCCGGTGGCGGGCTTGGACCCGGTCCAGGCCAGGGCGCGCGCCTCAGCCCCCAGGGCGCGGGCCTTGGCGACGGCGTCGGCGGTCCAGGCGGCGCTGGCGGGGTTCAGCCCATGGTCGACGGTCAGGCTGATGACAGGACGGCCGTGGGCGCGGGCCCAGTCCAGGGTCAGGATCAGCAGGGCCAGGCTGTCGCCGCCGCCGGAAAAACCGACGGCCAGCGGCGCGGCGGCGTCCGGACGCAGGCGGCGGTCGAGGACGGCGGTGAAGGATGTGATCATGCGCCCCTCCTCGTTCCGCTCATCCCGGCGAATGCCGGGCCCCAGATCCAGAGGCGCTCGGGCTGATTGGACAAGCGCTGAGTTCGAGGAACCCATCACACCGCCATTCCATCTGGGTCCCGGCATTCGCCGGGATGAGCGGATCAATAGATCTGGAGCGCTACGTCGCGCACTTGGCCTGGACGCGGGTGGCGGTGGCCTTGGAGACGACCGCGTTCGGCGCCTTGGGGTAGCGCTTGCTCAGTTCGTCCAGGGCCTTGCAGGCGTCGGCGGGCTTCTTCAGCGCCACCAGCGAGCGCGACAGCTTCACCACCGCGTCGGGCGCCCAGCTGGTCTGCGGCCAGCCGCGCAGCGAACCCAGATAGTTGCCGGCGGCGTCGCTGTAGGCCTCGCGCACGAACTGGGTCTCGCCCAGCCAGTAGCGGGCTTCCGGCGCCTTGGCGCTGTCGGGGAAGGCCTCGACATAGCCGCCGAAGGCCTGTTCGGCGCCGCCGTAGTCGCCGTCCAGCAGCAGCTGGCGGGCCGACTTGAAGGCGGCGTTCGGATCGGTGGGGGTCGCGACAGCGGCGGGCGCGGCCGGGGTCGCCGCCGCCGCGGCGGCCGCGGCGGCCTCCTGGTCGGCGAGACGCTTCTCCAGGGCGGCCAGGCGCTGGTCCAGCGCGTCGGCGCGGGCCTTCTGGCCGTCATTGGCCTGCCGCGCCACGTCCAGGTCGTGGGTCAGGCTTTCGTTCTGGCCGTTCAGCTTGGTCAGGGTCTGTTCCAGGTCGGCCAGCTTTTCCGACAGCGCCGCGATCTGGGCGTCGGTCTCGGCGGCCTGCACCACCACCGGCTTGCCGGTGTCGCGGCCCTGGAAGACGATCGCCCGCAGCTCGCGGACCACCTTCTCCATCTTGTCCAGCCGCTTGACCGAACGGTCGTCCAGCGGGTCGGGCATGGCGGTCTGGGCCATGGACAGGGAAGGCGTGACGAGGGCGGGCATGGCGGTGAGCGCCAGGACCGAGGCGAGCAGAGCGGCTTTCAGCTTCATGTCGGCGATTATGCCCCGGTTGCGGACAAAAGTGCGGCGCTAGAGGCCAGGGCGTCACGATGGGACGAGATCGCGCCCGGCGGCATCTCAAAAGGTCGGCATCTCAAAACGTCGTCATCCCGAAAGCGCGGGCGCTTCCGGGATGACAGCGTCGAAGCCCCGTCTCCAGGCGGAGACGGGGATATCGGTCTTACCGCGCGCCGTCGGTGATGGCGGTGCGGGCGTTACGGTTCTTGGCCCAGGAATCTTCGCCCGTGCCCGGATCGATCGGACGTTCCTTGCCGTACGACAGGGACTCGATGCGCGAGGCCGAGACGCCCGCGCCGATCAGCACTTCGCGGACGGCGTTGGCGCGACGGGCGCCCAGGGCCAGGTTGTACTCGCGGGTGCCGCGTTCGTCGGCGTTGCCTTCGATGCGCACGCGCACGGCCGGATAGCGGTTCAGCCACTGGGCTTGGGCCGCCAGCACCGCCTGGGCGTCGGGGGTGACGTCGTAGCTGTCGGTGGCGAAGTAGATGCGATCGCCGATGTTGATCACGAAGTCCTGCACCGTGCCCGGCAGCGGGCCCTGGTTGACCGGCGATTGCGGCGTGGCCGGAGGCGTATAGGGAGCCTCGGGCTGGGTCGGGGCCGGTTGCGTCGGCGCCGCGGGGCCCTGCGGCTTCGGCCGCGAAGCACAGGCGGCGAGCGAGGCGGCGGCCAGGCCGATCATCGCCAGTCTAGCAACGCGTTGGGTGTCGAAGCTCATCCAGTTTCTCCTCAAGTCCACGGCCAAGGTTCATACTTCTAACGCGTGTAGCCTTCGTGGCGCCGCGCCAAATCGTACCTTGCACCTCACAATGGCGTCAGAATGTCGCACGCCCACGTGGTTTCACCTGGCGGGTGAACGTCGGATGAACGACTCTAAGGCAACGCGCCTTTACGGCAGAGGTTGCCTCAAAGTCGTGTGGATCAATCCAGCAGCGGCGACCAGGCGGGGTCCGAGGCGGCGCCGGTATAGGCGGCGGGGCGCAGGATCCGGCCGGTGATGTCCACCGTCCACAGCCGCGAATTGCCGCTGGAGCTCTCGCGCGAGAACATCAGCACCCGGCCGTTGGGGGCCCAGGTGGGGCCTTCGTCCAGGTAGCTGGTGGTCAGCAGGCGCTCGTCGCCGCCGTCGGGCTTCATCACCCCGATGTGGAATTCGCCGCCGGTCTGCTTGGTGAAGGCGATGTAGTCGCCGCGCGGGCTCCACACCGGCGTGGTGTAGCGGCCGCCGCCGTACGAGATGCGACGCACGCCGCTGCCGTCGACGTTCATCACGTAGATCTGGGCCTGGCCGCCGCGGTCGGAGTTGAACACGATGCGGCTGCCGTCCGGCGAGAACGACGGCGAGGTGTCGATGGCCGGGTCTGTGGTGATCCGCGTCGACTGCCGGCTGCGCAGGTCCAGCACGTAGATGTCGCTGTTGCCGCCCTTCTCGACCGAGAAGGCCACCTTGCTGCCGTCCGGCGAGAAGCGCGGGGCGAAGACCATGCCCGGGAACTTGCCGATGGTCTCGGTGCGGGCCGTCTCCAGGTTGGTCAGATAGATGCTCGACCCCGTGGGCCGCAGCGCCATGTAGGTGATCTCCTGGCTGGTCGAGGAGAAGCGCGGGGTCATGACGATGTACGAACCGTCGGTCAGGTACTGCGGGTTGGCGCCGTCCTGGTCCATGATCGCCAGCTTCTTGACCCGGGCCAGCTTGGAGCCGCTCTCGGCCACGAACACCACGCGGGTGTCGAAATAGCCCTTCTCGCCGGTCAGGCGCTCATAGACCGCGTCGCTGATCTTGTGGGCCACGCGGCGCCAGTTCTCGGCCGTCGAGGTGAACTGCAGGCCCAGCAGCTGCTGCTGGCTGAAGGTGTCCCACAGGCGGAAGTCGACGCGCAGCACGCCGTCGGCGCCGACCGTGACCTGGCCGTTGATCAGGGCCTGGGCCCCGGTGGCCTGCCAGTCGGGGAAGCGCGGCTGGACGTTCACGTCGGCCAGCTTGTCGGCGACGTTGGCGACGTTCAGCGGCTGGAACAGGCCCGAGCGTTCCAGATTGCCGCTGATGACCTGCGAGATCTCGGCCCCGCGCCCGCCGCCCGAGAAGGCGGGGATGGCCACCGGCAGCGGCTTGACCGCGCCCTTGTCGATGTCGACCTCGATCTGGGCGCGGGCGACGGTCGGCGCGAAGGCGGCCACGGACAACGCCAGGACGGCGGCGGTCGTCAGGCCTTTGAAGACGGACTTCAGGTTCATGCTTCGGGTCCTCCCTATCGCGCCGCGCAAGCGTCGCGCGCCTTGAAGTTCAAATTGAGTTGCTGGCCATAATAGTCCGGCGGCAGGCCTTCGAAGGGCGCCGACTGGTAGACCGCGCGGATCGCCCGGTCGGCGGCGGCCTTGACCACCGGATCGGACGAACGCTCGGCGTCGCCGGCCGTCACCTGGCCCACGATGCGCCCGCCGGTCGCCAGCTTGAAGCTGACCTTGACCTGGACGGCCGCGCCGCCCTCGACCTCGCAGTTGGGGTTCCAGCGGCGCTGGATCTCGTCTTTCATGCCGTTGATGGCCGCGGCCTGCAGGCCGGTCATCGCCCCGGCGCCCGGACGGGCCTGGGTGGCGGTCTCCGGACGGGTCGGGCCCTTGGGCGCGTTGGCCACGGGCTTGCCGGTCGCCTTGGGCGTCTTGGCCAGGGTCTTTTCCAACGAGGCGAAGAAGTCGGGCTCGGGCTTGGCCGGGACCGGCTTGGTCGGGGTGGGCTTGGGCGTCGGGGCCGGCGTCGCGGTCTTGGGCGGCGCGGGGGCCGGGGTGGGGACCGGCGCGGGCACGGGAGCCGGCGGCTGCGGGTCGGCCTCGGGCGTGGGCTCCTCGGTCTGGGCGGTCTGGTCGACGACGTCCTCGATCGCCGGCCGCACGTTGGTCGGCCCCTCGGTGACGATGGTTACCGGCACGCTCTCGCCGATGATCACCGGCTTGGACGGCTTCCACGGGCCGATCAGGATCGCGGCCACCACTAGCACGTGGAGGCCGATCGACCCGACCAGGGCCGGAGAGAAGTTGGTCTTGTCGTCCCTACGGGTCACCGGGCGACCGCCTCACTGCGCCGGACGCAGGTCGCCCGCGCCGTCAGCCTTGGCCGAAGCGCCCGACGAGGGGCCGCCGGTGTCGGTCAGCAGGTTGATCTTGGCGAAGCCGGCGTTGGACAGGGCGGCCATCACCTGGGCGACGGTCGCGTAGTTGGCCTTGCCGTCGGCGCGCACGAAGATCGGCTTGTCGTAGCCGTCGCCGGCGATCGACGAGATGCGCGGGGCCAGCTCGCCGAACGGGACCTCGCCCTCGCCGATGAATACCGCGCCGTCGGCCTTGATCGACACCGTGATCGGCTCCTGCTGGTTCTGCAGGGCGGCGGCCTCGGTCTTGGGCAGCTCCAGCGGCACGCCGGCGGTCAGCAGCGGAGCGCTGATCATGAAGATGATCAGCAGCACCAGCATGACGTCGACCAGCGGGGTGACGTTGATCTCGGACAGGGCGCCCTTGCCCCGCCGGCGTCCGCGGCGGCGGCCGCGACGGCCGCCGGTGGCGAAGGCGTCGTTGGCGGACATGGCCATGGGGCTAGACCCGCTCGCTGAGGCGACGCTGGATGGCCGTCGACAGGTCGTCGGCGAAGTTCTCCAGCCGGCCGGCGAACTTGCCCGCGTCGGTCGAGAACTTGTTGTAGGCGATATAGGCCGGGATGGCGGCGATCAGGCCCACGGCGGTGGCGAACAGGGCCTCGGCGATCGACGGGGCCACCACGGCCAGCGAGGTGTTCTTCGAGATCGCGATGTTCTGGAAGGCGTGCATGATGCCCCAGACCGTGCCGAACAGGCCGATGAACGGGCTGGCGGTGGCGACGATGGCGAGGCTCCCCAGGCCTTCCTCGGCCTTGCCGGTCTCGCGCGAGATCAGGGTGTCCATCATCCGGTCGATGCGCTGGATCAGGAAGGCGGCCTGGGCCTCGCCCACCGGCCCCTTGGCCTTGGCGTCGCGCCATTCCTTCAGCGCCAGCTGCAGCATGCGCGGCAGCGGGTGGCGCGGATTGGCGCCGGCCTGGGCCGCGACCTCCTCCAGCCCCTGGCCCGAGCCGACCTGGTCCTCGAATCGGTTGGCGGCGCTGTTCAGGCCCGAGAAGCGGAACAGCTTGTCGATGATCACCGCCCACGAGCCCAGCGAGGCCAGGATCAGACCGACCATCACGCCCTTCACGACCCAGTCGGCCTGCATGAACAGCGAGATGAAGGAAAAGCTCTGCGGGCCTGCGGCGGCGTCCATGCGGGGTCCTGCTCCGTTGGGGCGTCAGTATCGTGGAAGGCGGCGGGGCCTTCCGGGGTTCCGTTGCGCCCTTACTGACATGAAGCGGGGCAATGGTGAAACTATGACAATCGGCGAGGGAGGCGGTTTTTTGGTGGGTGCGCCCACACCCGTCATCCTCGGACTTGTTCCGAGGACCCCTGCTTCAGCTTCGAAGAAGGATGATCCGTGGAACGGTGAGGCGGCGGACACCTTTGAAGCGACAGCTCAGCCGACAGAGGGGTCCTCGGAACAAGTCCGAGGATGACGACCGTCGGGGGCGGTCGCTAAACCTCCAGCCACGGCGCCATCTGGGCCAGCATCTCGGCCGTCGGTTTGCGCGGGCGGCCGTCCAGGGTGATGCAGACCGCCTCGCCGGCCGCCTGACAGATCAGCTCGTCGCCGCGGGTGATCCGCTGGCTGACGAACAGCCGCGGCCCCTTCACCCGGTCGTAGGTGGTGCGCACCACCAGGGCGTCGTCGATCCGGGCGGCGCGCTTGAAGTCCAGCTCCATGCGCACGATCGCGAAGGCCGTGTCGGCCTTGTGCAACGCCGTGTGCGAGATGCCGATCATCCGGAAGAAGTCGCTCCGCCCCCGCTCGAAATAGCGCAGGTAGTTGGCGTGGTAGACGATGCCGGAGAAGTCGGTGTCCTCGTAGTAGATGCGGACCGGGAGCTGGTGCTCTCGCCCCTCGAAGACGCCGGGTGTGGGCTGGGGAAGATCTGTCATGGTCAGCTTATAGCGGGCTCGTTCCCGAAGGGGGAATGGGCGCCGCTCCGAGGCCCTTCACGCCCTTCCCGAACCGGCCCCGCCTGAAGCACGCGGGTGACGTGATCTATCAGAAAGACGCGATCACGTTCGGCGCGGGTCCGCACGAACCTTAAGACGCCATAGGCGATCGCCGTCGCGATGAACGGCTCGATCAGGTCCGAAACGGGAGAGCCGCGCCTGACGCCGACGGCATGGTCGGCGTGGACCGCGATGGCCGCGATCGCGGCCGGGATCTGGGTCAAGGACGCCAGCGCCACGAACATCAGGACGCCGATGACCGCGACGACCGCATACGGCAGGCGCATGCGGCAGGTCACCAAACTCCCCTCGCCCTGGGCGGCCCAGTCCAGGGTCATCGGAAGCCGGGTGTCCTTGGACTGGGCGGGGCGGCGATGAATCTCCGCGCCGG
Organism: Caulobacter sp. CCG-8; assembly: GCF_037402475.1. NCBI lineage: Bacteria > Pseudomonadati > Pseudomonadota > Alphaproteobacteria > Caulobacterales > Caulobacteraceae > Caulobacter > Caulobacter sp. CCG-8. Next base: position 81,567 of record NZ_JBBEUD010000013.1, read on the forward strand.
TCGGGGCGACGGCGCCGACGACGGGCTGCGAGCCGTTCGGGCCGACGTCGACGCCGATCGTCGGCGCCAGGCGCGCGGCGATCTGGTCGGGCGGGACGGCGGTGTGGAAGGTCCAGACGTTCGGCCGCTTGGGAACGACCATCGGATCGGGCGGCCGGTGGACCTTGGGAACCTCGATGACGTCGCGTCGGCCCATGGGCGCCCTCCCTGCCCGGCGAACCTAGTCGAACACCGCGCCGATCGAAGAGGCGTCGAGCCGCTGGCGCAGGAACTGTTCAAGGAACGCGTCCTCCTCGCGGGCCAGCCAGCGGCCGAACGCGACGAAGATCGCGGCGAAGACGATCATGGTCAGCGGAAAGAACACGACCCCGGCGCCCGGCCCGTTCGGGCTCGGATCGTTTAGCGCCGAAAGCAGGATCGAGCCGCCGAACGAGAGCATGATCCCGCTCCAGACGACTAGGAAGACCAGGGCGAAATAGCCCATCCCCGAGCGGCACTCGACCGCCGTAGAGCCGAGCTCGCCGAGGAACCGGGCGCTCAACACGCTCTGGAAGGAGTTCCGGTACCAAATCCGCTTGCGCAGGCTTGCACCACGCGTGCTGGCATGGCCGATCACGGGCTTCGTGCCGAACAGTCCAAAATAGCCGTCGATACCGCCTCGCAGGCGCTCGGCGCATTGCTCCGGCGTCAGCCGCGTCTCAAACCGCCAGCGACGGCCAAGCCAATTCATCGTCACTCTTCCCCGAACAGCCCGCCCTGCACGATCTTCGGGGCCGCCATCGGTTCCGGCAAGCCCAGGTGCAGATAGGCCTTGCCGCAGGCCATCCGCCCGCGCGGGGTGCGCTGGATGAAGCCCTGCTGCATCAGATAGGGCTCGATCACGTCCTCGACGGCGTCGCGGGCCTCGGCGATGGCGTAGGCGATGGTCTCCACGCCCACCGGGCCGCCGCCGTAGTTGTCGATCATGGCGCGCAGGTAGCGGCGGTCCAGGCTGTCCAGGCCGCTCTCGTCCACCTCGAGCCGCGCCAGGGCCATCCCCGCCGCCTTGCGGTCGATCACCGTCGCGCCGTCTGCGGCGGCGAAATCGCGCACCCGGCGCAGCAGCCGGCCGGCGACGCGCGGCGTGCCCCGGGCCCGCTTGGCGATCTCGTCGGCCCCGTCGTCCGACAGCGGCGCGCCCATCTTGCGGGCGGCGTGCAGCAGCACGTGGCGCAGCTCGGCCGGGGTGTAGAATTCCAGGCGGATCGGGATGCCGAAGCGGTCGCGCAGCGGCGTGGCCAGCATGCCCGCCCGCGTGGTGGCCGCCACCAGGGTGAAGGGCGCCAGGTCGATGCGGATCGAGCGCGCAGAAGGCCCCTCGCCGATCACCAGGTCCAGCACGTGGTCCTCCATCGCCGGATAGAGGATCTCCTCCACGGTCGAGGGCAGCCGGTGGATCTCGTCGATGAACAGGACGTCGTTGGCTTCCAGGTTGGTCAGGATCGCCGCCAGGTCGCCGGCCTTGTTCAGCACCGGGCCGGAGGTGGCGCGGAAGTTCACGCCCAGCTCGCGGGCGACGATCTGGGCCAGGGTGGTCTTGCCCAGGCCGGGCGGGCCGAACAGCAGCACGTGGTCCAGGGCCTCGCCCCGGCCCTTGGCCGCCTCGATGAAGATGCGCAGATTGCCCTTGGCCTGCTCCTGGCCGACGAACTCGGCCAGGGTCTGGGGCCGCAGGGCGCGGTCCGAGGCGGTGGGGATGGCTTCGCCGTGCTGAGGTTCGCCGGAGACGATGCGGGTCATATGAAAGCCCCCTCAGTCGCTCCGCGATAGCTCCCCGGGGGGAGCGTCTTCGTTCGCGCGGCCGCGCTCACCGGCCAAGCTCCTGAAGCCCGGCCTTGATCAGCTGCTGCACGGTGGCCTCTTCGCCCAGCCTGTCGGCGGCGGCCTCGATCACGCGGCGGGCGTTCACCTCGGCCACGCCCAGGCCCATCAGGGCCGCGACGGCGTCGCCGGTCGGGGCGGCCTTGGCGGGCGTCGCGGGCGCGGCCGTGGTCGGGGCGCCCATGAACACCGGACCGTCGATGATCGGCTTGTCCTTCAGCTCGGTGACGATGCGCAGGGCCAGTTTCGGACCCACGCCGTTGGCGCGGCCCACGGCGGCCTTGTCCTCGCGCGCCACGGCCGAAGCCAGCTCGGCCGGCGACAGCACGTCCAGAACGGCCATGGCCGCCTTGGGCCCCACGCCCTGGATGGCCTGGAGCAGCACGAAGGCCCGGCGCTCGTCGCGGGCCAGGAAGCCGTAGAGCCGCAGGCCGGCGCTCTCGCTCCACTGGCTCTCGATGTGCAGCAGGGCCTCCTCGCCCAGGGCCGGCAGGCGCTGCAGGGTGCGCGCGCCGCAGCGCACGACATAGCCCACGCCCATGACGTCGATCAGCGCCTCTTCCTCGCCGACCTCGGCCACCGCCCCGCGCAGTCTTCCGATCATGCGACTCTCCGATTGGCGACGCGCAGGTTCGCATGGGTGATGGCGACGGCCAGGGCGTCGGCGCAGTCGGCCGTGGTCTTGCCGGCCGTGGGCAGCAGGCGGGCGATCATGAAGCCGATCTGGGCCTTGTCGGCCGCCCCGGTGCCGACCACCGCCTTCTTGACCAGGCGGGTCGAATATTCGGCCACGACGAGCCCGGCGCGGGCCGGGGCGATCAGCGACGCGGCGCGGGCGTGGCCCAGCTTCAGCGTCGACTGGGCGTTGGTGTTGAGGAACACCTCCTCGACCGCCGCCTCGTCCGGCCTGTGCTCTTCGATCACCGCCCCGATGCCCTCGAACAGGGCCAGCAGGCGGTCGGCGAAGTCCATCTTGTCGTCGGGCGCGATCACCCCGTGGGCGACGTGGCTCATGCGCGAGCCCTCGACGCTGAGCACGCCCCAGCCGGTGCGGCGCAGGCCGGGGTCCAACCCCAGGATTCGGATAGGCGTGCGATTCGCGTTCATCATGTGTTCTCGCACCATCGCCGGTTTCGCGCCCCAGGAAAAGGCGCTGTTTGCCTAACGAAACCTTAAGCTTGATCCCGTCTAGGCCGGGTTCAGGGCCGGGGCGCAGAACAGCCGCGCCAGCAGCAGGGCCTCGACGGCCGCCACGTCGACGCCGACGCAGACCTCGGCGTTCGGCTCGCCCTCGATCCGCTCGATGCGGCCCAGGTGCTCGCCGTCGGTCATCACCCGCAGGCGCGCCGGCTCGAAGGTGAACAGCGACGGGGCCACCAGGCCGGCGGCGACCACCGCGTCGTGCGGATGGCAACCAGCCTCCAGCCCCCAGGCTCGGCCGTGGAAGGCCATGTAGGGCCCCAGGGCCTTGTTCAGCCGGGCCGACAGGGGCGAGCCGCAGGCGGTCGAGCCCTCGGCCATGGCCTTGGCGGTCAGGGTGATCCGCGAGGTTACGTCCAGCGGCACCAGACGCGGCATGACCCCGCGCTCCAGCACCCGGGCCAGGGCCTCGGCGTCGCTCCAGCTGTTGAAGTCGGCCCCGCCCGTCGCCTTGCCCGCGACCGCGAAGGCGCCCGCCATGATCGTGGGCCGCCAGTCGCGGAACGCGCCGGGGTCCTCCAGCAGGCCGTGGGCCAGGTTGGTCAGCGGTCCCAGGAACAAGCCCGCCACCTTGGCCCGGGCGCGGAAGGCCAGGAGGCTGCCGCCCTGCCCCCGGTCCAGCTCGGGAAGCTTCCAGCGCTGGGAGAAGCCGGCGCCGTTCAGGCCGTCCACGCCGTGGGCCGGGCGCATCCGCTCGACGCGGCGCTTGGCCACCCCCGAGCCGGCGCCGATATAGACCTCGGCCGGACAGCCGGCCAGGCGCAGCACCCCCCGGGCGTTGGCGGCGGCCTGGTCGACATAGGTGTTGCCGAACACCGCCGAGACCGAGACGATCTCCACCGCGTCGCGCGAGCGCGCCAGCATGGCCAGGGCCAGGGCGTCGTCCACGCCGCAGTCCGTATCGATGTGCACCCGCAGCGACATGGCTCCAGCATAGCGCGGCGCCCCGGGGGCCGGGAAGCCGCCCCGCCCCTCCGACGGCGGGATTTCACCCCGCCTGCAGACCGCGCGGCCCCAGGATCAGCAGGGCGGGCGGCAGGCAGCAGGCCACGGCCACGGCGAACAGCCAGGCGGCCGTCCGAAAAGCCCGGAAGCCGCCCACCGCCAGCCGGTGGTGCAGCCAGCGGGTCTGGACGCTGAGATACCAGGCCACCGCCGCCGCCGCGATCGCCCCGCCCGCCAGCCGGGTCGGCGCCGTGGGCGACCCCAGCAGGATGACCGCCACCGACAGCGACAGGGCGAAGGGCGCGGCGCAAAGGCACTGCAGTTCGAACGGCTCGCGCAGGGTGGCGTGGTCGACCGGGCGTCCCTGGCGCTGCAGCGTGCCCGCCGCCATCACCAGCGGGAACAGGCTGAAGACCAGGGCGCGGAACAGCAGCGGGCCGAAGCCCGGCGACGCGGCGGCCTCGCCCAGCTCGCCGCGCAGCGACAGGTCCAGGGCGTGGGCCAGGCCGATGGAGATCAGCAGGAACAGCGGCGGGCTGACCAGGTCCGGCGGCGCGCCGCTCGCCGCGGCCTCGTCATGTCGCCCGGCCGAGGGCGGGACCAGGGTCTCGGCCGGCCACAGCAGCACGCGCCACAGCGTGCGCGGATAAAACAGCAGCCCGGTCATCACCTCGTAGAGGATTTCCCCCAGCGTGCGAAAGCGAAGGCGTTCCATGTCGTTCCCCAGCCTGTCGGCCCCGGAACCAAACACTCCAGCTTGCGGAATCCGTTCAGCCGGCGGGAAATGCGCGTCAAGAAATCAGGGAATTCCCTGATTTCGGCGCCTTCTTTCCCCTTGGGGGAGAGGGCGGCCTCGCGGAGCGAGGTCGGGTGAGGGGTTGAAGAACGCAAAAGCCGCGCCCAGCGGTCAGGCTGGGCGCGGCTTTCGGCCGGGGGACATGCACTTGTGCGTGTCCCCACTGTCATCCCCGGCGTCAAAGCCTGGAAATATCGGCGAGGCCGCGAACACGGGCGGGGACACGCACAAGCGCATGTCCCCGGCCAGGATCACGCCAGCTTCGCCGCGTCCTCGTCGCTAATCTCTTCGTTGGAGTAGACGTCCTGGACGTCGTCGTCCTCGTTCAACGCGTCGAGCAGCTTCATCAGCGTGGCCACGGCGTCGCCGGTGACCGGGACCTGGCTCTTGGGGCGCCAGGCGATCTTGGTGTTGGCGGCCGGGCCGAACTTGGCTTCCAGGGCGGCGGCCACGTCGTTCAGGTCCTCGAAGGCGGTGTAGACCGTGTGGCCCTCGCCCTCCTCGTCCATGTCCGAGACGACGTCGTCGGCGCCGGCCTCGATGGCGGCTTCCATCATGTCGTCTTCCGACGCGGCCTTGGCCGGATAGCTGATCTGGCCGACGCGGTCGTAGTTGAAGGTGACCGAGCCGGTGGCCCCCATGTTGCCGCCCATCTTGGTGAAGTACGAGCGGACGTTGGCGGCGGCGCGGTTCTTGTTGTCGGTCAGCACCTCGACGATGATCCCGACGCCGCCGGCGGCGACGCCTTCGTAGCGGATCTCGGTGTAGTCGGCCGCGTCGCCCATCTGCGACTTCTTGATCGCGCGGTCGATGACGTCCTTGGGCAGGCTTTCGGCCTTGGCGTTGTTCACGGCCAGGCGCAGGCGCGGGTTCATGTTCGGGTCGGGCAGGCCCGCCTTGGCCGCCACGGTGATCTCACGCGACAGCTTGGAGAACAGCTTGGAGCGCGCGGCGTCGGCGCGGCCCTTGCGGTGCATGATGTTCTTGAATTTCGAGTGGCCGGCCATTCGCGGGGCTCTTCTCTCGTCTGCGAGGAAAGGTAGGGCGCGCTTCTAGCGCTTGGCGCCCCATATTGTCATCCTCCAAGCTTAGAAGCCCATGCTGGAGGCGCCCGATGACCCCGTCCGATTTCCTGTCCGAACAGTTCGACCCGGCGCGCCTCGGCCAGTTCGAGGCGCAGGACCAGGAGGCGATCCACGCGGCCGACAGGCCCTCCGGGGTGGCGACGGGCGCCGCGGCGGCCGGGGCCCTGTCGACCGGCGCGGCGGCGCTGGGCGGGATGGCGGTCGGCGCGCTGGCGGTGGGGGCGATCGCCATCGGCGCCCTGGCCATCGGACGCCTTTCGGTCGGCAAGGCCCGGTTCCGCCGGCTGGAGATCGACGACCTGATCGTCCACCGCGTCTCGGAAAGGCGGCGCTAGGATCGGGGACATGCCCTTGCGGCGTGTCCCCGGACGACGCACCGAGCCAGCCTTGGGGACACGCCGCAAGGGCATGTCCCCGGCCGTGAAGTCGATCGGCCCTAGGCCACCTTCAGCACGACATCGATATTGCCGCGCGTCGCCTTCGAGTACGGGCAGACCTCGTGGGCGGTGTGCAGCAGCTTCTCCGCCGTCTCGCGGTCCAGTTCCGGGGCGTTCAGGGTCAGGCGCACGCCGACGTGGAAGCTGGTCTCGTCCTTGATCAGGTCGACCTCGCTGTCCAGGCTGTGCTCGCCCAGCTTGATCCCCTGGTTGCGGGCCACCAGGCCCAGGGCGCCCAGGAAGCACGCGCCGTAGCCGGCCGCGAACAGCTGCTCGGGATTGGTCCCTTCGCCGTTGCCGCCCATCGACTTGGGGTAGCCCAGCTTGACGTCCAGATGGCCGTCGTCGGTCTTGGCCGTGCCCTGGCGGCCGCCGACCGCGTGGGCGTGGGCGGTGTAGATGGCGTCGGTCATGGGGGAGCTCCTTCGGTTGAAAGTCGGCGAGGACTGTTGGCCGAAGGTGTGACGGGCGCAAGCGCGGATGGCTTGAAGGATCGGGCCGGAAAGCCCGTCCCTCCTCCGGGGAGGGGCTACACCGCCGGAACCGTCTCCTTCAGCCGCCCGCCCACGCGGATCGGCTCGACGCGGACCGCCAGGCCCGTGCGGTCGTCGGTCTCGACGAACACGCCGCAGACCGTGGCCGGGCCGCTGGCCGGCTGGTAGCGGCCGCCGCTGATCTTGGTGGTGAACCGCCGCAGCGGCTCGTCCTTCTGGTTGCCGATCACGCTGTCGTAGTCGGCGCAGGCCCCGGCGTCGGTCTGGTAGGCGGTGCCGCCGGGCAGGATCTGGGCGTCGGCGGTCGGCACATGGGTGTGGGTGCCCACCACCAGGCTGGCGCGGCCGTCGCAATAGTGGCCCATGGCCATCTTCTCGGACGTGGCCTCGCAGTGCATGTCGACCACCACCGCGTCGGCCACCTGGCCCAGCGGGGCTTTGTCCAGCTCGCGATCGGCGGCGGCGAACGGGTCGTCCATGGCGTCCATGTGCACCCGGCCCAGCAGGTTGATGACCATGATGGTCTTGCCGCTGTCGGTCTGGAACAGGTGGCTGCCGCGGCCCGGGGCGTCCGACAGGATCGGATAGTTGGCCGGACGGATCAGGCGCGGCTCGCGCACGATGTAGGTCAGGGCCTCGCGCTGGTCCCAGCTGTGGTTGCCCAGGGTGAGGCAGTCGGCCCCGGCCTCGAACAGCTCGCGGGCGGTGTTCTCGGTGATGCCGAAGCCGGCCGCCGCGTTCTCGGCGTTGATGATCACGAACTCCAGCTGGAGCTGGCGGCGCAGGGCGGGAAGGTGGTCGGCCAGGCCGTCGCGGCCCGACTTGCCCACGACGTCGCCGAAGAAAGCAAAACGCATGAATTAGTCCTCTTGGACGGCGATATACTCGCTTTCCGTCAGGATGGCGTCCAATCGTTGGTCGTGGGGCTCATCGGGCAGGCCGTGTGTCTCCTGGCCCACATAGGCCAGGCCCAGCACGAAGACGGCCTTGCGGGCCCGCAAGGTCTCGAGCGCCCGGTCGTAGTAGCCGCCGCCCTGGCCCAGGCGCCGGCCCTCGCGGTCGAAGGCCAGCAGGGGCGCGACCACCAGGTCGGGCTGGACGATCGGCCGGTCGGCCGCGGGGGCGACCAGGCCGATGGCGTCGCGGACCAGCGGCTCGCCCGGCGTCCAGAGCCGGAACACCATGTGGCCGCCATGGCCTTCCGGATCGGCGCCCTCGACGCTGGGCAGGGCCAGGGTCCACCCCGCCTCGGCCAGCCAGTCGGCCAGCAGGCGGGCCGGTAGCTCCGAGCCCAGGCCGTGATAGACCGCCGCGATCCTGCCCTTCGGGTCGGGGAACCGCCGCGTCAGCGGCTCGCGCGCCACGTCCACCACCCGCCAGTCGGCCTCGGGATGCTCCAGGGCCAGTTCCTTGCGGCGGCTGCGGACGAACAGACGCAGGGCGGTCTTGGCGACGGCGGGATCTTTGATGGCCATGGCTATCCTCTGCCACCTGAGGCGGCGGGCCGCCAGGGGCGCAGGCGCGGCAGCCAGCGCGGCACGTGGCGGCGGAAGGTCTCGTAGTCCTGGCCGTAGTCGCCCAGCAGCCGGGGCTCCTCGTAGAACACAACGAACAGGTGCATCGCCAGCCAGGCCGCCGCGCCGTAGGCCAGCAGCACGGCCTGGCCCAGCAGCAGCGCCTGGCCCAGGATCAGGCTCACGACGGCCACGTACATCGGGTTGCGCACGAAGCGGTAGGCGCCGCCCACCACCAGCGTCTTGGTCGGGGCGACCGGCGCGGGCGTGCCCCGGCCCTCCAGGGCGAAGCGGACGAAGGCCTCCAGCAGCACCGGCGCGGCGACGACGATCAGCGCCCCGCCCAGCCAGCGCCCGGCCTCCAGGCCCAGCAACGGCGGCGCGAACCGCCAGCCGCTCAGCCACCACGGAACCAGCCCCGCCACCACGCCGGGGGCGACGACCAGGAACAGCGCGCTGCCGATCAGGGCCCCAGTCCTGTCCATGCTCTTTTCCATGCGGACCTCACGCGTCCAGGCGTTCGGGATCGGATGAGAATGGGGGAAGGTGGCGGCGCCGTGAAGAACCGTGAAGACGTTTCAATCCACTCGAACCTGTAAGTTACAGGTGGGCCCCGTGTTCCCGCAGCCACGGCCACGGGAGGGAACAGGTCCCGATAGAGAGATTAAGGTCCCTGGGAATAGAAATCTTCGACGAGGGCCACAGCAGACCCGCCGCTGGAGAAGATAGGCGTTCGGGGTCACGAATACCAGTGGGGACCTTGTCGCACTTGCCCCCTACGGATCGCTTCGCGATCGTCTTCCCCCGGAGGGGGAAGAGCGCGAGGCTCCGCCCCCTATGGGGGCGGACAGACCGCGAAGCGGTCAGGCGGGGGCAAGCGGGTGCGCCTCAGCCCTTCACCAGCTCCGCCATCACCGCCGTCCAGCCCGCGTGGGCCTCCGCCCCCGCCCGGTCGAAGGCCGCCCGCAGGTGGCGCGTCTGGGCCTCGGTGAGCTCGGCTTCCAGCTTCCGGCCCGACGCCGTCAGGCGCAGGTTCTTGACCCGGCGATCCTCGACTCCGGCCTCGGCCCCGACCAGGCCCATCTCCATCAGCTGGCGCAGCGGCGCGTTCAGGGCCTGCTTGCTGACGGCCAGCAGGTCCAGCAGGCCGCGCACCGACACGTCGGGCCGGCGGCCGATGAAATAGAGGATGCGGTGGTGCACACGGCCCAACCCGCGCCTTTCGAGAATCCGGTCAGGGCGGTCCGTGAATCCGCGATAGGCGAAATAGAATTGCTCTATCGCCTCATGCAGGTCGTCAGATAGGGCAGGATCATCCAGGTCAACCATGTTGACACTTTAGGATGCGTCGGCTCATGGTGTCGATAGGTCAAGGTGTTTGACGCTGTTTGGAATGTTGAGGGAGGTCGGCGATGGCGCGGCTGTCGGTGCGGAGTTCGGACATCAGGCCCTCGCCGGTGCGCGACATGCTCAACGTGTCGCAGCGCCCGGGCATGATCTCGTTCGCCGGCGGCCTGCCCTCGCCCGAGACCTTCGCGGGGCTGGACCTGCCCCCGCCGCCGCGCGACCTGCTGCAATACGGCCCCACCGAGGGCGAGCCGGCCCTGCGCGAGCGCATCGCCCGGGACCTGGCCGCCCTGGGCCTGGACACCGAGGCCGACCGGGTGATGGTGCTGTCCGGCTCGCAGCAGGGCATCGACCTGGCCGCCAAGCTGGTGATCGACGCCGGCACGACCCTGGCCGTGGAGTCGCCGGCCTATCTGGCCGCCCTGCAGGTGTTCCGCTTCTACGGCGCGCGGTTCGAGATCATCGACCGGTCGAGCCCCGGCGCCGGCTGGGGCGAAGCGCCGCCGTCGATGGCCTATGTCATCCCCACCTTCCAGAATCCGTCGGGCCACTGCTGGACCGCCGACGAGCGCGCGGCGATGGCGACCGCCTGCCGGGCCAGCGACGTGATCCTGTTCGAGGACGATCCCTATCGCGACCTGGTCTACGAGCCGTGCGAGCGTCGCCCGGTCTGCGCCGGCATGACGGGCGGATCGTGGATCTACCAGGGCTCGTTCTCCAAGACCGTCGCCCCTGGCCTGCGCCTGGGCTACCTGACCGCCTCGCCCGACCTCTTCCCGCTGCTGGTCCAGCTGAAGCAGGCGGCCGACCTGCACACCAACCGGCTCAGCCAGTGGATGGTGCTGCAGTATCTGAACGACCCGGGCCGGGCCGAGCGGATGGACCAGGTCGCCGCCCTCTATCGCCGGAAGCGCGACGCCTTCGCCGACGCCCTGACCCGTCACCTGGGCAACAAGGCCTCGTGGTCGCTGCCGCCCGGCGGCCTGTTCTTCTGGCTGACCCTGGCCGAAGGGACCGACGTCGAGCGCCTGTTGAAACGCTCCGTCGAGCGCGGCGTGCTGTTCACCCCCGGCAGCCACTTCCTGGCCGAGGGCGGCGCCTCGCCGACGATCCGGCTGAACTTCAGCTTGGCCGACCCCGAGGCGGCCGAGAGGGGGCTGGCGATCCTGGCTGAACTGTTGGACGACTAGGCCCCGACGGCCGTCGGGGTCGGGGGATGGAGAAAAGCATGCGCCTGGTCCTGTTCGCCGCCCTGGCCTGGGCGCTGGCCGCCGCGGGACCGGCCGCCGCCCAGGGCGCCTTCGCCTGGCCGAAGGGCAAGCGCGCGGCCATCGTCCTGACCTATGACGACGCCATGCCCTCGCAGTTGGACGTCGCGATCCCGCAGCTGGACGCGGCCGGACTGAAGGGGACCTTCTTCCTGGACGCCGACAGCCTGACCCCGGCCGAGATGCTGCGATGGCGGCGGGCGGCGAAGAGCGGCCACGAGCTGGGCAACCACTCGGTGAACCATCCCTGCCCGCGCGCCATGCTGCCCCGCGCCGAGCACCATGTGACCGAAACCTACGACACGCAGTCGATGCTGGCCGAGATCGGGGTGATGAACGCCGTGCTGTTCGGCATCGACGGCCGGACCGCGCGGACCTACGCCTATCCGTGCAGCCAGAGCCTGGTCGGCGGCGAGGACTATCGCGGCGGCCTGCGGACCTCCGGCCTGATCCGCTATGCGCGGACCGGGGGCGACGCCTACCGGTCGGTGATCACCGACGCCGCGTCGCTAGATCCCTTGAACGTGCCTAGCTGGGGCCCCGTGGATCATCCCGACGGCGCGCAATTGATCGCCTATGTGGAGCGCGTGCGTGCGGCCGGAGGGTTGGGCGTGCTGCAGTTCCACGGCGTGGGCGGCGACTATCTCGAGGTCTCGGCGCAAGCGCACCAGCAGCTGCTGGATCACCTCAAGCGGAACCCCGACATCTGGGTCGCGCCGTTCCAGCAGGTCATGGACCACGTGACCAAGGCCGGCGCCGCCACGCCTTAGCCACCCAGTCTGGGGTCAGTCGGCCCGCACCGCGATCACGGTCTGGGCCTGGCCGCCGGCCCAGACCTGGCCTTCGCAGACCTTGGCGTGGCCCTTCGGCACGCCGCCGGCGGCGGGGACGAGGCGCACGCCCTTCTCCGGATGGCCCTCGCCGTACTCGAAGGTCGCCACGCTGCCCTCGAAGGGCCGATTGAGGCCGACCAGCTTGCCGACGCCGGCTTCGTCGGCCGCGATCGCCTCGCTCAGCTCGTCGAGGGAAAACTCACGCGGATAGGTGAACGTCTTCTGTCCCACCGGCGCCTCCACATCTCGAGATTGCGCTGGAGGCAAGCACAATTATGCCGACGGGGATAGGCGCATTCCGGCCAGGGTGGCCGGAGGCCGTCAGCCCTGGACCAGGGCCTCGATCTTCTCGGACGCCGCGTCCAGGGCTTTGATGGCCCGGACCTCTACCCGGGTCTGTTCGGTCTGCAGGCGGGCCAGCTCGGATTGGGCATGGGCCAGGCGCAGCTTCAGGTCCGACAGCTCGTCGGCCAGCAGCAGGGCGCCCATCAGGAACAGCCGGGTCTCGCCCAGCTGGCCGACGTCCTGGCTGACCTGGCGGACCTGGCGGTCGAACAGGCGGGCGATCTCCAGGAGGTGGGCTTCCTGCCCGTCCTCGCAGCCGACGGTGTAGGGCCGGCCGTTCACCTGGATGGTCAGTTGGGCCATGGCTCAGGCCTCCCTTTCCGAACGATCCTCGGGGAAGAGATCGGCGCCGTCGTCGCCGTAGTCCTCTTCCTCGTCGTCGTCGTGGACGCCTTCGGTGATCAGGCTCTCGTCGCCCAGGGCGGCGCGGATCTCGGCGATGGCGCGGCCCAGGGCCTCGGAGGCCTGCTCGCCGGCTTCCTCCAGCGCCTTCTCCCGGGCGCGGGCGGCCTCCAGGTCCAGCGCCAGGCGCGCGGCCTTGGACTCGGCTTCGGCGTCGCCGTCGAACAGCCCCGGCTCGCCCGAAACGGGCGCGGCCGGACGCGCCGCGCGCTCGGCGGCGATCTTCTGTTCCAGCTGGCTGACGGCGCGCTCGAGGCGGCGCGCGGCCAGTTCGAGGGCGTTACCTTCGCCCGGGGTCATCGGCATCGTCCCAAAATCATGCGTCGCAACATATAGACTGCGGTCCGCTTCGCCACCCGCCATGGCGACAATTGGGCGATGAAACGGTGCGGATAACAATAGGTCATCCTATGTGAGCGCTCGCGCAGGTTTCTTGGGGTTGACTTCCCCGCCCCGCCCCGCAAAACGCGCTGCAAAATCAAGGTAACGTCGGTCGCCTCGGCCGAACGCTCGTTAGGAGAAAGACCTCATGGCCATTCGCGTCGCCATCAACGGCTTCGGCCGGATCGGACGTCTCGTCCTGCGTTCCATCGCCGAACATGCGCGCCGCGACATCGAGGTCGTCGCCATCAACGACCTGGGCCCGGTCGAGACCAACGCCCACCTGCTGCGCTACGACAGCGTCCACGGCCGCTTCCCCGGCGTGGTCACCTCGGGCGAGGACTGGATCGACGTCGGCCTGGGCAAGATCAAGGTCACGGCCATCCGCGACCCGAAGGACCTGCCGCACAAGGACCTGAACGTCGACATCGCGTTCGAGTGCACGGGCATCTTCACCGCCCGCGACAAGGCGGCCCTGCACCTGGAAGCCGGCGCCAAGCGCGTGCTGGTCTCGGCCCCGGCCGACGGCGCGGACAAGACCATCGTCTACAAGGTCAACCATGAGACCCTGACCGCCGACGACATCATCGTCTCGAACGGCTCGTGCACCACCAACGCCCTGGCCCCGGTGGCCAAGGTGCTGCAGGACCTGACCGGCATCGAGCGTGGCTACATGACCACGATCCACAGCTACACCGGCGACCAGCCGACGCTGGACACCATGCACAAGGACCTCTACCGCGCCCGCGCCGCGGCCCTGAGCATGATCCCCACCTCGACCGGCGCCGCCAAGGCCCTGGGCCTGGTGCTGCCGGCCCTGAAGGGCAAGCTGGACGGCTCGTCGATCCGCGTCCCGACCCCGAACGTCTCGGTCATCGACCTGAAGGTCGTGCCGTCGCGCGACACCACGGTCGACGAGGTCAACGCCGCCCTGCAGGCCGCCGCCGACGGCCCGATGAACGGCGTGCTGTTCACCACCAAGGACCCGCTGGTCTCGCACGACATGAACCACATCGCCGCCAGCTCGACGGCCGCCCTGCCCCAGACCCAGGTCATCGAGGGCAAGCTGGTCCGCGTGCTCAGCTGGTACGACAACGAATGGGGCTTCGCGACCCGCATGAGCGACACCGCTCTCGAGATGGCGAAGTTCCTCTAGGTCAGCCTTCCAAGCCCCCGCCCTCTCCGAGGCGCGGGGGTTTCCTTTGACCGGCGCACGCCGGCCTCAGCCAAGGACCACGATGCCCAGCGCCGCCGCCAGCCAGACGATCTTCACCAGGGCCCGCCCCTGGGTCGCCGTCGTCCTGCTGACCGTGACGAGCATCCTGGGGGGCGGCCTGGTCGCTCCGGTCTGCTACTGGCTGGGACGAGCCAGCCTCGGCCCCAATCCGAGGTTCATACCCTTGGCCTGGGCGCCGGAAGCCGCCCCCTCCCGCTGGGCCGCGCTGGGCCTCGCCGTGGCCTGGGTCGTGCTCTGGTCGCTTTACGCGCTGTCCGTCCGCAGCCGGCCGATTCATCTGGCGTTCGCCGCCATCCCTTTTCTGGCGTTCGTGCTGGTCGCCTACCTGGCTTCCAGCATGTCCTACGCCTGCAATCCCATGTGAGTGATCCCGTCATGCCCTTCCGCACCCTCGACACCGCCGATCTCGCCGGCAAGCGCGCCCTGGTCCGGGTGGACTTCAACGTGCCCGTCGACGGCGGGAAGATCACCGACGACACCCGCCTGCGCGCGGCCCTTCCCACCATCCACTACCTGTCGACCCAGGGCGCCAAGGTGATCCTGCTGGCCCACTTCGACCGCCCCAAGGGCAAGGTGGTGCCCGAGATGAGCCTGGCCTTCGTGGCCGAGCCGCTGGGCAAGCTGCTGGAGCAGGAAGTGGCCTTCGCCAGCGACTGCGTTGGTCCCGAAGCCGCCAAGGTGGTGAACGGCCTGGAGAACGGCGGCGTGGCCCTGCTGGAGAACGTCCGCTTCCACGCCGGCGAAGAGAAGAACGACCCCGACTTCGCCAAGGCCCTGGCCGCCAACGGCGACCTCTATGTCGACGACGCCTTCAGCGCCGCCCACCGCGCCCACGCCTCGACCGAAGGCCTGGCCAAGATTCTGCCGGCCTATCCGGGCCTGGCCATGCAGCGCGAGCTGGAAGCCCTGGACTCGGCCCTGGGCAATCCGAGGAAGCCCGTGCTGGGCATCGTCGGCGGCTCCAAGGTCTCGACCAAGCTCGACCTGCTCAACAACCTGGTCGCCAAGCTGGACCGCCTGGCCATCGGCGGCGGCATGGCCAACACCTTCCTGTTCGCCCAGGGCCACGACGTCGGCGGATCGCTCTGCGAGAAGGACCTGGCCGACACCGCCCGCCAGATCATGGCCACGGCCGAGAAGAGCGGCTGCGAGCTGCTGCTGCCGATCGACGTGGTGGTGGCCAAGAAGGTCGCCCCCGGCGTCGATGCCGAGACCCGCGAGCTTTCCGAGGTCCAGCCCGACGACCTGATCCTGGACGCCGGCCCCAAGAGCGCCCAGCGTCTTATCGAAGCCATGGAATCGAGCAATACGCTGATCTGGAACGGCCCTTTGGGCGTTTTCGAGGTGCCTCCGTTCGACGAAGCGACGGTTTCGGCGGCAAAACACGCCGCGAAACTCGCCAAAGGGGGTAAGATCGTGGCGGTCGCCGGCGGCGGTGATACCGTGGCGGCCCTGAACCACGCGGGCGTGTCGGGCGATTTCACCTTCGTCTCGACGGCCGGCGGCGCGTTCTTGGAATGGATGGAAGGCAAGACGCTTCCGGGCGTCGCCGCTCTGGAGATCTAGGGAGAAACGACCCTTCGGCGCGTCTCAGGAGGGCGCGCCGAACCGAAAATACGGACACCACGGAGGTCCGGAAAACTTGGGCAAAGAGCGCTTCAGCGCCGGGCCCCAACAACAAGAAACGACCCAATTCACTCACGCTTGCAGGAGAACACCACGTGGCGAGGATCACGCTAAGACAGTTGCTGGATCATGCGGCGGAGCATGACTATGCGCTGCCGGCCTTCAACATCAACAACATGGAACAGGGCCTGGCGATCATGGAGGCGGCGGAAGCCGTGAACTCCCCGGTCATCATCCAGGCGTCGCGCGGCGCGCGCAGCTACGCCAACGACATCATGCTGGCCCGGATGATCGACGCCCTGGCCGAGATCTATCCCAACATCCCGGTGTGCATGCACCAGGACCACGGCAACGGCCCGGCGACCTGCGCCACGGCGATCCAGTACGGCTTCACCTCGGTGATGATGGACGGCTCGCTGATGGAGGACGCCAAGACCCCCGCCACCTACGAATACAACGTCGAGGTCACCCGCAAGGTGGTCGAGATGGCCCATAGCTGCGGCGTCTCGGTCGAGGGCGAGCTGGGCGTGCTGGGCTCGCTGGAAAGCGGCATGGGCGAGGCCGAGGACGGCCACGGCTTCGAGGGCGTGCTGAGCCACGACGAGCTGCTGACCGATCCCGACCAGGCGGTCGAGTTCGTCGAGCGCACCGGCGTCGACGCCCTGGCCATCGCCATGGGCACCAGCCACGGGGCCTACAAGTTCACGCGCAAGCCGGACGGCGACGTCCTGGCCATGAACGTGATCGAGGAGATCCACCAGCGCCTGCCCAACACCCACCTGGTGATGCACGGCTCCTCGTCGGTTCCGCAGGAGCTGCAGGACATCATCAACCAGTACGGCGGCGCCATTCCCCAGACCTGGGGCGTGCCGGTGGAAGAGATTCAGCGCGGCATCAAGCACGGCGTGCGCAAGGTCAATGTCGACACCGACAACCGCCTGGCCATCACCGGCGCGATCCGCAAGATCCTGACCGAGAAGCCGCACGAGTTCGACCCGCGCGCCTATCTCAAGCCCGCCAAGGAAGCCATGCGCCAGGTCTGCCAGGACCGCTTCGTGCAGTTCGGCTCGGCCGGCCACGCCGACAAGATCAAGGCGCTGTCCACCGCGACCATGGCCAAGCGCTATTCGTCCGGCGAGCTGAACGCCAAGTTCGGCGCGGCGGCGAAGAAGGCGGCGGCGGAATAGGTCCACGATCGGGGACATGCCCTTGGGCGTGTCCCCGGCAAAACGATGAGGCCTTCCGGGGAGACCCGGGAGGCCTTTTTCGTTGGGCGGCGGCCGGGGCCGCCTTGCGCTTCCGCGCCCGACCGCCCAGACTACTCGCGCAAAGGCTGTGCTCGGGGGAGCGGACATCATGCGACACGGAACGATGCTGGCGGCCACGCTGGCGACCGCGCTGGCGGGCGGCGCGGCCCACGCCGGCCAGCCGAAGCTGGACCCGGCGTCCGACTACGGCCTGGTCGCGCTGGAGATCGAGCCCGGCGGTCCCATGGCGGCCGCCAACGGCGGCTACCAGCTGAACATCGCGCGGTTCTCGCCCCAGGAGCACGCTTCCCTCGCCAACCCGCTCGGCGGATGGGTCAATCTGGGCCGCGTGGGCGGCAAGAACCAGCCCCGCGCCTACTACCTGGCCAAGGCCAAGCCCGGCAGCTACGTGCTGCTCAGCATGTCGGTCATGAACTGGGGCGTCTGCTACAACGCCGACTCCCGGACGTTCGACGTCAAGGCCGGCGAGGTGACGTTCATCGGGCGCTACGATCCCGCCGCCAGCCTGATGGAACTGAGCCAGGCCGTCGGTTCGGGCGCCCTGCCCAGCTACGCCCGGTCCACCGACATCAACTACCTGTTCGACAGCTCGCGCCCGGGACTGACCGCGCCCGAGCAGCTGGAGCCCTGGCGACCGGGGCTCGAGGCCTGGCTCAAGGCCGAGCGGCCCGGCGTGACCGCGCCGGTCGTGGCCGCCCAGGTCACGCCCACCCACTTCAACACCGGGCGCGACGCCTTCGGCCTGCAGAGGATCTGCGGCGGCTACTACGCCAAGAAGGACAAGGCCCCGGCCGCCGACGGCAAGGCGCCCTAGCCCTTCGGCGGATAGGCGTGCGCGCCGCCGTTCGGGTCCTCGACCTCGCCCTCGACCGCCAGGTAGTCCGGGCCAATCGGCACCTTGCCGTGGCCGTCGGGGATGTCGAGCACGTAGGTCGGCTGGCACAGCCCCGAGAACCGGCCGCGGATGGCGCGCATCAGGGCGCGGCCTTCTTCGACGCTGGTGCGCAGGTGAGCGGTGCCGGGGGCGTGGTCGCCGTGGTGCAGGTAGTAGGGCCGGATGCGGGTCTCGACGAAGCCGCGCATCAGGGCGCCCAGGGCCTCGGGGTCGTCGTTGACGCCCTTCAGCAGCACCGTCTGGCTCAGCATCGGCACGCCGGCGTCGATGATCCTGGCGCAGGCCGTCCGCGCCGCCGGCGTCAGCTCGCGGACATGGTTGGCGTGCAGGGCCACATAGACCGCCTTGCCGCTGGCCTTCAGGGCCGCGACCACCTCGTCGGTCACCGCCTCGGGATCGACCGCCGGCACGCGGGTGTGGAAGCGCACGACCTTGACGTGGTCGATGGCCGCCAGCCGCTCGGACAGGTCGCGCAGGCGGCGCGGCGACAGCACCAGCGGATCGCCGCCCGTGACGATCACCTCCCAGATCTCCGGACGGCCGGCGATGTAGGCGAAGGCGGCGTCCAGCTGCTCGGGCGTCAGGTTCGAGGCGCCGTCGGGCCCCACCACCTCGCGGCGGAAGCAGAACCGGCAATAGACCGCGCAGGTGTGGGTGGGCTTCAGCAGCACGCGGTCGGGATAGCGGTGGACGATCCCCTCGACCGGGCTGTGGGTCTCGTCGCCGATCGGGTCGGCG
This sequence comes from Caulobacter sp. CCG-8, assembly GCF_037402475.1. Classification (NCBI taxonomy): domain Bacteria; kingdom Pseudomonadati; phylum Pseudomonadota; class Alphaproteobacteria; order Caulobacterales; family Caulobacteraceae; genus Caulobacter; species Caulobacter sp. CCG-8. The sequence continues at coordinate 100,238 of NZ_JBBEUD010000013.1, forward strand.
ACCTCGCCGGGGTTCTCGACCAGTTCGGCGGCCTGGGGCAGGAACTGGCGGGCGATCGGGTCGCTCTCGTTGGCCGGATCGATCAGCTCGGCCATGGCCGGGGTGATCGCCACCGCATAGCGCGCCGCCACCGCTTCCAGGGCGGTCAGGCGCTCGGGCGCCACCAGGCCGGCTTCGGCCAGGGCGGCGGCGCTGCGGAGGGTGCGGGCGGCGGTCATGAGGCGGGCGGTATGGCGGGTTTAGGCGGGGGACGCAATGCGGCCCGCTGACGGGGACATGCCCTCGCGGCGTGTCCCCAGCTGCATCGCCGGCGCCGAGCAAGGGTTTGGGGACACGCCCAAGGGCATGTCCCCGGCGTCACCCCGCCACCGGCGTCCACAGCACCTGGTCCACCCGGCTGGCCCCCGCCGCCAGCATCACTAGGCGGTCGAAACCCAGGGCCGAGCCGGACGCCGGCGGCATGATCGCCAGCGCCGCCAGGAAGTCTTCGTCCAGCGGATAGCGCTCGCCGTAGACCCGGGCCTTCTCGTCCATCTCGGCCTCGAAGCGGCGGCGCTGCTCGCCGGCGTCGGTCAGCTCGCCGAAGGCGTTGGCCAGCTCGACGCCGCAGGCATAGAGCTCGAACCGCTCGGCCACGCGCGGGTCGCCGGGCTTGGGCCGGGCCAGGGCCGCCTCGGCGGTCGGGTATTCGCAGAGGATCGTCGCCCGCCCCACGCCCAGGTTCGGCTCGACCTTCTCGACGATCACCCGGCTGAAGACGTCGGCCCAGGTGTCGTCGCCGGCGACGCGGATTCCGGCCGCGCGGGCCGAGGCGGCGAGCGTGTCGCGGTCGGTCTCGCCGCCGGGCCCGATCGAGGCCAGCAGGTCCACGTCCGCATGCCGCGCGAAAGCCTGCGCCACCGTCACCCGCTCGGGCGGGGCGAACGGATCGCAGACATGGCCCCGGAAGCGGAATTCGACGGTTCCCGCCGTTTCCGCCGCCAGGGCCAGCAGGGCCGCGCAGTCGTCCATCAGGGCCTGGTAGGACTCGCCCGCCCGGTACCATTCCAGCATGGTGAACTCCGGATGGTGCAGCGCCCCGCGCTCGCGGTTGCGCCAGACCTTGCCGAAATCAAAGATGCGCCGCTCGCCCGCAGCCAGCAGCTTCTTGCACGAGAACTCCGGCGAGGTGTGCAGGTAGAGCGGCGCGCTTTCGCCGCCCAAGGTCAGGGCCCGGGTCTCGAAGGCGTGCAGATGCGCCTCGTTGCCGGGCGAGACCTGCAGGGCGGCGGTCTCGACCTCCAGGAAGCCGCGCTCGGCGAACCAGGCGCGGAAAGCGGCCTTGATCCGGTTGCGGGCCAGCAGGAACGGCCGCCGGTCGGCGTGGTTTTCGGGCCGCCACCAGGGCGAAGGAGAGGCTGTCGGCACGGGAAACGCTCTGCTCGGGGTGGCGAACTTGGCGAGGATCGCTATAGGAGGGCGATATCCAACGCAAATTCGCGCGGCTTAAGGCCGCCGCGGGATCAAGGACGTACTCGTGACTAAAGTCGCCGCCAGCTCGCTGAGGAAGGGTTCCGTCGTCGATATGGACGGCAAGCTCTACGTGGTCCTCAACGCCGAAAACATCCACCCCGGCAAGGGTACGCCGGTCACCCAGCTGAACATGCGCCGCATCTCGGACGGCGTGAAGGTGTCGGAACGCTACCGCACGACCGAACAGGTCGAGCGCGCCTTCGTCGACCAGCGCAACCACACCTTCCTGTACCAGGACGGCGAGGGCTATCACTTCATGAACCCGGAAAGCTACGACCAGCTCGTGGCGACGGAAGACGTGGTCGGGGACCTGGGCGCCTATCTGCAGGAAGGCATGACCGTCGCCCTGTCGACCCACAACGACGTGCCGATCGCCCTGGAACTGCCGCGCACCGTGGTGCTGGAGATCGTCGACACCGAACCGTCGGTGAAGGGCCAGACCGCCTCGTCGTCGTACAAGCCCGCCATGCTCAGCAACGGCGTGCGCACCATGGTCCCGCCGTACATCTCGGCCGGCACCAAGGTGATCATCCTGACGGAAGACGGTTCGTACCAGGAACGCGCCAAGGACTAAGGTCTTCGCACCCTTCTCCCCTCGCGGGAGAAGGTGTCGGCGCCAGCCGACGGATGAGGGGTCGCACCGGCGAAAGCCGTGCGGCCCTTCTTCATTTCACCACCGCAGCGCCCACTTCCCGATCACCGCGCCCAGCACGCCCGTGCCCAGCACCCCCAGGGTGTACCAGGTGCCCACGAACACCATCGTGCTCTCGCCGCAGTGCAGGCCGTAAACCGTGGCCGCCACGCCGCCGGCGAAGGCGCCCGCCGCGAAGCCGGTCAGGGCCGGACGGGTCGGGGCCATGCCGCGCAGCACGACCAGGGTCGCCGCCAGCCCCGGCAGGGCCAGGGTCAGGATGTAGCGGAAGCAGACCTTCCACGACCCGCCCATCATCATCGACCGGCGGTGCGCCCAGTCGGCCGCCAGCCATTGGCCGAAGCCCAGGCCGACGAACAGCGCCAGCACCAGGGCCCCGAACAGCAGCGCCTTCTTCGGGACGCCCTCGGGCCGGGCCAGGCGCTCCAGCGCCCAGAAGCCGGCCAGGCCCAGCAGGCCGGTATAGGTCGCCTTCATCCAGAACATCCGGCCGGTCATGGCCTGGGCCAGGTCCTGGCGCGTGCCCAGCCAGGCCAGCACCATGACCAGGGCCGCCAGGGCGGCGGCCACGGCCAGGCCGAGGAAGCGGCGCTGCACCGCCCCGGCCGGGATGGCGCGCGGGTCGGCCGCCAGCTGATCGATCAGATCATCCGTCCGCACGGCCGCGCATCCTTTCTCCCAGGCTCTTGAGCGCCCGGTGCAGGGCGACCTTGGCCGCGCCCTCCGAGACGCCGGTCCGGTCGCCGGCCTCGGCCAGGCTCAGCCCCTCGATCTTGACCGCGCGCACCAGCTCGCGCTGGCGCTCGGGCAGGGTGTCCAGGGCGCGGTCCAGGTCCATCGCCGAGCCGGATTCCGGGGCGTAGGCGGCCAGGACCTCGACATAGTCGTCGATCGGCACGGCCGCCCGCACCTTCCGCCGCCGCCAGTGGTCGATCAGCTTGTAGCGCGCCAGGGCGAAGGCCCAGGGGGTGAACGGCTGGGCGCGATCGTAGGTCGCGCGCCGCGTATGCACCGCCATCAGGGTCTCCTGCACCAGGTCCTCCACATCGCCGGGAGCGTCGCGCATGCGGCGCTCGAAATAGACGCGGAGCCTACCGCCCAACTGGGACAGCAACAGCCGATAGGCCGGGGCGTCGCCGTCCAGGCCCAGCAGCATCAGCGCCTTCAGGGCGGCCTCGGTTTCCGTCACGCCTCCCCCTTGTTCGCGCGAGACGGGCCGATGGTTACACCGCGTCGCCCCAACCGGAAAGCGGGCGAGCGCGGGAACCGGATGCGGTGATTTTCACACCCCCGTTTTGGCCGCCGCGTTTTTGTTCGGATACCGGTGTAACCTTTCGCCGCACCCGTCCGTAACTCCCCCATGACCGCGCAGGACGGGCCGACGATCGGCGCCGGGCGCGGTCGGACAGACGAAGGAAACGTCCCCCCATGACCCGTACCGTGCAACGCACTCCCGCCCTCGCCCTCGCCGCCGTGTTCGCCCTGAGCGCCGGCGCCGCCATGGCCCGCGACGACATGAAGCCGGCCAAGACCGAAATGGAAAAGTGCTACGGCGTGGCCAAGGCCGGCCAGAACGACTGCAAGGCCGGCGCCGGCACCTCGTGCGCGGGCACCTCGAAGGTCGACTACCAGGCCGACGCCTGGAAGAAGGTCGCCAAGGGCACCTGCGTGACCATCAAGACCCCGAACGGCACGGGCTCGCTGACTCCGCCGAAGGCGTAAGCCACCTCTCTCGTTGTCATCCCGGAAGCGCGTAGCGCTGTCCGGGACCCAGGGGCGGCCACACCGCCTTGGCCCAGTCACCTGGGTCCCGGACAGCCTCTACGAGGCTTCCGGGATGACAACCGATTTTCGTTTTCGGAATGGCGACCATGTCCCCCACCGCCGGCCTCGGCCTGAAACCGCAGCACTATGACGACGCGCTCGCGGCCAACGCCGAGGGGCTGTGGTTCGAGGTCCATCCCGAGAACTACATGGCCGCCGGCGGACCGCGCCTGCGCCGACTGGAGGCGATCCGCGAGACGCGCCCGCTGTCGCTGCACGGCGTGGGCCTGTCCCTGGCCGCCGACGCCGATCCCGACCTCGGCCAACTCCTGGCCCTGAAGGCCCTGGCCGACCGGTTCGAGCCGTTCGTGATGTCCGAACACCTGGCCTGGAGCGCCTGGCGCGGGGTCCACCAGCCCGACCTCCTGCCCTTCCCCCGCACCCGCGCCGCCCTCGACCGTATCGCCGCCAATATCGGCCGCACGCAGGACGTCCTGGGACGGACGATCCTGGTCGAGAACCCGTCGCTGTACCTGCCGCTGACCGGCCATGAACTGGACGAGACCGACTTCCTCGTCGAACTGACCCGCCGCACGGGCTGCGGCCTGCTGGTCGACGTCAACAACGTGTTCGTCAGCGCCAGCAACCTGGGCTACGCCGCCGAGACCTATCTGGACGTCCTGCCCGCCGAGGCGATCGGTGAAATCCACCTGGCCGGCCACGGCGTCGATGCCAATGAGGCGCGAAGCGGATCGAGCCTGCTGATCGACACCCACGGTGCGCCGGTGGCCGAGCCCGTCTGGGCCCTCTATCGCCGCCTGATCGACCGCGTCGGCCCGCGCCCCACCCTGATCGAACGCGACGACGACATCCCCGCCTTCGACGTGCTGATGGCCGAGCGCGACCGGGCGCATGGCCTGCTCCAGCGGACGCTGATGGGACAGGCGCATGCGCCTCTCCCCAGTCCAGGCCCGAACCTGTCGGGGATGACGCCCGTGGGTGAACTCGGAACATTCCAGGACGCCTTCGCCGCCGCCCTCGCCGAGCGGACGGCCGCGCCGATCGCCGGCTGGCTGCCGGAAGGCGAGACCGATCCCGCCGGCCTGGCCGTCTATCGCAACACCATCGCCAAGGGCTGCATCGACGCCCTGGCCGCCAACTTCCCGACCGTGGCCAGCCTGGTCGGCGACGACTGGTTCGGCGCGGCCGCCGCCCTCTTCGCGCGCGACAATCCGCCGAAGAGCGCCGCCCTCCTGGCCTATGGCGCGGGCTTCCCGGACTGGCTGGCGCGCTTCCCGCCGGCCGACGACCTGCCCTACCTGCCGGCCATGGCCCGGATGGATGGGATGTGGACCACCGCCCTGTTCGCGCCCGAGGGCCGGCCGCTGGCCGCCGAGGCCTTCGCCCTGGAGCCCCAGGCCCTGGCGGCCGCCCGCCCGCGCCTGCATCCCAGCCTGGCCTTCGCCTGGTTCGACAGCGGCCTGCCCGGCCTGTGGCTGGCGGCGCGCGAACCCCAGCCCGGCGAGATGGAGCTGGCGGAAGACCCGCAGGGCGTCCTGATCGTCCGCCCGCACGAGGCCGTGACGGCCCGTTTGCTCGACCGCGCCGGCCACGCCTTCCTGGCCGCCGCGGAAACCGACGCGACCCTGGGCGAGGCGATCACCGCCGCCGCCGAAGCCGATCCGGCCGCCGACCTGCCCGCCCTTTTCGCCGCCCTCATCGCCGACGGCGTGTTCGTCGGCCTCGACCCCGGAGACCCCGCGTGACCGACCAGATGCTCGTCCCCGCCGCCGCGCGCCCCTGGAGCCGCCCGCTCGACCGCCTGGCCGCCCTGGCCCATCGCGCCCTGCCCGACGGGGTCCTGACCCTGGTCGCGCGCCTGGGCATCGCCTCGGTGTTCTTCCTGTCCGGACGCACCAAGGTCGACGGGATCCTGCACATCACCGACGGGACCTATTCGCTCTTCGCCGACGAATACCGCCTGCCGCTGATCCCCTCGGACATCGCCGCGCACCTGGCGACCTACAGCGAGCACCTGTTCTCGATCCTGCTGGTGCTGGGCCTGTTCACCCGGCTTTCCGCCCTGGCCTTCCTGGGCATGACCCTGGTGATCGAGGTGTTCATCTATCCCGACGCCTGGAGCACCCACCTGTCGTGGGCCGCGATCCTGCTGTTCCTGGTCGCCAAGGGCGGCGGGAAGTGGAGCCTGGATGCCGCCCTGGGCGTCCGATAGACACCCTCTCCCAGAGGGAGAGGGCGGGGCCCACGCCGAAGGCGTGGGAGGGTGAGGGGTTACACCCTCACCGCAGTTCTCACGACGTCCTGCCGGCACGCCGTCTGACGATTTAACCCCTCACCCTCCCATGCTGCGCATGGGTCCCTCCCTCTCCCTCTGGGAGAGGGTGACTACCAGCTCCCATACCGCACCCCGAAGCGGTGGTGCAGATCGTCGACCTCGCGCTCGGCGTCGCGGGCGGCCCACTCGGCCCGGCGGCCATCCTCGACGGCCTGGCGGCGTTCGGACCGCAGGCGGTTCAGGCGATCGCGCAGCTCGCGCTTCTGCTCGTCGTTCAGCTTGGGATTCTGCAGCTCGTCCTCGACGCCCCGCGCCTCGCGGTCGCGCTTCTCGGCGCGGTGGTCGGCGCTGTCGCGGTCCGACTCCGCCTGGCTCAGCCGCGAGACGGCGGCATGGACCAACTGGCCGTCGGCGTAGCCGACCAGGAAGCCGCGCTCGGCGCCCGGCGGGCAGACCCCGGCGTAGCTGTTCCCCTCGCGGCCCTCGCCGAAGCCGCGGTCCTGGGTGCAATAGAGCTTCAGCCCCTGGTCGCGGGCCTGGAAGTAGGGTCCAGCCTCGGGGACCACCCCGACCTTGGCGCAGGCCTTGGCGTGGTCGTCCAGCCGGCTCTGGGCGCGCCCCGCCTCGCCGTCCTTGAAGCCCTGCGCGCCCCAGTCGCCCTGCAGGCAGGCCTCCTTGCTCATGGTGGCGCAGCCCGCCAGCGCGGCGACCGTGACGGCCAGACCCAGAACCCGAAGACCACGCATGGAAAGCCTCCCCGAAACACGTTTCGGGGACAGCTAAAGCTTGGCCGCCTGAACGGCCGCTGAACGGCGTTCTTCTAGTGGACGGTCACCCGGCGGGGACGCTTCCACAACTCCTCGGTCAGGGCGTTGGCGAAGCCCAGCCAGCCCAGATAGGGGCTGGAGAAACCCGAAGCCGGGGCCACCAGCTTGCGGGCCTGCAGGGCGTAGGCGCCCGAGGCGGCCAGGGACGCCGTGGCGGCGCCAAGCTGTCCCCCGACGCGCTTGGCGCCGAGGGCCAGCCAGAGGGCGTTGAAGCCCTGGACCAGGCTCCAGAGGGTGAGAGCCCGGGTGCGTGTGGGGCTGGAGGGCGCGTTCCAGATGCGCAGCCCCGAAAGGGTCATGGCGATGAACAGCGGCGGCAGGATCAGGCTGGTCAGGGCCTTGGGCTGATGGGCGACCGGCTCGTGCATCTCGGCGTAGCCGACCGCGTATTCCTCGTCGTCGATCATCCGCTCGTGGCGGCGGCCCAGCAGGGTCGAGGCCAGGATCGCCCCGCCGGCCAGGGCCAGGCCGATGGCGAGCTGCGCGCCGGCCGAAACGGCGGTGTCGGCCTTGGCGTCCATCTCGAACGACTCGCGACCGGCGTGAGTCCGCCTCCCGTGGGATCGGCCGTTCGGGATGTGCATGGCGGTACTCCTCGCTAAACATGCTTGTAACCCGTCTAGCTGGACCTTGGTTCCAGGGCGGCGAAACGGTTTGTGAGCCCGCCATGGTCGAATTCCGCCCCGCCCGGCCCGACGAGATCGAGACGATCCGCGCCCTCGAACGCGCCTCGGCCCAGCGGTTCGTCGGGCTGATGGACGCCCTGGCGGCGGACGAGCCCAGCCCCGCGGCGGTGCTCGCCGCGCGGATCGCGGACGGCGGCCTGATCGTCGCGGTCGAGGACGGGACCGTCGCGGGTTTCGTGATGTTCCGGCGGGTCGAAACCTACGCCTATGTCGAGCAGATCGACGTGCTGCCGGCCTTCGAGGGACGCCGGATCGGCGCGGCCTTGCTGGACGCGGCGGCGGAGCGGGCGCTGGCGGCGGGGCTGGCGGGCCTGTCGCTGTCGACCTTCCGCGCGGTGCCGTGGAACGCGCCGTACTATCGGCGGCTGGGGTTTGTGGAGGTGGAGGCCCTGACGCCGGGTATGCTGGCGATCCGGGCGGAGCACTGGGCGCGCGGCCTGGACGAGGACGCGCGAGTGTTCATGACGCGGGATGTCTGAGGTGGAAGGACGCCCCCTCCGTCACGATGCGTATCCGCATCGCGCCACCTCCCCCGCTGGGCGGGTGAGGAGGAAAGGGGCGGCCTCTCCTCCCCCGTGAAGCGGGGGAGGTGGCGGGCGAAGCCCGACGGAGGGGGCGTCCCCTCTACGAGCCCTAGGCCGGCAGCTCGCCCACGGCGCTCTGCAGGTAGTTCTGTTCGCCCAGCGACTTGACCAGGCCCAGCTGCATCTCGAGGAAGTCGATGTGCTCCTCGGTGTCGCTGAGGATCTCGCGCAGCAGCTCGCGGCTGACATAGTCGCGGGCCTGTTCGCACTGGATGATGCCGGGGATCAGGGTCTCGCGGCCGCCCAGCTCGACCTGCAGGTCGCTGGCCAGGCACTCGGGCACGGTCTCGCCGATCTTCAGCTTGTGCAGGTCCTGCAGGTTGGGCAGGCCTTCCAGGAACAGGATGCGGTTGATCAGCTTGTCGGCGTGTTTCATCTCGCCGATCGACTCGTCGTAGGTGATCTTGCCCAGGCGCTTGAAGCCCCAGTTGTCGTACATCCGCGCGTGCAGGAAGTACTGGTTCACCGCCGTCAGCTCGTTGGTGAGCACCGCGTTCAAGAGCCGGATGATGCCGGGATCGCCTTGCATGGCGGCCTCCTCAGATTCGATTGATCGAGGGGACCCTGATCTATCGCCTGGGTTGCTTCAACCGCTATGTCTGCAAGTGTTTCTCAGCCTCACGGAAAAGCGTGAGACTGCTTCGCGTGAGCGGAAAATACCCCAAATCCGCTCATCCCGGCGAATGCCGGGATCCAGATCCAAAGGCGGAGAGGCTGATTGGAAAGAGGGCGGCGCTCATGGCGTCGGGCCCAAAGTCATTCCATCTGGGTCCCGGCATTCGCCGGGATGAGCGGAACGAGAACCTATTCGGCGGCGAAGGCCAGGACCTCGCGGCTGTCCTGGATCATCTGGCGCATCTCGCAGACGCACTTGGCGCACTGGGCCTGGCAGCCCTTGTGGCGGAACACCTCGGCGGGACGGGTGGCGCCCGCCTCGATGGCGGCGCGGACTTCACGCTCGCGAATGCCGTTACAATTGCAGACGTACAAGGGAGAACGCCCTACCCGAGATGATTGTCATTCTCATGTAGCGGAGGCGTGAGGCTTTTGCAACTGACTCGCAGTGCGACAAAGTGAACGAGGGGGACAGGCGCATGCGCCTGTCCCCGGCCATGGCCGGAAGGGGCTGCGTCAGCGGCCAAATCGGCGTAATTGGCGCCCATGACCGACTGCCGCCTCTATCTGATCACCCCGCCGGCCCTCGACGACCTGGCCGCCTTCGGCCGCGACCTGGCCGCGGCGCTCGACGCCGGCGACGTGGCGGCGCTGCAGATCCGCCTGAAGGACGCCCCGGACGAGGTGGTCGCCGCCGCCGTCCAGGCCCTGGCCCCCATCGCCCGCGCGCACGACGTGGCGGTGATCCTCAACGACCGTCCCGACCTGGCCGCGCGCCTGGGCTGCGACGGCGTCCATGTCGGCCAGAGCGACACGCCCTACAAGGACGCCCGCAAGATCATGGGTCCGTCGGCGATGATCGGCGTCACCTGCCACGACAGCCGCCACCTGGCCATGGAGGCCGCCGAGGCCGGGGCCGACTACGTGGCCTTCGGGGCCTTCTTCCCGACCACCACCAAGGACGCCCCGACCACCGCCGATCCCGAGATCCTGTCGATCTGGCAGGAGACGATGGAGGTCCCCTCGGTGGCCATCGGCGGGATCACCGCCGACAACGCCGCGGGCCTGGCCACAGCGGGCGCCGACTTCCTGGCCGTCTCGGCCGGTGTCTGGAAACACCCGGACGGTCCCGCCGCCGGCGTCGCGGCGCTCAACGCCGCCATCGCCGAAGGGCTTGCCGCGCGATGAAGGCGCGGCGGCGCAAGGTCGTGATCTACTGCATCGACCGCGACCGCCTGCTGGTGCTGCGCCACCCCGACCATTCACCCGACGCCGTCGGCCTGCAGGTTCCCGGCGGTTCGATCCGCGACGGCGAGGACCCGCGCGCCGCCGCCCTGCGCGAACTGCGGGAGGAGACCGGCCGCCAGGATTTCGAGATCCTCGGCGACCTGGGCGAGGCCGAGTACGACATCACGCCCCATCGGTTCGAGATCCAGCACCGCGTCTTCTTCCTGGCCCGGCCGACCGCGCCTCTGCCCGAGCGCTGGCCGGCGATCGAGGACCACGACGGGCTGGAGCCTCCGACCCGCCTGGAGTGCTTCTGGATCCCCCTGACCGACGCCCACGTGCTGCAGTCCGGCCAGGGCGCGCTGATCGGTCGGCTGTTCCCCGACGACGACGCCTCCGCCGCGTAACGCCGTTCGCGGAACTTGCCGCTCAAGCTTGACGGGCGTAGCCTCCTCCCAACGATAAAATACGGGGAGGACGCCCATGCGGCGGCTTGGTCTGTGTTTGCTTGGCGTAACGGCCCTGGGCCTGGCGGCGACCGCCGCCACGATGACCTGGGCCGAGAACTGGAAGCCCTCGCCCGGCGAGGCGAAGACCTTCTACGACGCGGACTTCCTGAGGGTGGACGAGACGTCCGGCCTGGTGGTGCTGCGCATCGCCGAGGGCCGGCCCAACGGCCCCTACAAGGGCTGGCCGGGCGGCAAGGGTCCGATCATGCTGTTCGCCCTGGACTGCGCCGCCGACAAGTGGATCGACCTGGGCATGGACTTCTCGGGCGACCAGGGCCTGCCCAAGGGCTGGCGCAAGGGCGAGAAGATCGAGGACATCAAGGGCGCCGCCGGCGGCGCGGGCCGCGTGGCCTGCGAGACCCGGGACACCCTGCCGAAGGTGGCTTTGCCTTAGGCCTCAGGAATTCAGCCGCGCCAGCTTTTCCGGATTGCGCATCGTGTAGACGGCGGCGATGCGACCGTCGACGATCTCCAGGCCCATGGTCTGGAACACCACGCCGTCGTGGCTGAACACGATGCCGGGCGCGCCGTTGATCCGCGCCAGGCGCGCGTCCGTACCCTCGGGGGCCGGCCATTTCTTCTTGATGCCCAGCACCAGGCGGATCGCCTTCTCCAGACCGAAGACCGGGTTCATCGTCGCCTTGGCGATGCCGCCGCCGTCCGAGTGCATGACCACGTCCTGGGCCAGGACGCCGCGCAGCAGGGCCTCGTCGCCGGTCATGGCGGCGGCCAGGAAGGCGCCGGTCAGGCGCTGCTCCTCCTCGGCGCTGGGGTGGTAGCGGGGCTTGCCGGCCTTGACGTGCTCGCGGGCCCGGGCGGCCAGCTGGCGGCAGGCGGCCTCGGTCCGGCCCAGGGTCTTGGCGACGTCGGCGAACGACGCGTCGAAGACGTCGTGCAGCAGGAAGGCCGCGCGCTCCAGCGGGGTCAGCCGCTCCAGGGCCAGGAGGAAGGCCACCGACAGGTCCTCGCCCAGGCGTTCGTGGTCCTCGTCGACCACCGGCTCGGGCAGCCATTCGCCGACATAGACCTCGCGCCGGGCCCGGGCCGACTTCAGCCGGTCCAGGCACAGGCGGGTGACCACCTTGTTAAGGAAGCCGGCGGGATTGGAGATCTCGCCGGGTTCGACGCCGCGCCAGCGGATCCAGGCGTCCTGCACCACGTCCTCGGCGTCGGCCCGCGAGCCCAGCATGCGATAGGCCAGGCCGGTCATCGCCCCGCGCCGATCTTCGAAGATCGTGTCCCCGTCCTTGCCCAAAGCGTCCATCATGCCCGCACCGCTATCGCGCGCCCGCCGACCGTGACCTTGGAGCAGGCCTTGCCGTAGCCCAGCGCGTATTTCACCGTCGGATAGACCCGCGCCGTCGCCAAGGCCAGGGCGATGGCGGCCAGTCCCTTCCGGCCCCACCGCGCCACCACCTCGTCGCGCAGGTCCTCGCTGCTCTCCAGGTCGCGGGCCAGGCTGGCGCGGGCGAAGCCGAAGGCCAGGCCCGCGTCCGGCCCCATGGCCTCGCCGTCGCCGGACAGGATCGCCGCCAGGATCGCGGGCGGGACGCCCCGCTCCTCGGCCTGGCGCACGACGATCTGGGTGCAGGGTCCGCAGTCCTCGTTCAGCGTGCCGGCCAGGGCCGCCGCCGCGATCGCCTCGGGCGGCGCGCCCTCGCGGAAGCCCTGCAGCCGCCCGACGCCCGAGAAGGCCATCAGCGCCTTGGGGCTGGCCGCCGCCAGGGCGCGGATGTAGCTGGCGTCGTAGTCGTAGCGGCGCTCCAGGCGGCGCACCGCGCTCAGCATCAGCCAGGTCAGCATGGCTCAGGCCTCCACCTTGGCGGCGCGTCGCCGGCACGAGCGCACGATCAGGACGCTGAGGATCGCCGGCAGGAACACGCCCGGGAAGTCGCGGGCCAGCAGCGGCCATGGCACGCTGGTCCCGCAGAACGGCATGATCAGGTGGATCACCGCGTGCAGGCACAGGAAGGTCGCCGAGGCCGCCGCCGCGCCCAGGCCGCGCACCGGGTCCTTCAGCGCCCAGCCCATGGCCAGGGCGCAGGCCAGGAACGCCGCCCCGATGTCGCGCACGAAGTGGTCGTTGAACGCCCCGGTCTCGATCACCCCCGGCACGCGCGGATACCACCAGGCCGGGACCAGTATCATCACCGCGCCGTTGACCGCCAGGATCGCCGGCAGGATCCATTTCACCCAACGCATCGTCGTGCCCTCCGTTGTTCAGGGACAGGACGAGACAGGCGTCACGGATGTGACACGGCGGCGCGAAAAATCCGCCGACGGTTGTGGAACGGCGTGAAGCTGGTCAAGCTGTCTCGGGCCTCGGGGGAGACGAAAGCCATGCGCGCCAAATGGAAACTCGCCGTCCTGGCCTTTCTGGCGCTGAGCGTGATCTTCTATCTGATCGTCCCGCTCTTCACGGTTCAGGTGACCGTGAAGATGCCGCCTGGAACGGCCGACGCCGCGCCGCAGGACATCAACCGCGTCGCGACCTGGATCGTCATCGGACTGGTCCTGGGGTTCGCCCTGACGGCCCTGGGCACGATCGCCTGGGTGATCGGCCACGTTCTCCGGCGACAACAGCGGCCGAACGGCTAGGTCGCGACAAAATCCCCTCGCCTTGCTTTCGGCGGCCCAGGCGACTAGGTATCGCGCCCACTTTCCCGATCTTTCTATCCGCCCGCACGCATATCCCCCGCCGTCACTCCCATGACGCTGCGTAGGGGGACCTTTGAAGGACATCCAGATTGGCCACCGCTTCCGCCCTCCTGAACGTGATGATCGACGCTGCGCGTAAGGCAGCGCGCGGCCTGGCCCGTGACTTCGGCGAAGTCACCGAGCTGCAGGTGTCCAAGAAAGGTCCCGCCGACTTCGTCACCGCCGCCGACCAGAAGGCCGAGCAGGTGATCTTCGAGATCCTGGAGAAGGCCCGCCCCGGCTACGGCTTCCTGGGCGAGGAGCGCGGCCTGGTCGAGGGCACCGACAAGACCCACACCTGGATCGTCGACCCGCTGGACGGCACCACCAACTTCCTGCACGGCATCCCGCACTTCGCGGTCAACATCGCCCTGCAGCGCGAGGGCGAGGTGGTGGCCGGCGTCACCTACAACCCCATCACCAACGACCTGTTCTGGGTGGAAAAGGGCAAGGGCGCGTTCCTGGGCGCCGAGAAGCGCCTGCGCGTCGCGGCCCGCCGCCACCTGGACGAAAGCCTGATCGCCACCGGCATCCCGTTCCTGGGCAAGCCCGGCCACGCCCAGTTCCTGAAGGAGCTGCACCAGATCAGCCAGAAGGTCTCGGGCGTGCGGCGCTTCGGCGCGGCCTCGCTGGACCTGGCCTGGGTGGCCGCCGGCCGCTTCGACGGCTTCTGGGAGCGGAACCTCAAGCCGTGGGACGTGGCCGCCGGCGTGCTGATGGTCACCGAGAGCGGCGGCAAGGTCTCCACGATCGAGGAACACGGCAATCCCGTCGACGGCGCCTCGATCCTGGCCGCCAACCAGGAACTGCACCCGCAGTACCTGGAGCGGCTGCGGGCGGCGCAGGGGTAGCCCCCAGGACCACTCAAGGGTTGTCATCCCGGAAAGCGCGGAGCGCTTGTCCGGGACCCAGGTGAACCGCACCGCATCAGCCCAGTCCCCTGGGTCCCGGACAGCCCCTGCGGGACTTCCGGGATGACAACGATTGGGGACGGGGCCCAGGCCTAACAAAAACGCCCCGGGTGCGAATCCGGGGCGTCTTCGTTTCCAGATCGATCAGCCGTTACCGGCACACCGTCCGCGAATAGACCGCGTCGCGATAGGGGTCGTATTCGCGCGTGGTCCAGCAGTCGCGGCCGTAGCCATAGCCGTACGGGCGCGGGGCGTAGCCGCCGTAGTAGCGCGGCGGGGGCGGCGGCGGAGGGGCGTAGCCGTAGCTGTAGCCGCTGCGGTAGTGGTTGTTGCCGTTGCCCGCGATCGCCGCGCCCAGGGCCAGGCCGACGACGCCGGCGGCGATGGCCACCCCCGCGTCGTTGTCGTGGTGGCCATGGCCATGGCCGTAATAGCCGCCGTGGCGGTAGCCTTGAGCCGAGGCGGCGGTCGCCCCGGCGACCAGGGCCAGGGCGGCGACGCCGGCCGTCGCGCGGCCGATCAGGGTCTTCAGATTGCGGTTCATGACGCTCGTGTCCTCTCTGGAGAGGCGTTCCGACAGGTCCGTCTCCATCTTGGGACCCATCCTCCGCCCCGGCGGCTGAACGCAGGCTGAACGGGGCCGTCAGCTTCGCCGGGCGCCCCCGAGACTCAAATCGTTGAATTCGAGGCGGATTTATTCACCTTTCCGCGTGAAGCTGGGATCAAGACGGCGCCCAGAACGGGCGCAGACAAGCTTGAAGGCGACCCGCCGATGTCCAGGAACGTGGCTTACACGGCCGGCCAGGATCTGCAGATCCTGTCGTTCGAAGTCGGAACCCAGACCTATTGCGTGCCCGTGGGCGCGGTCCGCGAGATCCGCGGCGTCACCCCCGCCACCCCGCTGCCCGACGCCCCGCCCTATGTGCGCGGCGTGATCAACCTGCGCGGCCAGGTCATGCCGGTCATCGACCTCTCCGAACGCCTGGGCAAGGGCGTGGCCGCCGACAGCGCCCGCCAGGTGATCATCGTGGTCGAGCATCACGAAGACGTCGCCGGCCTGCTGGTCGACGCGGTCTGCGACAGCTTCATCGTCCCGGCCGACAGCATCAGCCCGCCCCCGCCGCTGGGCGAGGACGTCGCCTCGACCCTGGTCTCGGCGGTGATCACCACCGAGGCGGCCATGATCGTGCTGCTGGCCGTGGACGCCGTGCTGCCCGAACGCAAGGTCCAGCTGGCGGCCTAGGAGCCACGCGCGCCGAGGCTATTCGAACATTTGTTCGAATAGCCCCTTCCTTCGCCCCCCGCCCTCCCGCTAGGGTCTCCCGCAACAACAAGGGAGATCGCCGATGAAGGCCGCCGTTCTGCGCGAAGTGGGCAAGCCGCTCCAGATCGAGGACGTCTCGATCGGCAAGCCAGGCCCGCGCGAGGTGCTGATCCGCACCAAGGCCGCCGGCGTCTGCCATTCCGACCTGCACTTCGTCGAAGGCTCCTACTCCCACCCGCTGCCCGCCGTGCTGGGCCACGAGAGCGCCGGGATCGTCGAGGCGGTCGGGTCCGAGGTCCGCACGGTCAAGGTCGGCGACCACGTGATCACCTGCCTCAACCCCTATTGCGGCCACTGCGAGGTCTGCCTGACCGGGCACATGAACCTCTGCATCAGCCCCGAGACCAAGCGTGGCAAGGGCGAGGAGCCGCGCCTGTTCCGCGAGGACCTGTCCGGGCCAAATGGCGAAAGAACGGGCGACACCAAGATGGCCCAGTTCCTGAACCTGTCGTCGTTCGCCGAGATGATGCTGGTGCACGAGCATGCGTGCGTGGCCATCCGCAAGGACATGCCGTTCGACCGCGCCGCCCTGATCGGCTGTTCGGTGATGACCGGCGTCGGCTCGGTGGTCCACACCTCCAACGTCCGCCCGGGCGAGACGGTGGCCGTGATCGGCTGCGGCGGCGTCGGCCTGGCCACGATAAACGGGGCGGCCATCGCGGGCGCCGGCCGGATCATCGCCATCGACCGGGTGCCGGCCAAGCTGGAACTGGCCAAGACGTTCGGGGCCACCGACGTGATCGACGCCGGCGCCGTCGACGACGTGGCCAAGGCGGTGGTCGAGCTGACCAGCGGCGGCGTGCAGCACAGCTTCGAGGCCATCGGCCTGAAGGCCACCGCCGAAGCGTCGTTCAAGATGCTGCGCCGGGGCGGCACGGCCAATGTGATCGGCATGATCCCGGTCGGCACCAAGATCGAGCTGCACGGGGTCGACTTCCTGGGCGAGCGCAGGATCCAGGGCAGCTACATGGGCTCCAACCGCTTCCCGGTCGACATGCCGCGCCTGGTCGACGCCTACATGGCCGGAAAGCTGAAGCTGGACGAGCTGATCTCGCGCCGGATCAGGCTGGAGGAGGTCAACTCGGCCTTCGACGAACTGAAGCGCGGGGAGCTGGCGCGGTCGGTGATCGTGTTTGATTGATCCCTTGGGTTGTCATCCCGGAAAGCGCGCAGCGCTTGTCCGGGACCCAGATGAACTGCACCGCATCCGCCCAGTCCCCTGGCTCCCGGACAGCCTCTGCGAGGCTTCCGGGATGACAACCGTTTGGGACTGTGGGGAGCGATAGAGCAAACGACGTTCTTCGTGCACTCTGCCTCCCAACGGCCCGCCGAGGCCGATCAAAGGGAGCGAACACCATGGCCATCCAGGGCGGCTGCCAGTGCGGCGCGATCCGCTACGAGATCACCGGCGACCTGATGGGTTCGGGGGTCTGCCATTGCCGGCAGTGCCAATACTCCACCGGCGGCGGTCCCAACTCGGTGGCCTTGGCCCCGAAGAGCGGCTTCGTCGTCACCAAGGGCCAGCCCAAGCACTACGCCCGCAAGGGCGGCAGCGGCGGCGAGGTGAACCAGGTGTTCTGCGGCGACTGCGGCTCGCCGCTGTGGTCCGAGGGCGTCTTCCCCTTCTACCCGGTCAAGGCGGGCAGCCTGGACGACCCGTCGCTCCTGGAGCCGGCCATCCATCTCTGGACGAGCGAGGCCCAGCCGTGGCATCGGATCGAGCCTGGCCGTCCGGCCTTCCCCGAGAACCCGCCCGCTCCCTGAGGACCTGAATGGCCCGCTACGACTTCGCTTCCGACAACGTCGCCGGCGCCATGCCGGAAGTCATCGAGGCGATCGTCGCCGCCAATGCGGGCACGGCCTCGGGCTACGGAACCGACCATGTCAGCGCGGCGGCCGCCGACCGCATCCGCGCCCTGCTGGACACCGACGCCGAGGTGCGGTTCACCGCCTCGGGCACGGCGGCCAACGCCTTCGCCCTGACCTGCCTGGCCCGTCCGCACGAAGCGGTGCTGGCCCACGAGCACGCCCACATCTGCACCGACGAGACCGGCGCGCCGGGCTTCTTCGGCCAGGGCGTGGGCCTGATCGGCCTGGCCGGCGCCTCGGGCAAGATCGCCCTGCCCGGGCTGGAGCTGGCCCTGAACGAGCCCGACGTCTCGTACCGCCAGCCGGCCGCCGCCCTGTCCCTGACCAACGCCACCGAATACGGCACGGTCTATTCCGCCGACGACCTGGCCGCTCTGATCGCGCCGGTGAAGGCCAAGGGCCACGGCGTGCACCTGGACGGCGCACGCCTGGCCAACGCGGTGGCGGCGGGCTTCGACCTCCGCGCCGTGCCGAAGATCGGCGTCGACATCCTGGTGATCGGCGGCACCAAGGCCGGCTCGACCCCGACCGAGGCCGTGGTGTTCCTGGACAAGGCCTTGGGCAAGCGCCTGGACGCCCGCCTCAAGCACGCGGGCCAGCTGGTCTCCAAGGGCCGGTTCCTGGCCGCCCCGTGGCTGGGCCTGCTGGGCGAAGGCGGGGACGGCGGTCCCTGGGCCGCTCGCGCCGCCCACGCCAACGCCATGGCCCGGAAGCTGGCCGCCCTGATGCCCTTCCCCCTTCGCCACCCGGTCGAAGCCAACGGCCTGTTCGTCGACATGGACGACCAGGCCCTGGAGCGGCTTCGCCAGAAAGGCTGGTTCGTCTACCGCTTCCTGGACGGCACGGCGCGCTTCATGTGCTCCTGGGCCACGACGCCGGAGATGGTCGAGGAACTGGGCGCGGCGCTCGCGCAGATCGCCTAGCCCACCGGCCGGTCGCGGCTGAACACGGCGGCCAGGTGGTCGATCAGCGCCCGCACCGCGGGCGGCAGGCCGCGCCGGGTGGTGAACACAAGGTGGACGATCCCGTCCTGCGACCGCCACTCGGGGAACACCCGCACCAGACGGCCGCTGATCAGGTCGCCCCGGCAGACATGGTCCGGCAGGAAGGCGATCCCGGCGTTGGCGGCGGCGGCGTCGCGCAGGGCCAGGAAGTCGCCGCAGGTCATGCGCGGCTCGTGGCGGACCTCGCGGACCTCGCCGTTCGGGCCGGACAGCTCCCAGACGATCTCGCCCGGCTGGTCGGTGGGGCTCAGGGTGGGTAGGCCGGCGACGTCCTCCACTGACAGGCCGTCGCAGCGCGCCGCCATCTGCGGGCCGGCCACCAGGATGCGTGACGACCGGCCCAGGGTGCGCATGGTCAGGGCCGCGTCGGTCGCCAGGGTGGTGCGCACCCGCAGGGCGACGTCGATCCGCTCGTCGATCAGGTCCACGGCCCGGTCCACCGCGATCACCTGCAGCCGAACCTTCGGGAACCGCGCGAGGAATTGCGGGAAGGTCGCCGACAGAGTCTCGACCAGGCCCGTGGGACAGCTGAAGCGGATGACGCCGTGCGGCTCGCTCTTGGCCTCGGCGGCGACGGCGTCGGCCTGCTCCACGTCCAGGGCCACGATGCGGCAGCGCTCGTAGAAGGCCTGGCCCACCTCGGTGACCCGGAAGCGGCGCGTTGTGCGCTCGATCAGCCGCACGCCCAGCCGCGCCTCGAGCGCCGCGATCCGCCGGCTCAGGGTGGACTTCGGTTGGCGTAGCGCGCGGCCGGCCGGGGCGAAACCCCCATGGCTCACCACGGCCGCGTAGAGCAGGTAGTCGTTCAGGTCGGGCATGCAATCGTCCCAAATTTGGGACACTAAGTATCACAGAGGCCGACTACTCGTCTCATCGTTCCAGATGCATCTCTCCCGTCACGACGAACGGTTCGTCGACCAAGGAGAGTTTCAGATGAGCGGCAAGTTCGAAAACAAGGTGGTGGTGGTGACCGGCGGCACCAGCGGGATCGGCCTGGAGACCGCCCGCCAGTTCGCGGCCGAAGGGGCCGCGGTGTTCATCGCCGGCCGCCGCCAGGCCGAGCTGGACGCGGCTGTGAAGGCGATCGGCGGCAAGACGGTGGGCGTCCAGGCCGACATGTCGAAGCTGGCCGACATCGACCGGCTGTACGACGCCGTCCAGCAGCGCCACGCCCAGATCGACGCCCTGTTCGCCAACGCCGGCGGCGGCGACATGCTGCCCCTGGGCGCGATCACCGAGGAACACTACGATGACATCTTCGGCCGTAACGTGAAGGGCGTGATCTTCACGGTGCAGAAGGCCCTGCCGCTGCTGCGCGACGGCGCCAGCGTGATCCTGACGGGCTCGACCACGGCCAGCACCGGCACGGCGGCCTTCAGCGTGTACAGCGCCTCGAAGGCGGCGGTGCGCAACCTGGCCCGCAGCTGGACCCTCGACCTCAAGGATCGCGGCATCCGGGTCAATGTCGTCAGCCCCGGCCCGGTCAAGACGCCGGGCCTGGTCGAATTGGCCGGCTCAGACCCCGCCCAGCAGCAGGCCCTGCTGGACCACCTGGCGGGCCAGACGCCGATCGGTCGGGTCGCCGCGCCGAGCGAGATCGCCAAGGCGGTGCTGTTCCTGGCCTCGGACGACTCGGCCTTCATGGCGGGCTCGGAACTGGCCGTGGACGGCGGCCTGGCCCAGGTCTAGCCGGCCGGCGCGGAGGCGGCCCGCTTCAGGCTTCCTCCGCCGCGCCCGTCGCTTCCGATCGCCGCGGCCCTTCCCGTACGATCTTCTCCTCCATGGTCCGCACGGCCCTCCGCTGGTCGTGGAAGGCGGCCAGTTGGGCGCAGGCGGTGAAGAAGCCGCCGGGGGCGCGGGTGTCGATGCCCTCGGCCAAGGTCAGCAGGTGGACGTCGGCCGCCTCGAACCGGGCCAGCACCTCCAGCAGGTCGACCAAATGGGCGGCGAAGGCGTGCAGGTTGATCACGACCAGCACGTCGCCGGGCTTCAGCACGGCCAGGGCCTGGTCCAGGCCGGGCTTGTGCACCGCCAGGCCGTAGCAGCGGTCGTGGAACAGCTGGTCGCAGCCGGCCTCGAACAGCCGCTGCGACGACGGCCCGTCGATCACCACGCCCCTGACGGGCGGAACTCTGAGATAGCCGACCATGCGCATGGGCCGGTGTGTGGCGAAGATCGCGGCGGGCGCCTAGGGGGCTTGGCGATCGAAGACGGGGATAACCCCCCTCCGGCTTCACTCGCGGCCCTGCCGGCGCGCCGTCGGACTCGGAACCCCCTCATCCTCCCACGCCTGCGGCGCGGGCCCCTCCTTCTCCCCATGGGAGAAGGTTTCCGAAGGTTGGGAGAAGGTGATCACGGGCGCCTTGTCGCCGCCCTTGACGGTGACGCCCAGCATCGCCGCGATCTCGGCCGCCGGCTTGGGCCGGCTGATGAAGTAGCCCTGGATCTCGCCGCAGCCCTGGCGGCGCAGCTCGTCCAGCTGCTCCTCGGACTCCACGCCCTCGGCGGTGGTGGTGATGCCCAGGCTGGCGCCCAGGTCCAGCACGGCCTTGATGATCGCCAGGGCGTCGGCGTCGTCGAGGATGTCGCGCACGAAGGTCTGGTCGATCTTGATCTTGTCGAACGGGAAGCTGCGCAGATAGCTCAGCGAGGAATAGCCGGTGCCGAAGTCGTCCATCGAGATGCGCACGCCCAGGGCCTTCAGGTCGTGCAGGATCGACATGTTGCCGGCGGTGTCCTGCAGCAGAACCGACTCGGTGATCTCCAGCTCCAGCCGCTCGGCGGCCAGGCCCGAGGCCGCCAGGGCCGAGACCACGGTGGTCACCAGGTGCTTGTCGCGGAACTGGGCGGGCGACAGGTTCACGGCCAGGCGCACGTGCTCGGGCCAGCCGGCCGCCTCGCGGCAGGCCTCGCGCAGCACCCACTCGCCCAGGCTGTTGATCAGGCCGATCTCCTCGGCCAGCGGGATGAAGTCGGCCGGCGAGACCATCCCCCGCACGGGGTGACGCCAGCGCAGCAGCGCCTCGCAGCCCGTCACCCTGTCGGCGCCCAGGTTGAACAGCGGCTGGTAGTGCAGCTCGAACTGGCCCTCGGCCAGGGCCAGGCGCAGGTCCAGCTCCAGGGCCCGGCGGGCCTGCAGGGCCTCGTCCATGGCGCGCTCGAAGAAGTGGAAGGCGCCCTTGCCGTCGGCCTTGGCGCGATAGAGGGCCATGTCGGCCTTCTTCAGCAGCTCGTCGCTGTCGGACCCGTCGTTGGGCGACACGGCCACCCCGACGCTGCCGCCGATCATCACCTGGTGGCCCTGCAGCTCGAAGGTCTCGGCCAGGGCCTCGACGATGCGGCCGGCCAGGCGGGTGGCGCCGGAGAGGTCGGTCAGGCCGCACTGGACCACCGCGAACTCGTCGCCGCCCAGGCGCGCGACGGTGTCGCCCTCGCGCACGCAGGCCCGCAGGCGCTCGGCGGCGGTCTTCAGCAGGGCGTCGCCGATCGGATGGCCCAGGGTGTCGTTGACGGTCTTGAAGCGGTCCAGGTCGATGCAGTGCACCGCCACCAGGTCCTCGCGCCGCGCGGCGCGCGACAGGGCGGCCGACAGGTCCTTCTGGAACAGCAGGCGGTTGGGAAGGTCCGTGAGCGGATCATAGTGGGCCAGGCGGGCGATCTGGGCCTCGGCCCGCTTGCGCTCGGCGATGTCTTCCGAGACCGCCAGGATGTACTCGGCCGCGCCGTCCGGGCCGGGGATGGCGATCTTCTTGGTGCGCAGCAGGGCCGTGCTTCCGTCCTTGCGCGGCACCAGGTCCTCCTCGATCACCCGCACCTCGCCCGAGGCGGCGACCTCGGCGTCGCGCTGGCGATAGATGGCGGCCTGTTCGGGCGGATAGAAGTCGGCGTCGGTGCGGCCGATCATGTCGACGCGGGCGTGGCCCAGGATCTTCTCGCCGGCCCGGTTCAGCAGCACGTAGGAATGGTCGTCGGCCCGCTTGACGAACACCATCGAGGGGATGGCCTCGACCACGGCGGTCATGAAGGTGTGGGCGCGTTCCTGATCGGCCTTGGCGGAGGCCAGGGCCTCGACGCCCCGGCGGTTGGTCTCGTTGGCCGCCTGCAGCAGGCCCAGCACCGTGCCGACCCCGATATAGCGCCCGCCGTCGGTGACGATGAAGCCGCGCAGCAGGTCCGAGGCGCGATACGACAGGCTGTCGCTGGTGAAGGCCGCCAGCTCGACATCGGCCTCGACCACCAGCGGGTCGTTGTCCATCAGCACCGAGATCGGCCGCAGGGCGTAGAGGGCGCGGCCGTACTCGGCGGCCATGCGCAGGAAGAAGGCGTTGCGCTCGACCAGGCCGATCGGCCGGTCGTCGGCGTCCAGCACGGGCACGATCAGGGTGTCGGGTTCTTCGCGGAAACGCTCGTACAGCGTCTTGCCCAGGTCGTCGGCCCGGGCCGGCGCCAGCGACGAAACCGTGTCTCGCAACGTGAACATGTAAGACCCCAATTACTCGGGGCCGGATGGACCATTTCTGGCCTAACGACTGGCTAATCCTGGTCCCGAAGCGCTGCTATTTCACGAAAACTTCGCGGTGCTGTCACAGTGTTTGCCGGGGTGTTTACCGTGACTGCCCAAACGCCCTTACCCCACCCAAAACCGTCTTCCCGGGCCTTGTGCCCGGGACCCCTTGTTCAGCTCGCACGTGAAGCGCCTTGGCGCGCAGGCGCGCCACACATCCGCACCTGCGGCGGACAGAGGGGTTCCGGGCACAAGGCCCGGAATGACGATTGAAAGGGGGGGGGCTCGCGAGCCTACCCCACCATCCCGGCCAGCCGTCCCCGGATCAGGTCCTCGGCCTCGCTCATGATCCGGTCGATCAGTTCGCGCACCGTCGGCACGTCGTGGATCAGGCCCTGGACCATGCCGGCCGACCAGACGCCGTGGTCCGTGTCGCCGCTGATCAGCCCTTCGCGGCCGCGCGCGCCCTTCACCAGGTCGGCGACGTCCTCGAACTTGGCGCCGCCGGCCCGCTCGATGGCCACCACCTGCTGGCTGATCGCGTTCTTTGCCACCCGGGCGGTGTTGTGCAGGGTGCGGAAGATCAGGTCGGTCGAGCGCTCGTCGTTGGCGACCATCTGCTGCTTGAAGTTGTCGTGGATCGGCGCCTCCTGGGTGGCGCAGAAGCGGGTGCCCATGTTGACGCCGTCGGCGCCCAGGGCCAGGGCCGCCACCAGGCCGCGCGCGTCGCCGAAGCCGCCCGAGGCGATCATCGGGATCTTCACCTTCGACGCCGCCACCGGGATCAGGATCAGGCCGGGGATGTCGTCCTCGCCCGGATGGCCGGCGCATTCAAAGCCGTCGATGCTGATGGCGTCCACGCCCATCCGCTCGGCGCTCAGGGCGTGGCGCACGGCGGTGCACTTGTGGATCACCTTCACGCCGTGAGCCTTCAGCTCGTCGACATGCTCCTGCGGCTTGTACCCCGCCGTCTCGACGATCTTGATCCCCGCCTCGATGATCGCCGCGCGGTATTCGGCGTAGGGCGGCGGCTTGATGGCCGGCAGGATGGTCAGGTTCACGCCGAACGGCTTGTCGGTCAGCTCGCGGGTGCGGGCGATCTCCTTGGAGAGCGCCTCCGGCGTGGGCTGGGTCAGGGCGGTCAGGAAGCCCAGGGCCCCGGCGTTGGCCACGGCGCTGACCAGGGGCGCGGTACCCACCCACTGCATGCCGCCCTGGGCGATCGGATGCTCGACGCCGAACAGCTCGGTGAAACGGGTCTTGATGGCCACGGACGCCTCTCCCTGGGTTGTTTCGGGGGAGTATGGCCGAGTGACGTTGGGGAGGGGCAAGCCCCCCCCGCTTTTGGTCCTAGTGCACCGACACGCCTAGGCGGTTCCACAGGTTGATCTGGGCGATCACCGCCGTGACGGCGCTGGCCTCGACGTCGGTGTAGTGCTCGCGCAGGGCGGCGCGCAGCGGGGCCAGGTCCTTGTGGGTGGGCAGCTGGGTCAGGGCCTCGGCCCAGGCCAGGGCGGCCTTCTCCTTGGCGGTGAAGTCGCTGACGTGGTCCCAGACCACCAGGCGGTCCAGCCGCTCGTTGGTCTCACCGTCGTCGCGGGCTTCCTTGGCGTGCATCTTCACGCAGAAGGCGCAGCCGTTCAGCTGCGAGACGCGCAGCTTGATCAGGTGCAGCAGGTGCTTGTCGACGCCCGAGGCCACCACCGCGTTCTCGGCGGCGATGAAGGCCTTGTAGATCTCGGGGACGTTCAGGTCGTGGCGGAACGGCGCGGTTTCGGCGGTCATGGTCTTTTCCTCTTCTGGGGCCCGTCTCCGGGCTTCGAGGATAAGACGAGATCACGCGGCGAAACGTGACATGGGCCCGCCAGAAATTTTCAGCCCCTTAAATCCGCTCATCCCGGCGAACGCCGGGACCCAGATCCAAAGGTTGAACCTGACGGGAAAAAGCGCCGCGCTCGTGGAGTCCGCTTCAGAGCCATTCCATCTGGGTCCGGGCGTTCGCCGGGAAGAGCGGTGATCTGGATTTACTGCAGGCCTTCGCGGCCGATGGCGTAGAAGCGCTCGGCCCGCTGCTTCTTCAGCTCGGCGGGCGACAGGCGCATCAGCGTCTTCAGCTCGTCCTCGACCGCGTCGCCGACGGCTTCGATGGCCGCGGCCGGGTCGGAGTGGGCCCCGCCGGCCGGTTCCTCGACGATGCGGTCGACGATCTTCAGCTGGATCAGGTCCTGGGCGGTGATCTTCATGTTGGTGGCCGCGTCCTTGGCCCGGGCGCCGTCGCGCCACAGGATCGAGGCCGCGCCTTCCGGCGAGATCACCGAATAGATCGAGTGCTCCAGGATCAGCACCTTGTTGGCGCCGGCCAGGGCGATGGCGCCGCCGCTGCCGCCTTCGCCGACGATGGTGGCGACCATCGGGGTCTCCAGCACCAGGCCGCGCTCGGTCGAGCGGGCGATGGCCTCGGCCTGGCCGCGCTCCTCGGCGCCCAGGCCCGGATAGGCGCCGGCGGTGTCGACGAAGGTGATGACCGGCAGGTTGAAGCGTTCGGCCATGTCCATCAGGCGCACGGCCTTGCGGTAGCCCTCGGGGCGGGCCATGCCGAAGTTGTGCTTCAGGCGGGTGGTGGTGTCGTGGCCCTTCTCGTGGCCCATCACGACCACCGGGACGCCGCGGAAGCGGCCCAGGCCGCCCACGATCGCCTGGTCGTCGGCGAACTTGCGGTCGCCGCGCAGCTCGACGAACTCGTCGATCAGGCCGGCCACGTAGTCCTTCAGGTGGGGACGCTCGGGATGGCGGGCGACCATGGTCTTCTGCCAGGCGTCCAGGCCCGCATAGGCTTCCTTGCGAAGCTGCTGGGCGCGGTCGCGCAGGGCTTGGATCTCGCTTTCGAACGCGCCGGGACCGGCCGTCTCGGAAAGTCGGGACAGCTCTTCGATCTTGCTTTCCAGATCGGCGATGGGTCGCTCGAAGTCGAGATAGTGCGCGGCCATGGGTCTCTTAACGTCGCCGTTGCGGAAAGGTGGCGAACCTAGAGCGCGATAACCGAAAACGAAACCGCTTTTGGCGGGTCATGGCCTCGAAATCGCCAAAGCTCGCCTCGGAGGGGACTCAGGCCCGACTCAATGGCGCTCTACGAAGGGTTCGCGAAGCTCGCCCCTGCGACTCGTCGTCGCAGCGACACCGTAGCCCGCCAGGAACCCCTGCGAGTCTCAGGGATTCGTCATCGTGAGAGTCCTGTGGAGAGTCCTGTATTGAAACCTGCGGACCCTGGTTAACCGTCGGATTCTCACCTATATCCCCTTGGTCGGCTCAGAAAACAGCCGACGCCCGCGGCCCCGCCCATCGAATATGGACCCGGTCCCGCCTGATGCGAACGGATGTTCCCATGCAGGTGTTCACCTTCTTCTGTGTCGAGTCCGACGGCTCGGTGCCGCGTTTCGACGTCACCCCCTGCCCTGACGACCAGGCCGCGCGTCGTCGCGCCGAGGAACTGGTCGGCGTTCATCGCGGCTGCGACACCGTCGAGGTGTGGCGCGGGGCGACCCAGCTTTTCGCCGTGACCTCGGCCCAGCAGGCGGCGGCTTAGCGCACGAAGCTGCAAGCGCGCCCCTTGCGGCGCGCTATAGTTCGGGACTCGCTTGACGGAGTCCGCCCCATGACCGTTCCCGCCCGCCCTTCCGCCATCGCCGACGACAGCGGCCACGGCGGCGTGCAGATTCTGATCACCGCCGGTCCCGTCCGCTTCACGGGCGACCTGACGCCGGCCGACGGCGGCCTGGATGTCGGTCCCAATCCCCATGACCTGGTCGCCGCGGGCCTGGCGGCCTGCACCACCCAGACCCTGAGGCTCTACGCCAAGCGCAAGGCCTGGGCCCTGGGCGCGGTCCACGTGCAGGTCACCTGGCGGCGCGAGCCGGGCTGGCTGCCGGCCGACGTCTTCGAGCGCGTGATCACCCTGAACGGCGACCTCGACGAGGCCCAGCGCACGCGCCTGATGGAGATCGCCGAGGCCTGCCCCGTGCACAAGATGCTGGTGGCGGGGTCGAAGGTGGAGACGCGGGCGGCCTAGTCCTTGATGCTCAGCGGCGGCAGCTTCCTGTAGCCCGGCGCGGTCTTGCCCCAGCGCATGACCAGCAGCGGATAGACTAGGGCCGTCGCCAGCGCGAAAGCGCCGAAGGCGAAGATCACCAGGCTCCAGAGACCGTTCCTGAGAATGGCGTCGGCGTCCGTGCGCCAGTACGCCCAGTAGTTCGGGACGTGACGCTCCACGACGTAGAAGCGGCCGTGCAGGACGAACTGGCCCAGGTTGAAGCCGTTCACGCCCGTCACCCCGCCGCCCACGATCAGCAGCGCCAGCCACTCCGGCAGCTCCAGGCCGCGCGCGTGCAACCGCCGCAGCATGTCATGCAGCATTCCGCGCCGGTCAGAACCCGTAGAGCTCGGCATACTCCGCATCCTTGGCCGCGATCTGCTTGGCGCAATCGACCATGACCTTGGCCTGTTTCCAAGTGGCGTCGTCCTGCATCTTGCCGTCCAGCATCGCCACGCCCGTGCCGTCGGGCATGGCCTCCAGGATGCGCTTGGCGAAGGCCACCTCGTCGGGGGCCGGCGAGAAGACGCGCTTGGCGATCTCGATCTGGCTGGGGTGCAGGCTCCAGGCCCCGGCGCAGCCCATCAGGAAGGCGTTGCGGAACTGCTGCTCGCAGGCGACCGGATCGTCGATGGCCCCGAACGGGCCGTAGAACGGCTTGATGCCGTGGGCCGCGCAGGCGTCGACCATCTTGGCGAAGGTGTAGTGCCACAGGTCCTGCTGCACCGAGACGCGCGGCGAGCCGTCGGCGTGCGGGTCCTCGATCACGCGGTAGCCGGGATGGCCGCCGCCGACCCGGGTGGTCTTCATGGCGCGGCTGGCGGCCAGGTCGGCCGGGCCCAGGCTGATGCCCTGCATGCGCGGGCTGGCCCCGGCGATGGCCTCGACGTTCATCACGCCCTCGGCCGTCTCGAGGATGGCGTGCAGCAGGATCGGCCGGGTGACGCCGTGCTTGGCTTCAAGCGAGGCCAAGAGCTGGTCCATGTAGAAGATGTCCCAAGGCCCCTCGACCTTGGGGACCATGATCACGTCGATGCGGTCGCCGGCCTTCTCGACCAGGGTCGCCACCTCGTCCAGGTGCCACGGCGAGTTGAGGCAGTTGATCCGCACCCACAGGCCCACGCCCAGCGCCTTGAAGTCGGTCTCCCGGGCCATGGCGATCGCGCCGGCCAGGGCCGCGCCCTTGGCGTCGGCCGGGATGGCGTCCTCCAGATTGGCCAGGATGACGTCGACGGTCGAGGCGATCTCGGGGACCTTGGCGCGGACCTTGTCCAGGTGCGGCGGCACGAAGTGGATCATGCGCTCGACCCGGGCCGGCGGCTCGCGCCAGGGCGCGGGCGCGCCGATCGCCAGGGGTTTGAAAAAGCCTCGGGGGGTCTTCATGGCGCGCGCGTCCCTAGTCTCTGCTTATTTCGCAGTTGCGAGATAAGGTGCGGCGAGGGGCGAGCGGGGTCAAGGCTGACGCATGCGTCAGCGGAAAGACCCCGTCCTAGGAAAGCGCGACGGTGGATAACCGCGACCAAACGGCTAAGTTGCCCGAATGCTCGCCGGAAAGCCGCGCCTTCTTGCCGTTTCGATCGTCGCCGGCGCTCTTCTGCTGGCGACGGGCGGGTGGTTTGCACACCGGGAAATCTCGTGCGGTCAGTTGACGAGACAAGCCAGCGCCTATCCCGACGCGCAGGTGCGCCGGGGCCCGGGCGGGGCATGTCGGATGTGCAGGGACAAGGGGTGGCTTTACGATATCGCCTTCGACTCGTGCTCCAAGACCGACCGCGCCTACACGGGGTTCGGAACGCCCTGACTAGGCCTTCGCCGGCGGCCCCTGCGCCGGCAGCGGCGGCTCCTCGGGGTCCTCGCGCTTGAGGTCCTCGGCGGCGTCGTTCCGCGAGGGGGCGGCCTTGGCCTTGGCCTTGCGGCCGGCGCGGGGCTCCAGCCGCAGGGCGGCGCGGGCGTCGTCGCCCTCCTCGCCGAGCACGCCGCGCAGACGGACGTCGCGCTGCGGGAACGGAATCTCGATCCCGGCCCCGCGCAGGGCGTCGTCGATCGCCCAGGTATAGGCCGCGAAGATCGCCGCCGGGCGGCGCACCGAGTCGACCGTGGGCCAGACCACCAGCTCGAACTTCAGGGTCGACTCGCCCCAGCCCACCAGCCAGACCTGGGCCTTGCGGTTGGCGTCGTCGGGCGCGGTGAACGATACCGAATGGGCCGCCTTCAGCACCGCCTCGCGCACCTTCTCCTTGTCGACCCCGAAGGCGGTGACGAACGGCACGCGGATGCGGCGGCTGGTGTGGTGCAGGGTCCAGTTGATCACCTGCTCGTTGACCAGCACCGAGTTGGGCACGATCACGTCGGTGCTGTCGTTGGTGCGCAGGCGGGTCGAGCGCGGGCCGATCTCGTGCACCACGCCGCGCGCGCCGTTCTGCAGCTCGACGAAGTCGCCCACCGCCACCAGCCGCTCGAACATCAGCGAGATGCCCGAGGCGAAGTCCTTGACCAGCCCCTGCAGCCCCAGGCCCGCGCCCACGCCCAGGGCGCCGGCGAAGACGGCCAGGGAGGTCAGGTTCACCCCCATCACCGACAGGGCCATCAACAGGCCGATCACCCGCAGGCCGTAGGTGCTGAGCCGCTCGACGATGTACAGCGACGGCGCCGCGCCCACCGACCGCTCGCGCAGCCGGCGCAGGCCCGAGGTCACCAGCCGCGACAGGTAGATCGACGCCACCACGATGACGATCGCGGCCGCCACGCCGCCCAGGGTGATCGTGGTCTTGCCCAGCTTGACCAGCTCGATCGCGTCGGGGCGGGTAAGGGGATTTGGCGACATGGGGCCGAGTGTGGGGGCGCCCGGCGGCGGGGATCAATACCCCGATTACCCCTCCGCGCCCTTCCCTCCCCCTTGTGGGGAGGGTGGCCCTGGCGGAGCCAGGGTCGGGTGGGGTTACTGAGTCAGCAGGCCCCACCCGTCCGCTTCGCGTCCACCCTCCCCACAAGGGGGAGGGAAGACTGGAGGGCTACCGCCCCACCATCGCCAGGCCCGCCGGGGTGTAGCGCTCGCCTTCGATCGCCGTCTCGGGCACGGCCGCGGCGATCCTCGCCAGGTCCTCGCTCGACAGGGTCACATCGACGGCGCCGACGTTCTCCTCCAGGCGACTGATCTTGGTGGTGCCGGGGATCGGGGCGATGTCCGGGCCCTGGTGGAGGATCCAGGCCAAGGCCAGCTGGGCCGGGGTGACGCCCTTGTCGGCGGCGATCGTCGTCAGGGCCTCGACCAGCGACAGGTTCTTGGCCATGGCCTCGCCCTGGAAGCGCGGCAGGGCGCGGCGGAAGTCGTTGTCGGCCAGCGGCGCGTCGGCCTTGATCGCCCCGGTCAGGAAGCCGCGGCCCAGGGGGCTGTAGGGCACCAGGCCGATGCCCAGCTCGCGCAGCACCGGCAGGGTCTCGGCCTCCAGCTCGCGGAACCACAGCGAATACTCGCTCTGCAGGGCGGCCACCGGCTGGACGGCGTGGGCCCGGCGGATGGTCTCGGGACCGGCTTCCGACAGGCCGAAATGCTTGACCTTGCCCTCGGCGATCAGGTCCTTGACCGTCCCGGCCACGTCCTCGATCGGCACATTGGGATCGACGCGGTGCTGGTACAGCAGGTCGATCACCTCGACGCCCAGGCGCTTGAGCGAGGCCTCGGCCACCTCGCGGATGTGCTCGGGCCGGCTGTCGGTGCCCCGCATGCGCGAGAAGCCCTCGCCCGTGCCCTCCGGCGCGATGTCGAAGCCGAACTTGGTGGCGATCACCACCTTGTCGCGGAAAGGCTTGAGGCCCTCGCCGACCAGCACCTCGTTCAGATAGGGGCCGTAGACCTCGGCGGTGTCGAAGAAGGTCACGCCCAGGTCCACCGCCCGGGCCAGAACCTTGAAGGCGTCGGCCTTGTCCAGCGCGGTGCCGTAGACCTGGCCCATCCCCATGCAGCCGAGACCGATGGCCGAAACTTCCAGCCCGTCGCCGAGTTTGCGCGTCTTCATGAGGAGCTCCTGATGTTGGATGTCGCGTGGGAAGGCCCGCCTTCCACGGGGGAAGATGGGGGCCGTCCGGCCCGACGATAAGAGCGCGAAATCGACGGCGCAGGAATGGGCAAGAGGTTTGCCGGATCGAGCAAACACTTCTGAGTTGTCATCCCGGAAAGCGCGGAGCGCTTGTCCGGGCCCCAGGTGAACCGCAACGCGCCAACCCAGTCCCCTGGGTCCCGGACAGCCTCTCCGAGGCTTCCGGGATGACAACGAAGAGGGGGTTCGCTGACTTCAGTCGAAGGGCGTAGCCAGGAAGGCCGGGGTCGCCTCGGCCCGCGCCGTCAGCGCCGCGAGCGCCGGGCAGGTCGCCGCGTCGATCGAGCCCGGCAGGGTGCGGATCGCGAAGGTCCAGACCACCGCGCAGGTCAGCCAGGCCTGCGAGCCCTCGAATCCCGGCGGAGGCGCGGCGACCTCCGCCTCCAGCAGGCGCCAGGCCTCCGCCAGCTGTCCGCGCACCCGCTCGACCCACGGGCCGTGCTGCTTGTCCTCGGGGCGCAGGTTGAACTCGTAGACCAGCGAGACGGTCTTCTCGCTGGCGGCCAGGGCCAGGCCCAGGATCCGCTGGGCGCGAGCGTGGTCGGCGAGGTCGGCCGGGCCCAGGCTCCGCCCGGCCAGGCGCTCCAGGTGCTCGAGGATCAGGCCGGAGTCCATCAGCACCACGCCGTCGTCGGTCACCAGGGTCGGCGCCTTCACGACGGGATTGATCGCCGCGAAGGTGTCGTAGTGCCGGAACACCGACACCGCCTCGTGCTCGAACGGCAGGCCCAGCAGGCGGGCCGAGATGGCCACGCGGCGCACATAGGGCGAGTCCAGCATCCCGATCAGTCGCATCGTTGGTCCTCTGAAAACCCTCTCCCAGAGGGAGAGGGAGGGGCCCATGCGCAGCATGGGAGGGTGAGGGGTTAAAACGTCAACCGGCGCGCCGGCACGGCTTCCGCGAAGAAGGCGGCGAAGGTGTAACCCCTCACCCTCCCACGCCTCCGGCGCGGGCCCCGCCCTCTCCCTCAGGGAGAGGGTTTTTCGAAGCAAACCAGGGCGTGATCCGCCGCAGGGCCTCCTCGACCTCTGGGGTCGACACCGCGAAGCTGAAGCGGATGAACCGCCGGCCGTCGACCGGGTCGAAGTCGACGCCGGGGGCGGTGGCCACGCCCGTGTCGCGCAGCAGCTGCTCGCAGAAGGCCAGGCTGTCGTCGGTCAGGTGGCCGATGTCGGCGTAGATGTAGAAGGCCCCGTCCGGCGGGGCGATCGAGCCCAGGCCCAGGGCCGGCAGGGCGTCCAGCAGCAGGGCGCGGTTGGCGCGGTAGACGTCGAGGTGGCCCTCCAGCTCGTCGAGGCAGTCCATGGCCACCAGGCCGGCGTGCTGGCTCAGCGACGGCGGGGTCAGGAACAGGTTGCCCATGAAGGCCCGGGCCCGCTGGACCTGGTCCTGCGGCACGACCACCCAGCCCAGCCGCCAGGCGGCCATGCTGAAGTACTTGGAGAAGCTGTTGACGATCAGGGCCTGGGGCTCGAAGGCCAGCATCGAGCGGGCCGGCTCGCCGTAGCTGAGGCCGTGATAGATCTCGTCGGAGACCACCCGGATCCCGCGCGCGCGGCAGACCTCGGCGATGGCCTCCAGCTCGGCGGCGGGGATGATCGTGCCGGTGGGATTGGCCGGGCTGGCGATGATCACCCCGGCCGGGGCGGGCTCCAGGGCGGCCAGGTGGGCGGCGGTCAGCTGGAAGCGGCTCTCGGCCCCGCAGGCGATCTCGACCGGCTCCAGGTTCAGGGCCTTCAGCGTGTTGCGGTAGGCCACGTAGCCGGGCCGGGCCAGGGCCACGCGGTCGCCGGGCGCGAAGTTCGAGGCCAGGGCCAGCACCAGGGCCGGCGAGGCCCCGCAGGTCAGGATGATCCGCTCGGGATCGACGCTCACCCCGTCGAGATCGGCGTAGCGCCTGGCGATCGCCGCCTTCAGCAGCGGGCTTTCCCAATAGCCCATGCCGTCGGTGTCCAGCACGTGGTGGGCCTTGGCGATGGCCGCCTGGGGCGCGCCCGTCGACGGCTGGCCGAACTCCATGTGGATGATCGATTGGCCCTGCGCCTTCATCTGGTGGGCCAGACGGCTGATGGCGATGGCGTGGAAGGGTTCGATGTCGGAAGCGGCCATGCAGCGTAACTAGTGCGCGGCGGAGGAGGCGGCAACGGCGGCGTTGTGGGCGGCGTCGAAACGGTCTAGCTCGGACCGGCTTGGGGGAGCGACATCATGAAGACCAGGAAGGTCTATACGCCGAAGGATCCGAGGAAACGCGCCAAGGGCGCGATCATCGGCGCCGTCCTGCACATGATCGCCGTCGCGATCATCGGCGGACTGACCTTCGTGCACCTGCTGAAATTGTCCGGCGCGGGCGACAAGGTCACCGACGGCGTCGCGGACAGCTTCGACCCCTATCTGATGGCCTATGGCCTGGCGGCGATCGCCTACCTCGCCAGCCTGCTCGTCAACCTGGTGCTCTTCCTGATGTGGGTGCATCGCACGAACCGCAACGCGCAGACCCTGTCCGCCGGCATGGAGGTCGGGCCCGGCTGGGCGGTGGGCTGGTTCTTCGTGCCCTTCGCCTCGCTGTACAAGCCGTTCCAGGGGCTGGACCAGACCTGGCGGGTCAGCATCGATCCCACGCGCTGGCGCGCCCTGGACACGCCGTCGCTGCTGCGCTG
Source organism: Caulobacter sp. CCG-8 (assembly GCF_037402475.1). Taxonomy (NCBI): domain Bacteria; kingdom Pseudomonadati; phylum Pseudomonadota; class Alphaproteobacteria; order Caulobacterales; family Caulobacteraceae; genus Caulobacter; species Caulobacter sp. CCG-8. Next base: position 134,061 of record NZ_JBBEUD010000013.1, read on the forward strand.
GTGGTGGGGCTTCCACCTGACCAGCAACATCGGCGGCTCGCTGTCCAACATCGTGGGCAAGAGCGAGGGCGCCGCGTTCCTGGCGGCCTCGACCGCGATCGCCATCGTGAGCTTCGCCGCCGGCTTCATCGCCAGCGCCCTGGCGATCCGGATGATCCGGAGGCTCACCGCCAGGCAGACCTCGGCCCTGGACGCCGCCGCCTTCGCCTGACCGCGCGCCATGACCTTCGAGGTCATCGCATCCGGCCGTTTCCCGCGCGAGGCTCTCCCCGTCCACGACGAGGAGCCTCGCCATGCCCGCCTACGCCATCGCCCATCTGCGCAGCGTCGATTTCGGTCCCGACATCGTCGAATACCTGCGGCGCATCGACGCCACGCTCGAACCCTTCGACGGCCGCTTCGTCGTGCACGGCGCGCGGGTCGAGGTGCTGGAGGGCGATTGGCCCGGCGACATCGTGATCATCGCCTTCGCGGACCTGGCGACGGCCCGCGCCTGGTACGCCTCGCCCGCGTACCAGGCCATCCTGGCCCTGCGCACCGACAACGCCCGGGGCGACGTGATCCTGGTCCCCGGCTGCGATCCCGACCACAAGGGCGCCGACCTGCTGGCGGCCGCGTGAGGCCGGCCGTTCGTCGAAAAGCGCGGGCCGATGTCGGAACCGGCGCGTCTTGATCGTCCTTCGCTCGACAACCGTTCAACGGAGGCCACGCCCGTGCAGAAGATCACCCCGTTCCTGTGGTTCGACACCCAGGCCGAGGAAGCCGCGAACTTCTACGTCTCGCTGTTCCCCAACTCGAAGATCAAGAACATCGCGCGCTATCCCAGCGACTCCCCGCCGCCGGCCGGACCGCCCGGCAAGGTGATGACCGTCGACTTCGAGCTGGACGGCCAGGCCTACACCGCCCTGAACGGCGGGCCGCACTTCACCTTCACCGAGGCGGTGTCGTTCATGGTCCACTGCGCCGACCAGGCCGAGGTCGACCGCTACTGGGACGCCCTGACCGCCGACGGCGGCAAGGAGAGCCAGTGCGGCTGGCTGAAGGACAAGTACGGCCTGTCCTGGCAGATCGTGCCGCAGCAGCTGATGGACCTCTATTCCAGCCCCGACAAGGCGGCCGTCGGCCGGATGTTCGCCGCCATGATGAAGATGGTGAAGCTGGACATGCCCAAGCTGAAGGCCGCTTTTGACGGCGAGACCGCGGCCTGAGGCCGGCGGTCGCGGATTTCAATCGATAGAGGAGACTCAGGGTGGGTCGAGTCAGAGTCGCGGGGTTCTCCCTGTCGCTGGATGGGTTCGGCGCGGGGCCGGATCAGAGCCTCGAGGACCCGCTGGGCAAGCGCGGGACCGAGCTGCATCGCTGGTTCTTCGGGACCAGGACCTTCCAGGCCATGTTCGGCCAGGGCGGCGGCTCCGAAGGCGTGGACGAGACCTTCGCCCACCGCTCGATGGACGGCTTCGGGGCCTTCATCCTGGGCCGCAACATGTTCGGCCCCGGACGCGGGGAATGGCCGGACGACGGCTGGAAGGGCTGGTGGGGCGACAACCCGCCCTACCACGCCCCGACCTTCATCCTGACGCATCATGCCCGCGAGCCGCTCGTCATGGAGGGCGGCACCACGTTCCACTTCGTGACGGACGGCATCCACGCCGCGCTCGAACGCGCCCGTGACGCGGCGGGGACCCTCGACGTCAAGATCGGCGGCGGGGTCTCGACCGTCCGCCAGTACCTGCAGGCCGGGCTGATCGACGAGCTGCACCTGGCGATCTCGCCGGTCCTGCTGGGGCGCGGCGAGTCCCTGTTCGAGGGCCTGGACCTGCCCGCCCTCGGCTACCGCGTGACGGACTCCGTCGCCACGGAATTGGCGACGCACGTCGTGATCGGGCGCGAGGCGGGCGACTAGGCCTTCTTCACGAACTCCGTCCGCAGGACCAGGCCCTTCACCTTGTCGACATTGGCCTCGATCTCGTCGGGGTCGCCGGTCAGGCGGATCTTCTTGACCAGGGTCCCGCGCTTCAGCGTCACGCCGCCCGAGCCCTTGACCTTGAGGTCCTTGACCAGGGTGACGCTGTCGCCGTCGGCCAGGATCGCGCCGTTGCTGTCGCGGGTTTCGTCCGACATGGGGGTTCTCCGGAAGGGTGGGGGTGCGTAGCAGCGCCGGCCCGCCTTGTCATGCCGCGCCTCAAGGTGGGGACACACACTCACCCCACGGCTTCGCCAGTCCTGCAACCGACGGGGCCGTGAGTGTGTGTCCCCTGTTTGGCCCGCGACCTACCCCTTCTTCGCCAGCGGATGCTTGGACTTCACCACCTGGGCCAGGTGGTCGCCGGCCACGTGGGTGTAGATCTGGGTGGTGGCGATGTCGGCGTGGCCCAGCAGGGTCTGGATCACGCGCAGGTCGGCGCCGCCCTCCAGCAGGTGGGTGGCGAAGGCGTGGCGCAGGACGTGGGGGCTGACCATCTCGCGATCGAGGCCGGCGGCGACGGCGGCGTCCTCCAGCAGCTGGGAGACCCGCCGCGCGGTCAGCTTGCCGCCCTTGCCGCGCGACGGGAACAGCCAGGGACTCTCCTTGACGCCCTTTGGCAGGAATTGCGGCCTTGCCTCCAAATAGGCCTTCACCGCCGTACGGGCCGCGTCGTTCAGCGGGGCCAGCCGCTCCTTGCCGCCCTTGCCCTTGACCATCAGGAAGGCCGGATCGCGGGCCAGGGCCGCCAGGGGCAGGTTCAGCAGTTCGGATATCCGCAGGCCCGAGGCGTAGAGCAGCTCGATCATGCAGGCCAGGCGCAGGCCCTGGCCGCCGTCCTTGGCGGCGGCCGCCGCGATCAGCCGCTCGACGGCGTCGCGCGACAGCACCTTGGGCAGGGGCCGGCCGGCCCGGGGGGCCTCGACCCGGCGGGATGGGTCGTCGGCGCGCCAGGCCTCGCCCAGCACGAAGCGGTAGAACTGGCGCAGGGCCGAGCGGCGGCGGGCGGCGGTGGCCGGCGACAGCCCGCGCGCGCCCAGGTCGGCGAAATAGGCCTCGACGGCCTCGGCCGACGCCCCGTCCAGGTCGCCGCGCGAGGCCAGGAACAGGCGGGCGTCGGCCAGGTCCTTCTCGTAGGCGGTCAGGGTGTTGCGGGCGGCCGCGCGCTCCACGGCCATCATCTCGAGGAAGGCGTCGATCCAGCCGGACGCGGAGGCGCTCATTTCACCTGCAGCGCCAGCAGCCCCTCCACGGCGAAGGCGCGGGCGTCGGTCTCCAGGCCGGCCTTGAGCAGGGCGCGGACCAGGCGGGCGCGGTCGACCGGACCGGGGCCGGACGGACCGGCGTCGGCGGCGATCGACAGGGCCAGCAGGGCGGCCTCGCCCTGGCGGCCGGCGGCGGCCGCGTCGTCCAGCACGGCCAGCCGCCCGGCGGTGGCGGCGGACTTGCCGGGGTCGAAAGTCGCGAACCGGGCCCGGGCCTCGGCGTCCATCGGCGCGCCGAAGGCGGCCAGGATCAGGGCGGCCGGCTGGGCCGGCGACTTGGCGCCACCCTGGACGCCGCGCTCGATCAGGCCGTCCAGGACTTGGCCGTCCTTCCTGCCCTCGGCGGCGGCCAGGGTCGCGTCCAGCAGGGCCAGGTCCTGGGTGGTGGCGCCGGGGACGCTGTCGCCGGTCAGCTTGCCCCGGATGGCCTGGGCCGTGGCCGCGTCGCCGGCCGCGAGGGCGGCGCGGGCCAGCAGCACCGGGTCCTCCAGGGGCGCGTCGGCGCCGGCCAGGGCGGCGATCGCCGGGAGCGAGGCCTTGGCGGCGTCGGCGAAGGCGGCCAGGCCCTTGGCGGCGCGCAGGGCGGCCAGGACCTGGGCCTGGGCGGCGGTCAGGTCGGCCGCGACCTCGACCGGCTTGGGCGGCGGCTTCAGGGCCGGTGCGGCGCTGGCGACGGCGGCGGCCGACGACAGGTCCAGCCCCAGCTTGCGCGACAGCGCGTAGTTGACGCCGTTGCGCAGATTGGCCGCCCCGGCGGGCGCGCCCGACAGCAGGGCGTTCATCAGCCGGGCGTAGTCGGCGTCCTTGGTCTGCTGGACGGCCAGGCTGAGGGTCAGCTGGGCGGCGTCGTGCTGGTCGCCGATCGCCTGGCAGAAGGCCCGCAGCCGCAGCCAGTACGGTCCGCCCCGATCGGCGCTGAGCGCCTCGCCGATCTTGCAGGCCTTGTCGTCGGCGCCGGTCATCAGGGCCGCCTCGGCCGCGGCCATCGACAGCGGGGCGCTGGCGGCCACGCCGGGCGCGCGGTCCAGCACGGCGTCCGCGCCCTTGGCCTCGCCCAGGGCGATCAGGGCCAGGGCGCGGGTCGCGCCCAACTCCGGATCGTCACCCATGCCGGCGGGGGCGTGGGCGCCGGTAGACAGCACCCGCCGCGCCAGGCCGGCGGTCGCCGGCGACAGCGGCTTGGCCGCCAGCTTGGGCAGGGCGTCCTGGGCCACGCCCGGCGGGGCGTCCTTCCAGAGGTCGGCCGACAGTCCCGTCTCGGCGGCGGGCGCCGAGAACAGGTCCGGCGCGGCCAGGGACTGGACCTGCACCTGCGCCCACGCGGGCGGGGTCGAAACCAGGGCCGCCGCCAAACCGAGGGCAAGGGGGGCGAGGGCCGAACAGGTCGTGAGTCGCTTGGAAGGAGCCATGGTTCAACTATGCCGCAGGACAGGGGTTGGCGAAACTTTTCGCCTCGCCGGGCACCCTGGACGCGGCTTTGGTCCAAACCTTGGCGGGAGGCCTCGCCGTCGTGTAAACCGCCAGCAGGCCATGACCGACGATCCCGCCCCTTCCCCTTCCGACCTGCCGGGTCCCGACCCGAAGGCCGCCCTGCGCCGCAAGACCATCGTGCTGGTCGGGCTGATGGGCGTGGGCAAGTCCAGCGTCGGCCGCCGCCTGGCCGCGGCCCTGGACCTGCCGTTCCGCGACGCCGACAACGAGGTCGAGGCCGCCGCCGGCCGCTCGATCCCCGAGATCTTCGCCGAGATGGGCGAGCCGGCCTTCCGCGACGGCGAGCGGCGGGTGATCGCCCGGCTGCTGGACGAGCCGCCCCACGTGCTGGCCACCGGCGGCGGGGCCTTCGTCAACGCCGAGACCCGCGCCCTGATCAAGTCCAAGGCCGTGGCCGTCTGGCTGAAGGCCGACCTGGAGCTGCTGGCCCGCCGCGTGGGCCGCAAGGAGGGCCGGCCGCTGCTCAAGAACCGCGACCCGATGGACGTGCTGCGCGAGCACGCCGCCGCCCGCTATCCCGCCTATGGCGAGGCCCACCTCACGGTCGAGACCGGCGACACCGCCCACGGCGTGGCGGTCGAGGCCGTGATCCAGGCCCTCAAAAGCCATTTGGAGGGCCGCCTGCAACCGTCTGAAAGCGAGACCCAGTGATCACCACCATCCCCGTGGGCCTGGGCGCGCGCGCCTATGACGTGGTCGTCGGCACGGGTCTGATCGACCGGGCGGGCGAGCGCATCGTGCCGCTCCTGAAGCGCAAGCGGGTGGCCATCGTCACCGACACCATCGTCGGCGAGCATCACGGCGAGCGCCTGGCCGCCGCCCTGGAGCACGCGGGCGTGGCGACCGACGTGATCCTGGTCCCGCCGGGCGAGGAGACCAAGAGCTTCGAGGGCCTGGCCGACCTGTCGGACAAGCTGCTGGCCCTGAACCTGGAGCGCGGCGACATGGTCGTGGCGTTCGGCGGCGGCGTCGTGGGCGACCTGACCGGCTTCGCGGCGGCGATCTACAAGCGCGGCATCGACTTCATCCAGATCCCCACCACCCTGCTGGCCCAGGTGGATTCGTCCGTGGGCGGAAAGACCGCCATCGACACCCCGCGCGGCAAGAACCTGATCGGCGCCTTCCACCAGCCGCGCCTGGTGCTGGCCGACCTCGACATCCTGGCCACCCTGCCCGCCCGCGAGCTGGCCTGCGGCTACGCCGAGATCATCAAGTACGGCCTGCTGGGCGACTTCGCCTTCTTCGAGTGGCTGGAGGCCAACGTCCAGGCGGTGCTGGAGCGCGACACCTCGGCCCTGGTCCGCGCCGTCGGCCGCTCGGTGGAGATGAAGGCCGAGATCGTCGCCGAGGACGAGAAGGAGGCCGGCCGCCGCGCCCTCCTGAACCTGGGCCACACCTTCGGCCACGCGGTCGAGGGCGAGATGGGCTTCGGCGACGCGCTCAAGCACGGCGAGGCCGTGGGGCTGGGCATGGCCCAGGCCTTCCGCTTCTCGGCGCGCCAGGGCCTGTGCCCCAGCCAGGACGCCGTCCGCGCCGAGGCCGCCATCAAGGCCGCCGGCCTGCCGACCAAGCTGTCGGACATCCGCCCCGAGCCGTTCAGCGCCGACGCCTTGATCGCCCACAGCGCCCAGGACAAGAAGGCCGAGGGCGGGATGCTGACCTTCATCCTGGTGCGCGGCATCGGCGACGCCTTCGTGGCCAAGGACGTGGATCGCGCGGCGCTGCGGGCGTTCCTGATCGAGGAAGGCGCGGTCTAGACGCCGGGGACATGCGCTCGCGCGGGCCCCCAACAGAGGCGGAGCGGAAGATGGGGACACGCCCAAGGGCATGTCCCCGTCGGCGCCGAATTTGACCTCCCGCCGCCAGAACTCATGACCTCCGGGGTCATGGCTCCGCTTACGGCGGCGTGCCAGCTTGCGCCGTCCCGTCACGGAGCTTTCTCGCCTTGCGTCCTCTGCTCGCCCTTTCCGCCCTCGCCCTCTCGCTGGGCCTGGCCCTGCCCGCCCAAGCGGCCCCCGCCCCCGCCGACAAGCTGGACCACGCGCTGCTGTGGGGCCGCGACATCGACCAGGTCTCCACCGTGCTGGCGGTGAAGCTGGGCTTCCAGGTGCGGCCCGGGCGCAACCCCGGCGGGGTGGCCAACCGCTACATCCGCCTGGCCGACCAGGGCTATATCGAGCTGCTGGGCATCACCCGGCCCGACGCCGAGATGGACCCCGGCATGCAGGCCGACCAGGCCTCGCTGCATGGCGGGGCGGGATCGCGGACGTTCGGCCTGCACTCGGCCGCGCTGGACCAGGCCCAGGCCGCGATGAAGGCCCGGGGCCTGCCCGCGACGCCGATCTTCACGGCCGCCGCCGACGATCCGGACGGCCAGGGCCCGGGCAAGCCGCCGCGCTGGCGGCTGTTCGCCTTCGAACGCCCGGTGTTGTCCAGCAACCTGTTCCTGATCGACTACGCCGCCCCGAAGTCCGACCCGGCCAGCGTCGCCGACGACAAGACCGCCCGCCAGCATCCGAACGGGGCGCGGTCGCTGTCGGCCTTCTGGCTGCTGTCCGCCGACGCCGCGGCCGACAAGGCCGGCCTGGAGAAGCTGGGCGTGCGCGGCGCGATCCCCGTGCGGGTCGCGCAGGTCGGGGCCAAGGGCTACTGCGTGGCCGTCGGTCCGAACGCCGTGCTGGCCCTGGAGCCGGACGGCCCAGGCGTCGCCGCCGACGCCCTGCGCGGCGGCGGCCCGCAGGTGCTGGCCGTCAGCCTGGGCGTCGCCGACCTGGACGCCGCCAAGCGGCGGGTCGAGCGGGGGTACGAGACGACCCTGGCGGCCTATCAGGGCCTGTCCGGGGCGTCGTTCCTGGCCCCGACCCGCGCGGACCTGGGCATGCTGATCGAGTTCCATGCGGAGACGGGCAAGGGGCCGTGCGAGGGCTTGCCCCCTCTCCCATAGGGAGAGGGTTCAAGAAGCGTCCGCAACGAGCCTTTGGCGGCCTCGGTCAGATCCCCCGCCTTTGGTCGAGGTGGCTCGGCAGGCCGGAGGCCGCTAGCTTGAGTCGGCGACGATAGGGTCGCGACCTGGGGAGAGCTGCGATGACCACCATGGCCAAGGCCTTCACGATCTGCGCGGCCTCGGTGCTGCTCGCCGTCTCGTCGGGCGCCGCTTCCGCCCAGACGTCCCCCGCTCAAGCCGCCGACCCGACCGCTTTCGCGAGCGGCGCGGACGTCCAGGCCCAGGTCCGCGACATGCTCGCCGCGATGAAGCCCGACCAGGGGTTCATGTGGCGCCCCCTGGTCCGCGACGGCGCCACCGTGGCGGCGATCGAGATCTGGAAGAAGCCGGGCCGCCCCGCCGTCCACCCCGCCGAAGCGGAATACGCCATCGTGCTGGACGGCGCCGGCACGCTGGTTTCGGGCGGGACCATGGCCGATCAAAAGGTCACCAACCCCAACCTGGTCGAGGGAAGCCGGATCGAGGGCGGCGCGACGCGGACGCTCGGCCCGGGCGACGTCATCCTGGTCCCCGCCGGCGTGCCCCACTGGTTCGGCATCTCCGGCGAGCGGCTGGTCCTGCTGGGGATCAAGCTGCCCCAGGCCAAATAACCGACGCCCCGCGCCCTACGCCCCCTCCGCCAGCCGCTCGCACACCGCCGCGGTGTGATCGTCCGCCGGGAAGGCGCATTCGATGCGCATCTCGTCCAGGGTCACGTCGCGCGGCAGGGCGAAGGTGGTGATGGTCTCGAAGAACCGCAGCTCGCCCAGCGGGCTGCGGAAGCGCATGGTCTGGATCGGCGACGGGGCCTTGTCGACGTCGCGGAAGCGCCAGCGGGTGGGCACGTCGGGATAGCGCAGGATCTCGTCCAGCAGCTGCTGCGGGCGCGGGTCGGTGGGCGAGACGGCGATCTCGTGGTGCAGGTGGCCGACGAAGCCCTCGGCCACCTCCTGCCAGTTGACGATCACCGGGCGGAAGTCGTCGGGGTCGAACACCTGGTGCAGCAGGTTCTTGTGCCGGCTCTGGCGGCCCATGGTCAGCTGGTCGATGCGCGCGGTGGCCTTGTTGACCTGCAGGACGTCGAAGTGCCGGTTGATGACGAAGGCGGGGTACGGCTCCTGCTTGGCCAGGATCAGGTCGATGGCCTTCTGCATCCGCTCCAGCTCGGGGGTGTCGAGCGTGGTCTCGGGATATTTCGGGGCGTAGCCGGCGGCGGTCAGCAGGGCGTTGCGCTCGCGCAGCGGCATGGCCAGGGCGTCGGCCAGACGGGTCAGGACCTCGCGGCTGGCCTGGGCCTTGCCGGTCTCGATGCAGCTGAGGTGCCGGGTCGAGACGCCCGCCTCCATCGCCAGGTCCATCTGGCTGAACCGCAGCGCCGCCCGCCATTCCCGCAGGAGCCGGCCGATCGGCGGCTGGGCGGCGGCGGCCGGGGTGCGCGACGCGGCGGACGAAACGCTCATTCTGACCCTTTGACGCGAAGAGACCGGAGGCTTGCCGAGCAGGTGGTGGCCCGGCCCATGACCTCCAAGGTCATGACGCCATGATTTGCAGCGTAGTTGAGATGACCCGGACGATCTTCTTACATCGCCTTCATCTGAAGCAGCGGGCGCGAGGCGTTGGAATGTTGAGACGAGACCTGTTGGCCGGCGGACTGGCTGTCGTGGCGACCAGCCCGGCCAGGGCCTCGCCGTCGGAATGGACCCCCGCGCAATTCCACGCCGCCCGGCGCTTCGTCGACCTGGACGTCGGCCGGATCGCCTATGTCGAGCGCGGCTCGGGGCCGGCGGCGATCTTCCTGCACGGCTATCCGCTGAACGGCTTCCAGTGGCGCGGCGCCATGGCCCGGCTGGAGGGCCATCGGCGCTGCATCGCCGTCGACCTGATGGGCCTGGGCTACAGCGACGTGGCGGCGGACGCCGACCTGTCGCCCGCGGCCCAGGCGGCGATGGTGGTGGCGGTGATGGACAGGCTGGGCCTGAAGGCGGCCGACCTCGTCTCCAACGACAGCGCCACGGGCGTGGCCCAGCTGGTCGCCGCCGGCCATCCGAAGCGCGTGCGGTCGCTGCTGCTGACCAACGGCGACGTCGACACCAACAGTCCGCCTCCTCCGTTCATGGGCGCGATCGAGGCGGCGCGGAACGACCAGCTGGTCGGCTGGTTCGACAGGCAACTGGCCGACAACGCCTTCGTCCGGTCGCACGACGGCATCGGACGCGGCTACACCCATCCCGACCAGGTGCTGACCCCCGCCGTCGTCGACACCTACCTGCGGCCGCTGACGGGGCCGGACAAGCGCCGCCGCCAGGGCCAGGGCTACGCCATCGCCATGCTGCCCAATCCCCTGCCCGCCGCCGCGCCCGCCCTGCGTGCTTTCGACAAGCCGGTGCGGATGGTCTGGGCCCGGAACAACGAGCTGTTCGGCGACGAATGGGCGGCCTGGCTGGATCGGACCTTCCCGAAGTCGCGCGGCGTGCGCTTCGTCGAGGACGCCAACCTGTTCTTCCCCGAGGAGCGCCCGGACCTGATCGCCGAGGAGGCCCGCAAGCTCTGGGGCGTGTGACCGCCCCCATCGACGGCCTCCCGCATTTCCGGGACGTGGCGTAAGAAGGATCCATGATCCTGACCGCCATCCTCGGCCTCGCGCCGATCATCATCGTCCTGCTGGCCATCTCGGCGCTGTTCTCGGCCGCCGAGACCTCGCTGACCGCCGCCTCGCGGGCCCGCATGCACCAGCTGGAGCGCGAGGGCGACCGGCCGGCCAAGCGGGTCAACACCCTGCTGGCCGACCAGGAGACGATGATCGGGGCGGTGCTGCTGGGCAACAACCTGATCAACATCCTGGCCTCGGCCCTGACCACCCAGGTGCTGACGGCCGCCATCCCCGGTCCGTGGGGCGTGGCGGCGGCGACCGGGGCGATGACCGTGCTCGTCCTGGTGTTCGCCGAGGTGCTGCCCAAGACCCTGGCGATCCTGAAGTCCGACGACGTGGCCCGCTTCCTGTCGGCCCCCACCCTGCTGGTGGTCCGCCTGTTCGGCCCGATCATCTACGCCATCCAGTGGATCGTGCGGCGCACCCTGAGGCTGTTCGGCGTCAAGCTGGACATGGCGGTCGACGTGCTGGCCGCCCACGAGGAGATCCGCGGCGCGGTCGAGTACCACCACTCCGAAGGCGGCGTGGAGAGCGGCGACCGGCGGATGCTGGGCGGGGTGCTGGACCTGTCGGACATGGACGTCTCTGAGATCATGGTCCACCGCAAGTCGATCACCCTGATCGACGCCGACCTGCCGATCCGCGAGCTGGTGGCCGAGGCCCTGGAGGCCCAGCACACCCGCATCCCGCTGTATCGCGAGAACCCGGACAACATCGTCGGCGTGCTGCACGCCCGCGACCTGCTGCGGGCCCTGGCCGCGGCCAACGGGGCGATCGACGACATCGACGTGGCGGCCATCCAGCGCGAGCCGTGGTTCATCCCCGACACCACCAACCTGAAGGACCAGCTGAACGCCTTCCTCAAGCGGCGCAGCCACTTCGCCCTGGTGGTCGACGAATACGGCGCCCTGCAGGGCCTGGTGACCCTGGAGGACATCCTCGAGGAGATCGTCGGCGAGATCGAGGACGAGCACGACACCAAGGTCGAGGGCCTGCGGCCCCAGCCCGACGGCTCGGTCCATGTCGACGGCCACGTCACCGTGCGCGACCTGAACCGGGCCATGGACTGGCGCCTGCCGGAAGGCGATGCGGTGACCATCGCCGGCCTTGTGATCCACGAGGCCCAGACCATTCCCGAGCCGGGGCAGATCTTCATCTTCCATCACCACCGTTTCCAGGTGCTGCGCCGTCAGCGCAACCAGGTCACCGGCCTGCGGATCAGCGGCCGCCTGGACGAGGGGGCGCGCTAGGCCCCGCGCCCCAGGGACTGCGTCGGGGACCCGACGCAACCGCTTGATTTTCTCGGATTTCACAACGAAGACGCTTCCAAGCCTCAACCGCAGGGCGCAGGATGACGTGGGCTTGGAACTATCACCATAACGGCGCGTTTGTGAGCACGCCCGCGGATGGCGGCAGGGGGGATCAAGGGCTTGGTCAGGGCGATGAGCCGCGCCGAAGGGGACGAGGTCGAGGACCTTCTGGCGCGCCTGGGCGCCGCCGAGGAGGCCCTGGCCGAGGAGGTGCGCCGCTCGCGGGCCCTCAACCGCATCGCCGAGGCCATCGGGGCCGGCCATGACGCCGAGACCCTGGTCCAGACGGTGGTCGACGGCGGCGTCGAGCTGACGGGCGCCCAGTTCGGGGCGTTCTTCTACAACATCGTCGCCCCGGACGGCGAAAGCTACACCCTCTACAGCCTGTCGGGCGCACCGCGCTCGGCGTTCGAAGGCTTCCCGATGCCGCGCAACACCGCCGTCTTCGCCCCCACCTTCAAGGGCGAGGGCGTGGTGCGGTCGGACGACATCACCCAGGATTCCCGCTACGGCCGCAACGCCCCGCGCAGGGGCATGCCCGAGGGCCACCTGCCGGTGCGCAGCTATCTGGCTGTGCCGGTGATCACCCGCGAGGGCGCCGTGCTGGGCGGTCTGTTCTTCGGCCATCCCCAGGTCGGCCGCTTCGGCGCGCGGGCCGAGAGCCTGATGGTCGGCCTGGCCGCCCAGGCGGCGGTGGCCATCGAGTCGGTGCGCGCCCGCGAGGCCGCCCACGCCGAGCTGGCCCAGCGCCGCGACGCCGAGGAGCGCCTGAAGTTCGCCCTGGATTCCGGCCGCCTGGGCTCGTGGGAGCTGGATGTCGAGACCCGCGCCTACTTGGCCTCGGACATCTGCAAGGCCAATTACGGCCGCCGCTCCGACGAGGACTTCACCTTCGACGACCTGGTCGCCTCGGTGCATCCGGGCGACCGCGACCGGATGACCGCCGCCATCGAGGACGCCATCCGGCACGGCGCCGAATACGACATCGAGTACCGGGTGCGCGCGCCGGTCGGCGAGACCCGCTGGGTGCACGCCCGCGGCCGCGCCGCCCAGACCGCCGACCACGGCGGCGCCCGGCGCATGGCCGGCGTGTCGCTGGACGTCACCGAGCGCAAGCGCGCCGAGGAGCGCCAGAAGCTGCTGGTCAACGAGCTGAACCACCGGGTGAAGAACACCCTGGTCTCGGTGCAGTCGATCGCCAGCCAGACCCTGCGCACCACCGAGACGCCCGAGGCCTTCCGCGACGCCTTCGAGGGCCGGATCATGGCCCTGTCGCACACCCACGACCTCCTGACCCAGCAGAACTGGGAAGGCGCCAGCCTGCGCGAGATCTTCGATTTCGAGCTCGAGGCCTTCGCGGCCCGCGACCGCATCGGCTTCGACTACGACCGCGACCTGCAGCTGAGCCCCAAGGCCACGGTGGCCCTGGGCATGGCCGTGCACGAACTGGCGACCAACGCCCTGAAATACGGGGCCCTCTCGGTCCCTGGGGGCGAGGTGCGGGTGGTCTGGGCGGTGGAGTCGGGCGAAACCGACGAAAGCCCGGCCCTGCGCCTGACCTGGACCGAGCGGGGCGGCCCGCCGGTGGTCGCGCCGACGCGTCAAGGCTTCGGCGCGCGACTTCTCGAAAAGGGCCTGGCGGGCGAACTGTCCGCACAGGTCAGCCTAGCCTATGATAGCCTCGGCCTAGCCTGCACCATGAGGTTGCCGATCCGTGCTTTGGAGCCCTGAACAATGAAGACCCTCGCCGCCCTCAAGGTCCTGGTGGTCGAAGACGAAGCCTTGGTCTCCATGTTGGTGGAGGACATGCTCAGCGACCTGGGTTGCGTCGTGGTCGGTCCGGCCGCCGAGCTGGAGGAGGCCCTGCGCCTGGCCGGCTCCGCCGACATCGACGCGGCCCTGCTGGACGTCAATCTGGGCGGACGCCCGATCTTCCCGGTCGCCGACGCCCTGAAGGAGCGCGGCGTGCCGTTCGCCTTCGCCAGCGGCTACGGCGAGGCCGGCCTGTCGGAAGGCCACAAGGGCGCGACCGTGCTGCAGAAGCCGTTCCGCGAAGCCGACCTGCGCAAGGTGCTGGAGAGCCTGGCCGCCCAGGTGGCCTGACGGCCGCGCCGACGCGCGCCGATCCGGCAAAGAAAAAGAGCGGCGGGAAGCTCCCGCCGCTCTTTCCTTTTGTCTTGCGTCCGGGTTCCCGCCGACGCCGCCGGCCCGTGAGGGTCGGCGGCGGGGCTGGCGGGACTACCAGCGCTTGTTGATCTCGAACACGAACCGGCGACCGCGCAGGTCGTAGGCGTTCAGCGCCGAGACGCCGATCCGGAACTGGCCGGCCGACTGGGCCGGGGGCAGTTCGTCGAAGACGTTCAGCACGCCCAGTTGGACCGACAGGTTGTCGAACTTCTTGCGCACGGTCAGCGAGTGGTACGCCGTGAACTCGGTGTACTGCTTGGAGTACAGGTTCTTGTTGTACCGGGTGCTCGAGTGGATATCGCCACCGTCAATCAGCTCGGTGTCCGAGGCCTTGCCGTACATGTCGACCGCCCAGTTGACCGTCCAGTCGTTGTGGTCGAACCGGGTGTTGATCACGCCGGTGAAGTCCGGCTCGGTGGTTTCGCCGTTGTGGTCGTCCGGCTCGCCGCCTTCCAGCAGGTTGGTGACGTCCTCGAACTGCCAGGTGAACTGACCGTCGATGGTCAGCTTGCCGGCGGTGAACTCGTGCTGGTAGCGCGAGTTGAAGTCCAGGCCGCGGTTCTTCTGGCTGGCGACGTTCAGGTAGTTGTCGTTGATGATCGTGACGTCGTGGCTGACCGGGTCACGGTTGAACAGCGAGCAGAAGTCGTTCGGGTAGTTGTTGCCGCCGTAGCAGGCGTTGAGGATGTTGCCGGCCCCGAAGTTGGCGACTTCGTTGTTCACCTCGATGTCGAAGTAGTCCAGCGCCAGGCTCAGGTCCATGAAGCTGGGGGTCCAGATCACGCCGAAGGTCGCGGCCTTGGAGGTTTCGGCCTTCAGGCGGCCCACGCCGCCGCCGGTGCTGACCAGCGGGGTCGAGGATTCCACGTAGTCGTCGGGGATGCCGGCGGCCGCGCAGTTCTGTTGCAGGCGGGTGTTGGTCGATTCACCCCAGCGACGGCAGGGGTCGACGCCGTTGAAGAACGAGGTCTGGTCAGCCAGGTACAGTTCGTACAGCGCCGGGGCGCGGAACGAGGTGCCGTACGACGAGCGGATGCGGAAGGCCGACGACAGCTGCCAGTTCAGGCCGACCTTGTAGGTCTCGTCCGAACCGTAGCTCTTGTAGTCGGTGTAGCGGCCCGACAGGCTCAGATCCAGCTTCTCGATCGCCGGCAGGTCCTTGAAGATCGGGATGGCCAGTTCGCCGTAGATTTCCTTCACGTCGTCGCTGCCGGCCGTGCGGCCCGCGGTGCTGTAGCCCCAGTAGTTGGCGTTCTGGGCATTGAAGCCGGGGGTGTCGTCCAGCTTGTCCTTGCGGTAGGTGGCGCCGAACGCCGCGCCGACCGGGCCGGCCGGCAGGGTGAACAGGTCACCGCTGATCGAGCCTTCGAACGAGTACTGGGTGTACTTGGTCGTGCCGGTTTCCTGACCGATCAGGAAGGCCTTCTGGGCCGGGGTGAGGTTGCCGGCCAGCACGTTCGGATTGAAGTAGTCGATGTTCATGCACGAGCCGCCGGAGATCGTGATCTCGGACGGGTCGCAGCCCAGGCCGCTGCCGCCGGTGGTGGCGTAGACGCGGTCGGCGTAGATGAAGTCGCTGGTGTATTTGGCGTCGGACTTGCCGTACTGGCCGTAGACGTCCCAGTCCCAGTTGTTCAGGAAGCCGGCGCCGTTGATCGTGCCGCGCAGGCCGCCGACGACACGACCGTAGTCGATCGTCTCGCGCTGGAAGTGCGGCAGCAGGATCAGCGGGATCGCGTCGCCCGACGCGCCGCCGGCCTGCAGGCCCGCGGCGACCGAGTTGTTGGGGTTGTCGCCCGACACGGTCTCGAACAGGTACATGATGCTGGTGCCCGACGACTTGCGGCGGTTCAGCAGCACTTCGGTGTAGGCCTCGACGTTCGGCGTGATGTCATAGCTGCCGGTCAGGTAGATCGTGCCGCGCTTGACGGGCGAGATCGCGTCCGAGTTCTGGTAGGCCGCGTTGTCGTAGTTGGCGTACGGATAGGTGGCCGGCTGGCCGGCGCGGGCGGCGCGCACCCAGTCGGGCAGGAAGCCGCGCGTGGTCAGGCCCGCCGCCGGATAGCCGCCGGGAGGGGCCTTGGACAGGGTCGGGTCGTACTGGAAGATGCCGCCGTAGACGTCGGCCGCCTGCCAGGCGTTGTTGACCGCGTTGTAGCACTTGTAGTGGCCGGTCGCCGGATCGATGAAGTCGACGCGCTCGCCGGTCACGGCGTCGAAGCGGTAGTCTTCGGCGCAGGAGGTGTATTTGCGGTCCTTGACCTTCAGCGCCTTCTGCTCGTTGTAGTCGGCGGTCAGGTTGATGTAGCCCTTGTCGAACACCTTCCCGGCGGTGCCCGAGATCCGATAGGTCTCGCCTTCGCCGCGGGCCGGGACCGAGCCGTAGACGTTCAGCTCGACGCCGTCGAAGTCCTTCTTGGTCATGATGTTGACGACGCCGGCCACGGCGTCGGAGCCGTAGATCGACGAGGCGCCGTCCTTCAGGATTTCGGTGCGGTCGATGATCGACGACGGCAGGACGTTCAGGTCGACCGGGCCGACGGTGCCGCCCTGGCCGGCCGGCGCCAGGCGGCGGCCGTTCAGCAGGACCAGGGTGCGGTTGGCGCCCAGGCCGCGCAGCGAGATGCTGCTGATGTTCTCACCGCCGGTGATCACATAGCCGGTCAGCAGGTTGTTCGACTGGAACGAACCGCTGGCGGCCGACGACTTCTGCAGGATGTCCCCGGTGTCGGCCAGGCCTTGCAGGGTGGATTGCTCCGAAGTGATCACCTGGATCGGCGAAGCGCTGGTGTATTCGTTCCGCTTGATGCGCGAACCGGTGACGACCAGGGCTTCGACTTCGCTGTCCGAGGAGGCGGTCGACGAGCTCGACGTCTGGGCGAAGGCTGTCGGCGCGGCCGACAGAGCGATGACACCCGCCAAGATTGAACTTGTGAGCAGTGACTTGCGATCAAGCATATGGACCCCTCAATTTTTAGCATGTCGGGGACACGACAAAAAAATTGCGTCACCCCCGATTGCGGAGAACGCTATTCACCTTCACTGCGTCGCTCAACGATAAGAAGCGCGTGAGCAAACTTCGGCCGAACAGCGTTACAATCTGGTCACAGTGCCGCCACGAATGCGACACGGCGCCGCATTGTGCGGCGTTCCACCGGCAAACGGTGGGTTGGAGACCGATGCAATCTGGATAGATTACCCTAGGCGGGGGTGTTTCGTCGGTCGCCGCGCGTGTCGGGGAAGGGACCGACGCGAAGTAAGACCACGCTTACAAAACGGAATCTTTTTCCAATCCGAGGACTTTGGGCAGCAACATGCGTTCATACAATTTAGGATTGCTCGTCGGCGCCGCATTCTGTCTGGCGACGGCGCCCTTGGCGGTTCAGGCCCAGGCGCCGGCCGCGCCGCCGGTCGCCAAGGACTTCGCCCGCTACGCCCAGATCGACAACGTCAGCATCTCGCCGGACGGCCAGCACATCGCCGGCCTGGTCTCGCAGGACGGCGAGAACAAGGTCATCGCCATCTGGGAGACCGCCAATCCCGACAAGGCCCCGACCATCCTGGGTTCGGCCAAGATGCAGCTGATGGGGATGAACTTCGTCAAGAACGACCGCCTGGCGGTCCTGGCCCAGCAGACCTGGACCTACGGCGCGACCAAGACCCACCTGCAGAAGCTCTACATCACCGACCTGAAGGGCTCGGACTGGAAGCCGGCCCTGCCCGAGAACCGGGGCAAGACCGAGGACGAGCAGTTCGCCCAGGCCGTCAGCAACCCCTCGATCCTGAGCCGGATGCCCAACGATCCGCGCCACATCCTGGTGCTGAACACCAACTTCACCGGCTCGGGCGACGTCTACAAGGTCGACCTGTACGACGGCTCGGCCGACCGGGTGACCCGGGGCTCCGACCACTTCGGCGGCCTGCAGGCCGACCACAAGGGCGAGCTGCGCGCCCGCCAGAAGGTCGATTTCGACGCCGGCAAGGTCTATATCGGCCAGCAGATCCGCGATCCGAAGACCGGCGAATGGGTGGAGCACTGGCGCTCCTACGCCAAGGACCGCAACCTGATGACCGTGGTCGGCTTCAGCGACGACCCCAACATCATCTATGTCAACGTCCGCCAGGGCGACGCCGACAAGACCGGTATCTACGAGTACGACATCGCGCAGAAGAAGATCACGGAGCCGGCCTTCGAGATCAAACTGTTCGACGCGGGCGGTCCGATCCTCGACGACGACGGCAAGCTGCTGGGCTTCGACTACGAGGCCGAGACCGCTCGCAACTACTGGGTCGACCCCACCCTGGCGGGCGTCGCCAAGAACCTGCCGTCCGCTCTCGGGGTCAAGACCGTCAGCCTGGCCTGGACCGATCCCGGCGGCGCGCCCACCGCCAAGTTCAGCTATCCCGACGGCGCGGGCGCCGAGATCGCCGACTGGTCCAAGGACAAGAAGTACGTCCTGATCCGCAAGTCGGGCCCGAACCTGCCGCCGGAATACTACCTGCTGACCGACGGGACCAAGCTGACCCTGCTGGGCAAGTCGCGCCCGCAGCTGGCCGCCGCCAAGCTGGGCGAGTCTCGGCTGGTGGAATACAAGGCCCGCGACGGCCTGATGATCCCGGCCTTCCTGCACACCCCGCCCAAGGACGTCTACGGCGAGGGCCCCTACCCCGCCATCGTCCTGCCGCACGGCGGCCCCTCGGCCCGCGACCATCTGGACTGGGACGTCTCGGGCTGGACCAAGTACTTCACCGCCCGGGGCTATGTGGTGATCCAGCCCCAGTTCCGCGGGTCGGAAGGCTGGGGCTCCAAGCTGGCCCGGGCCGGCGACGCCCAGTGGGGCAAGACCATGCAGGACGACAACGACGACGCGGCCAAGTACCTGATCGACCAGAAGCTGGCCGCGCCCGACCGCATCGCCCTGTTCGGCTACTCCTACGGCGGCTACGCGGCCTACGCCGCCGCCATCCGTCCCAACGGCCTCTACCAGTGCTCGGTGGCCGGGGCGGGCGTGGCCGAGATCAAGCGCTTCCAGGGCGAGACCTTCAACGACCGCTTCCTGCGGGAATACCAGCGCCCGACCATCGACGGCATGGACCCGATGCCCAACGCCAAGAACGTCTCGATCCCGATCTTCATCTATCACGGCGATCGCGACCAGACGGTCGAGGTCGAGGAATCCCGCCGCTTCGTCGGGGCCCTGAAGGCGGCCGGCAAGACCTACAAGTACCTCGAGATCAAGGACATGGGTCACCAGTACAACTTCATGACCCCGGCCATGCTGGAGACCCAGCTGACCGAGATCGAGAACTACCTGAAGACCGACTGCGGCCCCGGCGGCCTCTGACCGGTTTCCGGAACCTCGGGAAGGGCGGCCTGCGGGCCGCCCTTTTTTCGTTGCCGCTAGTCCAGATTCCTCAATCCAGGTCCCTGGGGCCGAACGAGTCGGGCAGCAGGCTCCAGAACGGCGTGCGGCGCGTGGCCTTGCCGCCCTGGACCGAGACGATCTCGCAGGTGTCGGCGGCGAATTCGGCGATGCGCTGGCGGCAGGCGCCGCAGGGCTGGACCACGGCGTCGGAGCCGGCGGCGATCAGCACCTTGGCGATCTTGCGCCCGCCCGCCGTGACCATCGCCCCGATCGCCGTCTGCTCGGCGCAGGTGCCCGACGGATAGGCGGCGTTCTCGACATTGACCCCCAGGTGGGCGCGGCCGTCGGCGTCGATCACCGCGGCGGCGACCGTGAAGTTCGAATAGCGGGCGTAGGACCGCGCCAGCAGGGCCGGCAGGGCGGAGGCCAGGGCGGCCTCGCTGTCCTCGTCCAGGAAGATGGGGATCGGGGTGGTGGTGTCGGTTGCGCTCATGCCGGCCTCGTCGCCGGCGGAAACCGCGTCTTTGCGGGATCGCGCCGGGCGCAGAGGCAATCAGTCGCGGGCCGCCCTGGCAAGTCCGTTTTCACGCCAAAGGGTCAAGCTTCGCCCGGCGCCTTGGCGACGATCGACAGGGCGTGCACGGGGCCCGCCATCTCCTCGGCCAGGGCCTGGAAGATCAGGCGCTGGCGCTGCACGCGGGCCTTGCCCGCAAAGGCCTCGGCCTCGATCAGCAGGTTGAAGTGGCTCTCCCCGCCCTCGCGATGTCCGGCATGGCCCTGATGGCGGTGGCTGTCGTCGACGACCTCCAGCCTCGTCGGCGAAAACGCGCGGTTCAGTTTGGCGGCGATGGTGTCTGCGACGGCGCCCATGGCGGCTTCCTTGCTTGTCAATCCTTGAACGCAAATAGCTGCGGCTTACTCTAAGCGCCATGAGCGCCGACTTCGAATATCGCCCCAAGTTTTTCGACATCCGTGTCCGCCCCCCGAAATCGCCGGAGGAAGCGGCGCGGGAGAACGACGTCTACGCCCTGAAACCGGGCGAAGTGCGCTGCGATCACCCCGAATGCCGCTCGGCCGCCACGGCCAAGGCGCCCAAGTCGCGCGACCTGCCGGGGGTCTACTACAATTTCTGCCAGCGCCACGCGGCCGAGTACAACAAGAACTGGAACTTCTACGCCGGCATGAGCGAGGGCCAGATCCGCGCCCAGCAGGAGCAGGAGAAGATGACCGGCGGCCGGCCGACCTGGTCGATGAAGGCCGACTCGCGCTCGCGCGAGGCCGCCGCCGCCGCCGCCCGCGACGCCCGTCACCTGAACGATCCGTTCGGCCTGTTCCGCGCCCAGCAGCGCAAGGCCGAATCGGCCGCCGCCGGCCGCCAGCTGGGCAAGCTGGAACGCCAGGCCCTGGCCGACCTCGACCTGGAGGCCGGCGCCGACGGCGCGGCGATCCGCGCCCGCTACAAGGACCTGCTCAAGCGCTGCCACCCGGACATGAACGGCGGCGACCGCAGCGCCGAGCACAAGCTCCAGCGGGTGATCAAGGCCTACAAGACCCTGCAGAAGTCCGGGCTGGCGAAGTAGCGGCCTTCTCCGCTCAAAGCAGCCGGTAGCCCTTCTCGACCTCGTAGGCGACGTCGGCGGGGTGCTCGTTCAGGATCAGCGGCACGTCGAGGCCGACCAGAGGCCGGCTCGGCCGGGCCAGGGGCTGGCGCGTCTTGGCGTCCAGCTCGGCGCGAGGCTCGATCCGCCACCCGACCTCGCCCGCGACCAGGTCGGCCGCCACCAGCCGCTCGCCCTTCGCCGGGTCGGACTCGGCGCAGGTCACGGCCAGCCGTCCGTTGTCCTTCCACGCCCCCGCCCGGCAGGCGGCGATGTCGCTGGCCGCCG
The DNA here is from genome assembly GCF_037402475.1 of Caulobacter sp. CCG-8. Classification (NCBI taxonomy): domain Bacteria; kingdom Pseudomonadati; phylum Pseudomonadota; class Alphaproteobacteria; order Caulobacterales; family Caulobacteraceae; genus Caulobacter; species Caulobacter sp. CCG-8. The sequence goes on from NZ_JBBEUD010000013.1 coordinate 155,162, forward strand.
CCAGCCGCAGGCCGCGCGGGCCGGCTTCGAAGACGCTCACGCCGCCGCCGCTGTCCGGATCCTCATTGGCGATCACCAGCCAGCGGCCGTCCGGAGAGGCCGAGGGGTCGCCCAAGGCGCTGACCAGTCCGCCGGCGGCGTCGACCAGATAGGCCATCTCCTCGCCCTCGCCGTGGAAGAAGGTCAGCCACGGATAGTCGCGCCCGCCCAGGCGCCAGACGCCCCGGAAGCGCCAGCGGGCGCACTGGTCGAAGCCGTCGCAATAGCCGGTGTCGGTGAAGCTGGCGACGTCGCGGCCGCCGACATGGACGACCAGGACGTCGCCCTGCCGCCGCGCGACGCCCGGCCAGCGGGAAAACGGCGCCGTCTCCTGGTCGCGCTCGAAGGCGAGATTCTGCTGGCGGTCGGCCTCGATCTCGGCGGGGGTCATGGCGTTGGGGTCGATCGCGGCCGCTGGGGCCGGACGAGCCGGGACCGGCGCCGGCGCGTCCGGCGCCCCGCAGGCCGCCAGGGTCGCGGCGACGACCAGGACGACACCGCCCGCGAAACCCGCTTTCCGCATCACCCGCCCCCTCGCAACCCCAGGGAGACTATCGACCTTCGCGACCCGGGTCGAGCCGCCGCCCCGTCCTGCGTTCCCACCACCACGCCGCCACCCAGCAGGCCATGGCCCAGGCCGCGCCCAGGCTCCAGCCGGCCAGGACGTCGCTGGTCCAGTGGACGCCCAGATAGATCCGCGACGCCCCGACCAGCAGGCTCAGCAGCACCGCCGCGCCCAGGGCCAGGGCCTTGACCCGCTTGAGGGTGGCGAACCGCGCCGCCAGGGCGCCCAGGGTCAGGAACACCACGGCCGACAGCATGGCGTGGCCGGAGGGGAAGCTGGGATTGGCCGCCTCGACCGCGCGATAGACAATGTCCGGCCGCTCGCGCCCGAACAGCTGCTTGAGGCCCTGGCTGATCGCCACCCCGCCGCCGGCCCCGACCAGCACCACCAGGGCCTCGCTCCAGCGCCTGAGGCTGAGCATCAGGGCCAGGGCCAGGGTCACGACCAGGGTCAGCACGGTGATCGAGCCCAGGGCGGTCACGTCGGCGGCGGCCACGTGCAGCCATTTGGGCCCGACCAGGCTGTTGGGATCGCCCGGCAGCCGCAGGGCCTTGAGCACGGCCAGGTCGAAGGCGGCGGTGTCGCCCTCGGCCACGTCCTCGGACAGGTCCAGGAAGGCCAGGGCGCCGCCCGCCAGCACCAGCAGGGCGGCCACGGCGCCGAGCTCGCCGCGCGCCGCCGCGAGCAGTCGCGGCAAATCCCGGCGAGGTCGAAAGGCTGGAAAACGCATCATGTGCAAGTGAACGCACAAAACTGGATTTCGCGCCCTCCAGTATTCTAGGCGATCATCGAAATGTTTCGTCCTCGAAACATGATGAACCATTCCTGACCAGCGCCGTTCATCCCCGGTCCAAACCACTCTCGCTAGTGTCGGACTATCGAAGAGGTTCGGCAGTGTCGGACTGCCACGCAACAGGAAAGGACCTCGTTATGAAGCGTCTGATCATCACCACCCTGGCCGCCACCCTGCTGGCCGGGACCGCCCTGTCGGGGACGGCCATGGCCGCGGGCCAACGTTACGACGACCATCGCTACGACCAGCGTCACGACAGCCGCTACGACCGTCACGACGATCGCCGCGACCATCGCTACGACCGCCGCGACGAGCGCCGCGACTACCGTCGCTGGCAGCGCGGCCAGCGCCTGGACGCCCGCTATCGCGGCAACGGCTACTATGTGAGCGACTATCGCCGCCACGGCCTGCGCGCCCCGCCCCGCGGCTACCGCTGGCAGCGCGTGAACGACCAGTACGTCCTGGCGGCCATCGCCACCGGCCTGATCGCCTCGGTGATCATCGCCAACAACTAGGCCCTTCTCGAAGAGCCTTCCAAGACCTGTAGCGAGCGCCCCGGACGGTCCAACCGTCCGGGGCGTTTGCGTTCGCGTGGTGTTTTTTCCATGCAGGACTGGCCTTCGCCCTTCCCTCCCCCCACGTCAAAGCGGTAAGCGAAAAGCATCATGCCCGACCTGACCGACAGCCACGCCGCCGATCCCCTGATCACCCTGGCCCCCGACAAGTGGGTGACGCTCCGCGACGCGTTCGGCGTCGACAGCGACATGAAGGTGCCCGCCTTCAGCCACAAGGACAGCCACGTCCCGGACATCGACACCGCCTACCGGTTCGACCCGCAGACGACCAAGGCCATCTGCGCCGGTTTCGCCAACGACCGCCGGGTGATGGTCCAGGGCTATCACGGCACCGGCAAGTCGACGCACATCGAGCAGATCGCCGCCCGGCTGAACTGGCCGCTGGTGCGGGTGAACCTCGACAGCCACGTGTCGCGGATCGACCTGGTCGGCAAGGACGCCATCGTCCTGAAGGACGGCAAGCAGGTCACCGAATTCCGCGAAGGCATTCTTCCGTGGGCCCTGCAGCGCCCGATCGCCCTGGTGTTCGACGAATACGACGCCGGCCGCCCGGACGTGATGTTCGTCATCCAGCGCGTGCTGGAGGCCGGCGGCAAGCTGACCCTGCTGGACCAGAACCGCGTCATCCGCGCCAACCCGTACTTCCGCCTGTTCTCGACGACCAACACCATCGGTCTGGGCGACACCACGGGCCTCTATCACGGCACCCAGCAGATCAACCAAGGCCAGATGGACCGCTGGTCGATCGTCACCACGCTGAACTACCTCGACCACGACGTCGAGGCCGGCATCGTCCTGGCCAAGAACCCGTCCTACGACACGCCGGACGGCAAGCGCGCGATCGCCGCCATGGTCCGCGTGGCCGACATGACCCGCAACGCCTTCATGAACGGCGACATCTCGACCGTCATGAGCCCGCGCACGGTGATCACCTGGGCCCAGAACGCCGAGATCTTCGACAAGGACGTCGGCCTGGCCTTCCGCCTGACCTTCCTGAACAAGTGCGACGAGCTGGAGCGGCCGACCGTGGCGGAGTTCTTCCAGCGCGCGTTCGGGACCGACCTGCCCGAGAGCGCGGCGCGGGTGAAGGTGGCTTAGGGCTGGATCTCAGCGCCAACAGCTAAGGCCGTCATCCCGGGCCTTGTGTCCGGGACCCCTCTGTCCGCCGCAGGTGCGGCGCGCCAATGCGCTCCACATGCGAGCTGAACCAGGGTTCCCGGGCACAAGGCCCGGGATGACGAGCGCGTGAGGGCGTGCGGGAGAAGGATCACAGCCGCTCCATTCAAGACTTCCCGCTTGGAACCGTGGCCATCGAGGCGCAGTTTCAAAAACGAGCCTTTCAACGGAGCCGTCCCATGACCGACATCACCTACCTCATCGTCGAGCACGACGGCGGCTGGGCCTACAAGGTGGGCGACGTGTTCTCCGAGACCTTCAAGACCCACGACGCGGCCCTGCACGCGGCCCAGCGCGCGGCCGGCGAGCAGCGGATCGCGGGCGAGGACACCGGCATCTCCTACGAGGATGAGCGCGGCCGCTGGCGCGACGAGCTGTCGGCCGGCGACGACCGTCCGACCACCCACGTGGTCGACGGCAAGAAATAGGCCTCAGGCGGGGTCGCGCCCCACCTCGAACAGGCGGACGACGCCGTCCCAGACCTCGATCCGCGCGCAGCTGCGGTGCTCGGCCAGCAGTTCGCGCGCATGGACCGCCGGGTCCTCGCCGTTCTCGAAGACGCGGACGTCGAGGAACGGCGAGCGGCCGTCCGCCGTCAAGGCCACGAAGGTGTAGGTCTGCCCCAAGTCGCCAGCCCCTCGGCGCGCTCCTGATCCGAGCCCAGGCTAGGCAGGTTCCGCGCCCCGCGTCCGTCGGACGGCCGACAGAGCGATACCCCCTCTCCCAGAGGGAGAGGGAGGGGGCCCGCGCCGAAGGCGTGGGAGGGTGAGGGGTTACATCCCGTCAGGTTTGGCTGCCGCCGCATTGCCGGCGCGCCGGCGGGCGCCGTAACCCCTCACCCTACCCTCTCCCTATGGGAGAGGGTTCCGAGTGGGCGACTTATGCTCGGCGGATAGCGGATGAAGTTCAGCGTTTTCAACGCCCTGAACTTTCTCGACCCGATTTGGTCCTCACCCTCCAGACCGCCCGTATCCTTTACCCACCTCGACGCGGGAAAGGGCGCATGGCCAGCGACCGATGCGGCGGCGGGGGGCGATCGAGCGGGAAGCTCCTTCGGCGGTCCGAAAGGATCAAACTCCATCCATCTGGTGCCGGCTGGGCTCGGAACACGGATACAGCGTTGGATGGGGGCCGATTGAGCAGCAGGCGGGCTGTGACAGGCTCGCGGTCCGGGACCGGGTGTCGTTGACCTGGCCCGTCCGTCGGAGGCTTCAAGGCGGCGAGGTTCTAAGAGAACTCAGCGCCGTCGCGCTTCCGGATAACGACCGCGCGGAGCGAACGGGCTTCGTCGAAACGGTATTCTCTAACTTCTTCCGGACGATGTCCGGCGCTCCGCAGCCCTTTCCATACCTTCAGCGAGAGATCGCGTGAGGCGAAAAAGCCGTGGCTCACTCCCTTGCCCCCACCTGGCGGCTTCGCCGCCTGTCCGCCCCCGTAGGGGGCGGAGCCTTCGCACCAGCGCTCTTCCCCCTGCGGGGGAAGACGACCGCGAAGCGGTCCGTAGGGGGCAAGTGTTCGCGGGCGCGGCTTGCACCAAACAGGACTTCCCCGCCGATCCATGCTAAGCGCGCGCCAACGAAATCCACCGAGAGTTCCATGGCCCTTAAAGTCGCCATCGTCGGCCTGCCCAATGTCGGCAAGTCCACCCTGTTCAACGCGCTGACGCAGACCGCCGCCGCCCAGGCCGCGAACTATCCCTTCTGCACGATCGAGCCCAACACCGGCGACGTGGCCGTGCCCGAGCCGCGCCTGGACGCCCTGGCCAAGATCGCCGGCTCCAAGGAGATCATCCCGGCCCGGATCACCTTCGTCGACATCGCCGGCCTGGTGCGCGGCGCGTCGAAGGGCGAGGGCCTGGGCAACCAGTTCCTGGCCAACATCCGCGACTGCGACGCCGTGGCCTTCGTGGCCCGCTGCTTCGAGGACGACGACATCACCCACGTCGAGGGCCGCATCGACCCGCTCAGCGATCTCGAGATCATCGAGATGGAGCTGATGCTGGCCGACCTGGAGAGCCTGGAAAAGCGCCTGCCGGCCATCGAGAAGAAGGCCAAGTCCGGCGGCGACAAGGACGCCGCCAACACCCTGCGCCTGATCAACCTGGCCCTGGCCCAGCTGCGCGAGGGCCGTCCGGCCCGCGCCGCCGTGGTGGACAAGGAGGACGAGAAGGCCTGGCACATGCTGCAGCTGCTGACCTCGCTGCCGGCCCTCTATGTCTGCAACGTCGAGGAAGGCAGCGCCGACAAGGGCAACAAGTACAGCGACCTGGTCGCCGAACGCGCCGCCAAGGACAACGCCAAGGCCGTCGTGATCTCGGCCCAGATCGAGAGCGAGATCGCCCTGCTGGACGCCGAGGAGCGCGCCGAGTTCCTCGAGACGCTGGGCCTGTCGGAGCCCGGCCTGAACCGTCTGATCCGCGAGGCCTACAACCTGCTGGGCCTGCAGACCTATTTCACGGTCGGCCCCAAGGAGGCCCGCGCCTGGACCATCCACGTGGGCGACACCGGCCCGCAGGCGGCCGGCGTGATCCACACCGACTTCGAGAAGGGCTACATCCGCGCCGAGACCATCGCCTATGACGACTTCGTCCGTCTGGGGGGCGAAAACGGCGCCAAGGAAGCCGGCAAGATGCGGGCCGAAGGCAAGGACTACGTCGTCAAGGACGGCGACGTGATGCACTTCCGGTTCAACGTCTAGACGGACCGGGCTGGGGGCGGCGGATGAGGATCGGGGGGATCGCGGCGGCCATGACGGCGGGGGCGGTGATCGCCTCGGCCCTTCCCGCCGCCGCCGCAATCCAGATGGGGGTGGCCAAGGTCGCCTCGACCGGCCAGCCGGTCTGGACCGCGCCGCCCGGACCGGTCGGCAAGTCCACCCTGGCGCTGGACATCAGCTGGCGGGCGACCGAGACCGCGATCCTGGACGACGGGATCAAGGGCGGCCTGCGCTATCGGACCCTCCCCGCCGGCCTGCCCCTGGTGAAGGCCGAGCTGTCCCTGAAGGACGGCGGCGCGCGCACCGTCTGGTGCGACACCCGCGTGGCCGCCGACCGGACGCTCAACTGCCTCAGCGACGAGGACGGCGACGGCAAGCTCGACGCCATCTGGATTTCGAACGGATCCCCCTTCGCGATCGGGTTCGACGGGCTCGGCCTGATCCGCGTCATGGGCAAGGTCGGCCCGGTCGGCTTCCGCCCCCAGGCGTTCGATCCCCCGATCACGGCCCACATCGGCGTGGAGCTGTGCTCCGAAGGGCGCTTCGTCGGCTGGCGGACGCGATACAGGATCAACGAGGACCCCTGGACCGACCTCGCGCCGACCTCGCCTCTCGAGCCGCGCGCCTGCCAACCCGTGGCGGACACCACCAAGCAGCCCACGATCCGCATCATGGGCTTCCCCTTCCATTTCCAGCAGACCCCGGACGGCCTGACCTTCGATGTCGGCCGGCTCAACAGCCCGTAGCAGAGTTCACCCCATGACCGACACCGTCACCCTGACCTCCGCCATCGACGGCTTCCAGTTCACCGCCGCCCACGCCCAGCCTCAGGGCGAGCGCAAGGGGGGGATCGTGGTGGTGCAGGAGATCTTCGGCCTGGACCAGTACGTCCACGCCGACGTGACGCGCTGGTCGGCCCTGGGCTTCGAGGTCCTGGCCCCGTCGATCTTCGACCGCGTGACGCCCGGCTACGTGGCCGAGCACGACCCCCAGGGCTTCCAGACCGGCGTCGCCAATGTCGGCGCGGTGGGGCTGGACGCCATGCTGTCCGACATCCAGGCCTGCATCGACGAGCTGGCCCCGCGCGGGCCGGTGTTCGCGGTCGGCTACTGCCTGGGCGGGTCTCTGGTCTGGCTGGCGGCGGGCAAGCTGAAGGGCCTGGCGGCCGGGGCGGCCTATTACGGCAGCATGATCGCCGCCAACGCCGCGCTGCCGCTGAACGCGCCGGTCGTCGTCCACCTGGGCCGCAAGGACGGCCATATCCCGGCCGACGACGTGAAGGCCAAGCTCGGTCAGGCGCACCCGGACGTGCCCGTGTTCATCTACGAGAACAGCGGCCACGGCTTCAACAACGACGGCCGCCCCGACTCCGACCTCGACGACGCCAGGCTGGCCCGCCAGCGGTCGCTGGAGCTGTTCCGGGCCCACGGCGCCGGTTAGCGTCGCCGGGGCTTGCGGCGCGGCCCAAGCCGATACAACCTAAGGCTCAGTCAAATCCGTCGGGGGTTTCCCATGCTGAAGATCGGCCGCCTGTTCGTCCTGACCGCCGCCCTGGCGGGGCTCGCTGGGGGCGCGCTCGCCCAGACGGGCCCGCCGCAGCCCGTCGCGCCTTCCGGCACCCAGCAGTACTACATGTCCGAATACAGCTCGATCAATCGCCCGACCGCCCGCCTGACGAAGCGCGAACCGGGCAATCCGATGCAGGTGCGGGCCGCCGCCAAGATCGCCGGCGACCTGCACGCGCCGTGCGAGGTGATCGACGCCGCGCCGCTGTCGACCCGCCCCAGCAGCAAGCCCGAATACGAGATCGCCTGCAAGGACGCCCTGGGCTGGATCATCAGCACGGGCGCCGACGGCAAGCCCCAGCTGAACGACTGCCTGGCCCTGGACACCGGGGCCCTGGCCGCCGGCAAGTCCTGGCCCAAGGGCATGGTCTGCGGCCTGCCCGGCAACGCCGCGCCGGTCGCCGGCCTCAAGCCCCTGGCCGCCAAGGCCTCGCCCGGTTGCGTGGTGGCCGACGGGACGTTCCTGGGCGGGGGCGGCGACCCGCCGATCCTGCGCTACGAGATCGCCTGCAAGAACGGCGGCGGCTACATCGTCGACGCCCCGGCGCCCGGCTCGACCGCGGTCCAGTCGTCGCTGACCTGCGACGAGGCCAAAAGCGCGGGGGCCGCGTGCACCCTGGCCGACAAGAAGAAGGGCTAGATGGGCGAGCGGATCACCCTGACGACGGCCGACGGCGAGCCCGTCTCGGCCTACCACGCCCCGCCCGGCGACGCGCGGCGGGGCGGGCTGGTGATCCTGCACGCCATCTGGGGGGTGACGCCGCACATCCGGGCCCTGTCCGACAGCCTGGCCGATCAGGGCTACGAGGTGATCGCGCCCAGCCTGCTGGACGCCGCGGACGCCCCCTTCCCCACCGCCGACCTCGACCCGCCGAACCTGGACCTGCGGATGACCCTGGGCCTGGCCAGCGGCTGGGGCGCTGCGGCCCTGCCCCGCGTGCAGGCGGCGATCGACGCCCTGGCGGACAAGGGCGACAAGGTCTTCGCCATGGGCTTCTGCTTCGGCGGCACGACGGCCTGGCTGGCCTCGGCCCGCTGCACCGGCCTGACGGCCGTGTCGTGCTTCTACGGCGGCGACATCGCCAGCTATGTCGACGAGCAGCCCAAGGTCCCGACCATCCTGCACTTCGGCCGCACGGACCAGATGATCCCGCTGGCCGACGTCGAGAAAATCTCCGCCGCCCATCCGGACCTTCCGGTCTGGCTGTACGACGCCGGCCACGCCTTCGTGGCGCCCAACGGCTATCACGCCGACAGCGCCAGCCTGGCCATGCTGCGCACCCTGCAGCTGTTCCAGCGGTCGGGCGGCGGCCGGGGCGAGGCATGATCGCCCTGATCCTCGCCGCCGCCGCCGTCGCTCCGGCGCCCACGGTCGACGCCTGCGCCGTGGCGGCCGCGCCGCGCGACTATGTCGGCCGCAAGTTCGCGATCCGGACGACGCTGACCATGGGTCGGCACGACTCGCTGCTGAACTATCCGTCTGACTGCGCCGCGATCCGGTATCGAACCCTGCCGGACAGCCAGGCCCGCCAGGCGCTCGAGCACATCTTGGAGGTGATGATCGGCGTGGACTACGGGCGGCGCTTCAAGACCCGGACGCCGTTGACCTTAACGTCTCTCCAAGGCCTCACCGTCAGCGCCACGGGGACGATGTTCTGCCCCTCCGCCACGGGTCGCTGCGAAATGCAGGTGACCGGCCTTGAACAGGTGGTCTACCCGGCCAACTTCCCCAAGGCGATGGTCCCGCCCGACGCGGGCTGGGCAGGCCCCTGATCGCGCTGCCGAGAGCGGTCGCCGACGGTCGAAACCTTGGCTAGGATCGACCCATGCGTCGCGCCGCCTCCCTGCTGATCCTGAGCCTGCTGGCGGCGCGGGCCGCTCCGGCCGTGGCTGGACCACGGGGGGCGGGCGAGACGGCGTGCTGGTTCGAGAACGGCGCGGTCGTCGCCCCGGCCGCGATCGGCGGCATCGCCGGCGACTACGTCATCGACCTGTCGGCGCCCCGCACCCTGCTGCACGTCGACATCGCCCAACGCGCGGGCTTCACCGACACCGCCCTGACCCTGCCGGTGCGCCTGGCGGGCCGGACCGTCGAGGCCGCGCCGATCGCGGTGCAGAGCCTGGACTATCGCGCCGTCGGCTTCTCCACGCCGATCGCCGGGGTGATCGGCGCCGACATCCTGGACCGCTACGCGGTCACCCTGGACTTCTCGCCCTGCCGCCTGCGGCTGGAGCGGCCGGGAAGCGCTTCGAGGGGGCGGAAGGGCGGCTTGCCGGTCACCGTGGTCGGCGGGGCGCCCACGGTCGTCGCGGCGGCCTCGGACGGCCTCAAGGGCGTCTCCGGCCCCTTCGCCCTGGACACGGCTTCCAACGGCGGGGTGCGGGTTCGCGGCGCCGCCGACGGACCGCGCCAGAAGCCGGCCGGAACCCTGCGGGCGCTGTCGCTGGACGGGACCCTGCGCGAGAACCTGCCGGCCGTGCGGGCCGGCGACCTGCCCGACGGCGTGGTGGGGGCGCTCGGCGTCCAGGTGCTGGCCGGCTATCGCCTGCGGCTGGACCCCGGGCCCCGGCGCCTGTGGCTGACCCCCGTCCCGGCCGACCGCTGAACGGACATAGAAAAAGGGCCCGACGTCGCCGCCGGGCCCTGATGTCTCAAGCCTTGGAACAGGCCGCTCAGTGCGACTCGTTCTTCCAGACCTGGCGGTAGCTCGCATAGAGCAGGCCCGCGAAGATCAGCAGGTAGATCAGCACCACGAAGCCGGTCTGCTTGCGCTCTTCCAGCTTGGGCTCGGCGGCCCACATCAGGAACGCCGCGACGTCCTTGGCTTCCTGGTCGAGCGTGGCCTTGGTGCCGTCGTCGAAGGTCACCTGGTCGGCCTTGATCGGCGGGGCCATGGCGATGAAGCCGCCCGGAGGGACGTGCTCCTTGGGGCCCGACCAGTACGAGGACAGGTCGCCCGCCATGTACTTGTTGTAGTGCTGGGTCGGATCCATCTTCAGGCCGGGCGGCGGGGCCGCATAGCCGGTGACGATCGAGTAGATGTGGTCCGGACCCTCTTCGCGGGCCTTGGCCAGCAGCGACATGTCCGGCGGCAGGGCGCCGCCGTTGCTGGCGCGGGCCGCGGCTTCGTTCGGGAACGGCGCGGGGAAGCGGTCGGCCGGGGTGGCCGGACGCTTGATCGCGTCGCCGGTCTCGTTGTCGATGTCGGCGACCTCGTAGTCCTTGGCGATCGCCTTGACGTACGGGTTGTCGTTCGAGTTCGGGTACTTCTTGTCGTAGAACGGACCGCCCTTGTCGCCCAGGTTGCGGAACGCGACCAGGTTCATCGAGTGGCAGGCCGAGCAGACCTCCCGATAGACCTTGTAGCCACGCTGCAGCTGGGCCTGGTCGAACTTGCCGAACGGACCGTCGAAGGACCACTCGACCTTCTTGGCCGGCAGGGCGCCGTGGGCGGCCAGGGCCGGACCGGCGACGCCGGCCGCCAGGAAACCCGCGACCGCTGCGATGACGGAGAGTTTGCGCAGCATCGGGATCAGCCCTTCATTTCAGGCGCGGCGGTCGCTTCGGCCGGCGCGGCGGCCGGGTGCGACAGGGCGGGAGAGGCGATGGAATCCGGCACCGGCAGGGTCTTTTCGGTCAGGCCCAGCATCGGCAGGATCACCAGGAAGAAAGCGAAGTAGTACAGGGCGGCCACGCGGCTGAGCCAGACGAAGCTGTTCAGGTCCGAAGCCATCAGCTGGAAGGTGGTGACGCCCGGGATGACCTGATCGTCCGGCAGCTTGGCGCCGCAGACGCCCAGCACGCAGCACGCCACGACGAAGATGAAGAAGTGGATCTTCGCGGTCGGGCGGTAGCGCATCGAGCGCACCTTCGAGGTGTCCAGCCACGGCAGGGCGAACAGGCAGGCGATGGCGCCGAACATGGCCAGCACGCCCATCAGCTTGTCCGGGACGGCGCGCAGGATCGCGTAGAACGGCAGGAAGTACCATTCCGGAACGATGTGCGACGGCGTCACCAGCGGGTTGGCCGGGATGTAGTTGTCGGCGTGGCCCAGGGCGTTGGGCATGAAGAAGACGAACCAGGCGAAGAGGATCAGGAAGACGCTCATCGCGAACCCGTCCTTCACCGTCGCGTACGGGGTGAAGGGCACGGTGTCGGCCTTCGACTTGGGCTCGACGCCGGTCGGGTTGTTCTGGCCCACCACGTGCAGCGCCCAGATGTGCAGGATCACGACGCCCGCGATCATGAAGGGCAGCAGGTAGTGCAGCGAGAAGAAGCGGTTCAGGGTGGGGTTGTCGACGGCGAAGCCGCCCCACAGCCAGGTGGTGATGCTTTCGCCCACGACCGGCAGGGCCCCGAACAGGTTGGTGATCACGACCGCGCCGTGGAAGGACATCTGGCCCCAGGGCAGGACGTAGCCCATGAAGGCGGTGGCCATCATCAGCAGGTAGATCACGCAGCCCAGCAGCCACAGCACTTCGCGCGGCGCCTTGTAGGAGCCGTAATAGAGGCCGCGGAGCATGTGGATGTAGACGGCGATGAAGAACATCGACGCGCCGTTGGCGTGCATGTAGCGGATCAGCCAGCCGTAGTTCACGTCGCGCATGATGTGCTCGACGCTGGCGAAGGCGTGGTCGGCGCTCGGGGTGTAGTGCATCACCAGGATGATGCCGGTGATCAGCTGCGAGGCCAGGCACAGCGACAGGATGCCGCCGAAGGTCCACCAGTAGTTCAGGTTACGCGGCGTGGGGTAGTCGACGAAGCTGTCGTAGCCCAGGCGCACGATCGGCAGACGGGCGTCGAGCCAGCGCTCGAAACCGGTCTTGGGTTCGTAGGTCGAATGTCCGCTCATCTCGCTTAACCGATCTTGACCTTGGTGTCGGACAGGAAGGCGTACTCCGGAACGATCAGGTTCTTCGGAGCCGGCCCCTTACGAATACGACCCGAGGTGTCGTAGACCGAGCCGTGGCACGGGCAGAACCAGCCGCCGTACTCGCCGCCGCCGAAGGTCGGGACGCAGCCGAGGTGGGTGCAGTTGCCGCCGACGATCAGCCACTGGGCCTTGCCCGGCTTCACGCGATCGGCGTCCTTCTGCGGATCCTTCATCGACGCGCCGTCGTCCGCGACCGCCTTGGCGATCTCGGCCTTGGTGCGGTTGCGCACGAAGAGCGGCTTGCCGCGCCATTTGACGACGACCTGCTGGCCTTCGCCGACCTTGGTCACGTCGAACTCGATCGACGCCAGGGCCCGCGTATCGGCGGAGGGGTTCATCTGGTCGATGAACGGCCACGCCAACGCGACCGCGCCGCCGGCGGCGGCCGTCATCGATGCGATGTAGATGAAATCCCGACGGCTGGGGTCTTCCCCATGCGCCGGATCAGTTTTTGCGCCCACGGCGGTGTCGGCCACCCAAGTCACCCTTCGATGCCGCCGCGCCGCCTAGACGGCCCGGCCTGGAGAAACGCCTGTCGGCGCATACTGTCTGGACCCGCGAACGGGTCTTCGCCACAACAGGCAAAAGCGGATCGTCCTATCGGACGCGCGGACGAAGTCCGCAAGCCCTTTCGATTCGCAGCAAATGCCCCTGCTGGCTCTATGGTTGGTTCGCTTAGAATGCGGCTCGCGCTTTTTCAACCCGGCATTCCTCAGAACGTGGGCGCCGCGATCCGTTTGGGCGCCTGCCTCGGGGTGGGTCTGGACGTCATCGAGCCCTGCAGTTTCCCCTTGGACGACAAGAGCTTGAAACGCGCGGCCCTGGATTACGGTCCGTTGACGCACATGATCCGCCACGCCTCGTGGCATGCATTTCTCGCCGCGCCGGAACGTCGCGAGGGCCGGTTGCTGCTGTTCACCACCAAGTCGACGGCCCCCTTCCACAAGTTCGATTTCCAGGCGGGCGACACCCTGTTGTTCGGCAACGAGAGTCGCGGAGCGCCACCTGAGGTTCACGAGGCCGCCTTCTCGCGCCTGACGATCCCCCTGCGCCCCGAAGCCCGCTCGATGAACCTGGCCACGACGGCGGCCATGGCCCTGGGCGAGGCCCTGCGGCAGACCGACGGCTTCCCGGCGGTCTAGGGCTACGCGCTGCTGCGTATTTGCGCGCGGCGCGGCGAAGGCCTAATCGGCTGACATGACCGACGCCCTGACCCTCGATGGGAAGAAAGCCGCCGCCCGCGCCTGGTTCGAAAGCCTGCGCGACCAGATCTGCGCGGAATTCGAACGGCTGGAGGACGAGGCCCCCGCCGAGCTCTACGCCGGCGAGCCCGGCCGCTTCGTCCGCAAGCCGTGGGACCGCGAGGCCGGCGGCGGCGGCGTGATGGGCATGATGCACGGGCGCCTGTTCGAGAAGGTCGGCGTCCACGTCTCGACCGTCCACGGGACCTTCACGTCCGAGATGGCCAAGACCGTCCCCGGCGCGGCCGAGGATCCACGCTTCTTCGCCACCGGCGTCAGCCTGATCGCCCACATGCGCAGCCCGCGCGTGCCGGCCGTGCACATGAACACCCGCTTCATCGCCACGACGAAGAGCTGGTTCGGCGGCGGCGGCGACCTGACGCCCCTGCTGGGCTACCAGCGCCAGCAGGACTTCCCGGACGCCATCGACTTCCACGCCGCCTACCAGCGCGCCTGCGACGCCCACGACCCGACCTGGTACGCCAAGTACAAGGCCTGGTGCGACGAGTACTTCTTCCTGCCCCACCGCAACGAACCGCGCGGCGTCGGCGGCATCTTCTACGACCACCACGACAGCGGCGGCTGGTCCAAGGACTTCGCCTTCACCCAGGACGTCGGCAAGGCGTTCCTGGAGATCTATCCCGAGCTGGTCCGCCGCCGGATGGGCGAGGCCTGGACGCCGGAAGAGCGCGAGCAGCAGCTGGTGCAGCGCGGCCGCTACGTGGAGTTCAACCTGCTCTACGACCGCGGCACGATGTTCGGCCTGAAGACCGGCGGCAACGTCGAGTCGATCCTCAGCTCGATGCCGCCCGAGGTGAAGTGGCCGTAGTTTCCCAGGTC
>NZ_JBBEUD010000014.1:0-149099 GCF_037402475.1 Caulobacter sp. CCG-8
CGGCCGGAGCCGCCGTTCCGCTCGGCGCCAGCTATCGCCGCCCCGCCTCGCCCCGTCGCGCCGCCTCCAGCGTCCGGAGGGACCTATGACCGCCTGCCCCCGTATCGGAGTCCTCGCCGTGAAGCGCCCGCGCCTCGCCTTCCCGATCGCGACCCTGTCGATCGTCCTGGCCGCCCTGGCCGCCCCCGCCCTGGCCCAGCAGGCCGATCCGCACATCCGCACGTTCGCCTACAGCCCCGACCACGTGCAGCGCTTGACCGGCTTCATGGGCTTCCAGACCATGCTGGAGTTCGGCCCCGACGAGCGCATCGAGAACGTCTCGATCGGCGACGCCATGGGCTGGCAGGTGACGCCGAACAAGCGCGCCAACCTGCTGTTCCTCAAGCCCGTCGACCGCGCCCCGGCCACCAACATGACCGTGGTCACCGATCGCCGCCGCTACGTGTTCGAGCTGGCCGTCGCCCCGGCCAAGGCCTCGACCGCCGACGCCGCCTATGTGGTGCGCTTCCGCTACCCGGAAGCCCCGCCAATCGCCGTGGCCGCCGCTCCGGTCAAGCCGGCGCCGGTGGCTCGCAACACCGCCTACAGCCTGCGGGGCGCGCCGGCGCTGCAGCCGGCCCGCGTGTTCGACGACGGCGCTTCGACCTATTTCGCCTGGCCCGCCCAGATCGACCTGCCGGCGATCTTCATCGTCGGCGCCGACGGCGTCGAAGGCCTGGCCAACGCCGTGGTCAAGGACGGCTACCTGGTCGTCGATCAACTCGCGCCCCGTTTCGTCCTGCGCAGCGACAAGGCCCAGGCCGTGATCACCAACGACGCCTTTGGCGCTCCCGTGGGGAAAGCCCGATGACCCAGGACTTCGATCCCCGCCAGTCCCCCGACGTGATCGAGGACCTGGCCGCCGCCGACGCCCAGGCCCGCCCGCTGGTCGCGCGCGGCCCCGGCGTCTCCAACCTGGCCATCCTGGCCGGCTTCGGCGTGATGGGCCTGGCCCTGTTCGCCTGGATGTCCAGCCACCGCGCCGACGCGAAGACGCGCCCGCAAAGGATGGAAGCCGCCATCGTCGCGACGCCGGCGGCCGCCCCCGCGCCGTCGCCCATCGCCAGGGGTCCGCTCTACGCCGTGCCCGCCCCGCAGTTCACGGTCGACAACAGCGCGCCGGTCTCGGCCTCGCCCCCGCCGCCGATGAGCGCGACGGCGACCGGCGCGGCCGTCGACCTGAGCGCCCGCCGCCGCGCCCCGGCCCTGGTGGTCGATTTCGGCGGCGGCGAGCGTCCGGCGATGCTGGTCAAGGCCAGCGTCGAGTCCGGCGCATCCCCCGCCACGAAGATCGGCGGCCTGAACGCGGAGGAACGCTTCGCCGATCGCGTCGGCCTGGACGAGGCGGCCCCGGCCAAGGCCACGGCCATGCAGAACCTGGACGCCGTCGTGCCGCAGGGCGCGGTGATCCCGGCGGTCATGGAGACGGCGATCAACTCCGACCTGCCAGGCCTGGCCCGGGCCATGGTCACCCGCGACGTCAAGAGCTTCGACGGCTCGACCATCCTGATCCCGCGCGGCAGCCGGGTCATCGGCCAGTACAAATCCGGCGTGGCCCTGGGCGCGTCGCGGGTCTTCGTGATCTGGACCCGGGTGATCCGTCCCGACGGCGTGACCATCCAGATCGGCTCGCCCGCCGCCGACCCGCTGGGCCGGGGCGGCCTGGAGGGCAAGGTCGATCGCCACTTCTTCACGCGCTTCGGCGGCTCGATCCTGATGTCGGTGCTCAACGCCGGCGTGGCGGCGGTCAGCAACGTCCACACCAATTCGCAGATCTACATCGGCTCGGCCACCGAGGCGGCGAACCTCGCCAACTCGGCCAAGCCCAGCACGACCTCCCCGACCATCCAGACGCCGCAGGGCGCGCCGGTGACGATCTTCGTCGCCCGCGACCTCGACTTCTCCGGCGTGCGGAATCTCGGCTCATGACGATCCACGCCCTCCAATCGCAGCCTGGCGCCGGCGTCTATCTGGAGGCCTATCTCGCGCCCCTGGCCCCGTGGCTGGCGGAGCCGGGCGTGACGGACCTCTACGTCAACCGCCCGGGCGAACTGTGGGTCGAGCGGCTGGGCGGCGCGGTCGAGCGCATCGACCTCCCGGCCCTGGACGAGACCAATCTGTGGCGGCTGGCCCGCCAGGTCGCCAGCCTGTCGCACCAGGGCGTCAGCCGCGAGCATCCCCTGCTCTCGGCGGTGCTGCCCGACGGCGCGCGCGTCCAGATCGTCGCCGCCCCCGCCACGCGCGGCGGCATGGCCATGGCCATCCGCAAGCACGTGGTCTCGGACCTGTCCCTGGCCGACTACGCTCGGGCCGGCGCCTTCGCCGACGCCACGACGCCGCCGACCAGACCCGACGCGGCGCTGCGGGCGATGCTCGACGCCGGCGACGTCCAAGGCTTCCTGTCGGCCGCCGTGCGGGCGGGCAAGAACATCGTGGTCAGCGGCGGCACCTCCACCGGAAAGACCACCTTCCTCAACGCCCTTCTGAAAGAAGTTCCGCTCGACCAGCGGCTGGTGCTGATCGAGGACGCCCCGGAAATCCGTCTCGTCCACCCCAACGCCGTCGGCCTGGTGGCCGTGCGGGGCGAACAGGGCGAGGCGCGGATCGGGGTCGAGGACCTGCTCCAGGCCACCCTGCGTCTGCGGCCGGACCGCATCATCCTGGGCGAGCTCCGGGGCGCGGAGGCCTTCAGCTTCCTGCGCGCGGTCAGCAGCGGCCACCCGGGCTCGATGACCACGGTCCACGCCGACGACCCGCGCGGGGCCGTCGAACAACTGGCGCTGATGGCCCTCCAGGCCGGCGCCAACCTGCGACGCCAGGACGTGATCGACCATGTCGAGCGCGTCGTCGACGTCTTCGTCCAGCTTCACCGCCAAGGCGGCGTCCGCGCCGTCAGGGAGATCCTCTTCATCGATCGATAGCGGCCGCCTTCACCGCCTTCGTTTCCACTTTCAGCGCGCCTCCGCCGGGGGCGTGATCGGGGAATTGTGCATGCGTAACAAGTATCTTAGCTCCGGAGCCGGCCTGTCCTTGGCCCTGTTCCTCGCCGCCTGCGGCGGCGGAGGAGGCAGCAGCGGCGGCGGAGGCGCGACGTCGTCCGCCCAGGGCGAGGCGAGCGTCCGCATGGCGGCCGCCGCACCCGCGGCGATCACGCCGGCCGAGGCCTCGCGCCTGGCCAAGCAGGCGACGTTCGGCCCGACCCCGGCGCTCATCGACCACATCGTGGCGCTGAAGACCCCGGAAGCCTGGATCGACGAGCAGTTCACGCTGAACGCCAGCACCTACGCGGACCTGGCGGCCAAGCCGGTGGCGACCAACTTCTGCACCGCCCAGGGCCTGACCGGTCAGGACCTGACCAACTGCAACCGCGACAACTTCTCGGCCACGCCGATGGCCATGCGGTTCTACGCCGACGCCATGGGCAAGGACGACCAGCTGCGCCAGCGCGTGGCCTTCGCCCTGTCGCAGATCGTGGTGGCCTCGGACCTGGAGGTGCACACGACCGCCGGTCTGGCGACCTTCAACCAGATTCTGCTGTCGAACGCCTTCGGCAACTACCGCGACATCCTGGCCCAGACGACCCTGAATCCGTTCATGGGCAACTTCCTGGACATGGTCGACAGCAACAAGACCCAGCCCAACGAGAACTACGCCCGCGAACTGATGCAGCTGTTCTCGATCGGCACCGTGATGCTGAACCAGGACGGCAGCCCGCAGCTGGACGCCGGCGGCCAGGTCATCGCCACCTACAGCCCCGCGGACGTCAAGGAGGTCGCCCGGGCGCTATGCGGCTGGACCTACGCCCGCATCGACGGCGCGCCGACCACCGACGGGACCAAGCTCGACTATTCCAAGCCGATGGTGGTCAACACCTCGCGGGTCGACACGGGCGCCAAGACCTTCCTCGGCGCGACGGTCGCGGCCGGCGCCTCGCCGCAGGCCAATGTCGACGCCGTCGTCGACGCGGTGTTCAACCACCCCAACACGGCTCCCTTCATCTCCAAGCGGCTGATCCAGCAGCTGGTGATCGCCAACCCGTCGCCCGCCTATGTGGGTCGGGTCGCGGCGGTGTTCGCCAACAACGGCGCCGGGGTGCGCGGCGACATGAAGGCCGTGATCAAGGCGATCCTGACGGACTCCGAGGCGCGCGGAACCGCGCCCAACCCGGGCAAGGTCAAGGAGCCGGTGTTGTTCTTCACCAGCTTCGGCCGGGCCCTGGGCGTCCAGACCGACGGCTACGCCTTCTACTACCGGGACGCGGTGCTGGGGCAGATGCCGTTCCGCGCCCCGTCGGTGTTCAACTTCTATCCCTACGACTACCCCCTGGCGCAGAGCGCCGGTCTGGTCAGCCCGGCCGGCAAGCTGATGACCACGGCCACGGTCCTGGCCCGCCATAACATCGTCTACGACTGGACGATCAACGGCGACACGGTGCGCACGGAATTCAAGCCGCAGGCGGCCATTCCCGGCACCACCGGCACCACCTTCCCGTGGTCCGAGTGGGAAGCCCTCGCGGCCGACCAGGACAAGCTGCTGGATCGCCTCGATCTGGTGTTCCTGAACGGCACAATGACCAGCGCCCAGCGCAACGCGCTGATCTCGGCGATGAAGATCAACAACGCGGATGCGGCGCTCCAGGCCCGCAAGCGCGCCCAGGCCGCGCTCTACGTGCTGGCCACCTCCCCCCAATTCCAGGTCGATCGGTAACCGCCATGACCCTTTCCCGTCGCGATCTCGGCCGGCTGCTCGCCGGCGCCTCCGCCACCGCCGCCCTGGCCCACCTCGGCGTCACCGCCGCCCTCGCGGACACCTCGACCTACCGCGCCATGGTCGGGGTCTTCCTGTTCGGCGGCAACGACGCCTGGAACATGGTTGTGCCCAACGACAGCCGATACACGGCCTACGCCAGCCAGCGCGGCGCCATCGCGCTGAAGCAGGACACGCTGATGCCGCTGACCGGCACGGCCTTCGCGCTGCATCCGGCCTTCGCGCCGCTGAAGACCGCCTGGGACGAAGGCGCGCTGAGCGCGGTGCTCAACACCGGCACGCTCTACCAGCCCCTCACCAAGAGCCTGTTCCAGAGCCGTCCCGACCTGCGCCCGCTGAACCTGATGTCCCACGAGGACCAGCAGAACGAATGGCAGGGCATGCGGGTGCGCGAGAAGAACCTGGACGGGTTCATGGGCCGCATCCTGGACAAGGCCGTGCAGACCGACGTCCCGGCCCTGATCTCGGTCGCCGGTTCGCAGCTGGCCCTGATCGGCAGGACCGCCTCGCCGCTGGTCCTGCCCTCCTCCGGCGGCATCTCGCGCTACGGCTACGCCACCAGCCCGCCCGACGGCCCGGTGAAGGCGCGCCAGGCCGCCCTGGACGTCTTCGCCGACACGTCCGCCTTCGGCGCCGTCACCGACCTGACCGGTCGCGGCATGTCCTCGGCCTACGCCCAGGCCCGGACGGCCGACACGATCATCAGCGCCGCCAGCTCGACGGTCGACCAGTATTTCAAGAACCCGACCACCGGCGCGGCCCTGACCAGCGACATCGCCAAGCAGCTCCTGCGCGCCGCGCGCATGATCGAGGCGCGCAACACCCTGGGTCACGCCAAGCAGACGTTCTTCGTCAGCCAGGGCGGATACGACACCCACACCAACGAACTGGCGACGCACAGTACGCTCTACGCCGATCTGGCGATGGCCCTGGCCGGCTTCTACAACGCCATGAAGGCCCTGGGCCTGGCCAACAACGTGACCGCTTTCACGATGTCGGACTTCGGCCGGGTGTTCAAACCGAACAGCAACGGCGGCACCGACCACGCCTGGGGCTCGAACCATCTGGTCCTGGGCGCGGCCTTGGCCTCGCGCAAGGTCCACGGGCGCTACCCGGACACCACCTTCGGCGGCCCCGAGGACGCCAATACGGACGGGCGCTGGATACCCAGCATCGCGGTCGAGGAATACATCGGCGCCATCGCGCAGTGGTACGGCGTCAGCGCGAGCGACATGCCGTACGTCTTCCCCAACTGGTCGACCTGGAACGGCGGCGGGCGCGGTCCCGTGCCGCTCTTCGGATAGTCCGGCCGAAGGCCGCGCCCCCTGGGGTCGCGGCCTCGGCGGCCTAGGTTCGGGAAGATCGCCCTTCCTCGAAGGAACGGATCTTCCCGTACCGTCGCCTCACGGCGCCGTTTCGCCGCCCAGGGCCCGGTAGAGGTCGACCCGGTTGACCGCGCCTTCCAGCTGGATGGCGACCATCGTCTTCTGCGCCGCGTAGAGCGTGCGCTGGGCGTCCAGACTGGTCAGGAACGACTCGTCGCCGGCCCGGTAGCGGGCGTTGGCCAGCGTGTAGGTGTCGCTCGCCGCCTCGAGCTGCAGGCGATCGGCGGCCTGCTCGTCGCCGATCGTGCCCAGGCGGGCCAGGGCGTCCGCGGTCTCGCTGAACGCCGACTGGATCGTCTTCTCGTAGGTCGCCAGGGCCGCGTCGCGCTCGGCCTTGGCGAAGGCCACCCCGGCCCGACCCGCGCCGGCCCGGAAGATCGGATAGGTCAGCGCCCCGCCCACCGCGTAGTTGTAAGCTCCCCCCTTGAACAGCGACGACAGGGTCGTGCTGGCGTAGCCCGCCGTCCCGGTCAGCGAGATCGTCGGGAACAGCGCCGCCCGGGCGGCGCCCACCTCGGCGTTCATGGCCCGCAGCTGGTGCTCGGCCTCGGCGATGTCGGGGCGGCGCAGCAGGACATCGGAACTGATCCCGGCCGACAGCTGGGTCAGGGTGGGCGCGGCCTCCTCGATCGAGGTCGACAGCAGGGCCTCGTCGACCGGCGCGCCGACCAGCAACTGCAGGGCGTTGAGGTCCTGGGCGACGGCCGCGCGCTGGCGGGCCACGTCGGCCTGGGCGGCGGCCAGGATGGTCTGGGCCTGGCGCAGATCGGTGCGGGGCGCGACCCCGCCCCTCAGCCGTTCCTGGGTCAGGTCGACGCCGCGTTGGGCGTTGGCGACGGTCTGCTCGGCGATACGCAGCAGGCTGGCGTCGGCGGCGTAGGTCAGCCAGGCCTCGGCCACGTCGCCCACCAGGGTCAGGCGCACGGCCCGGGCGGCCTCCTCGGTAGCCATGTAGCGCTGCAGGGCCGCGCCGGTCAGCGAGCGCACGCGCCCGAACAGGTCCAGCTCGAACGCCGTGACGCCCAGTTGCGCCGAGTAGGAATTGCCCTTGTTCGAGCCCGTATCCGGGCCGTTGTCGCCCGTGCGGGCGTAGCGGCCCGTCACGTCCACCTGCGGGAAGCGGTCGGCCCGCTGGATGCGGTACTGGGCGCGGGCCGCCAGGATGTCGGCGGCGGCGACGCGGAGGTCGCGGTTGTTGGCCAGGGCCTGGTCCACCAGGGTGCGCAGACGCGGATCGGTGAAGACCTCGGCGTAGCGGATCGACGTCGCCGCCTCGGCCGGCGGGGCCGGATAAGGGCCGCCGGTCGGGAACGCCGCCGGCGCGGGCGAGGCCGGCCGCACGTACGGCATCTCCATGGAGCAGCCGGCCAGGACGGCCGAGGCGACGAGCAGGGTCACGACGCGGCGCATCAGGCGGGCTCCTCTTGGCCGGAGGCCGGTGGGACCGGCGGCTCCTCGCCGTGGCCCAGATGCCTGCGTCCTTCCCGCCAGCCGCGGCGCACCAGGATGAAGAACAGCGGGATGTAGAAGATCGCCAGGATCGTCGCCGTCAGCATGCCGCCGATCACCGAGGTGCCGATGGCGATGCGGCTGTTGGCGCCCGCGCCGGTCGAGATGGCCAGCGGCAGGACCCCGAAGATGAAGGCGAGGCTGGTCATGAGGATGGGCCGCAGACGGATCCTGGCGGCGTCGAGCGCCGCCTCCATGATCGGCTGGCCGCGCTTTTCGCCCTGTTCGGCGAACTCGACGATCAGGATGGCGTTCTTGGCCGCCAGGCCCATGGTCGTCAGCAGGCCGATCTGCAGATAGACGTCGTTGATCAGCCCGCGCAGCGTCACCGCCAGCACCGCCCCGACCAGGCCCAGCGGAATGACCAGCAGCACCGCCACCGGGATTGACCAGCTCTCGTAGAGCGCCGCCAGGCACAGGAACACCACCAGCAGCGACAGGGCATAGAGCAGCGGCGCCTGGCCCGAGGACAGCTGCTCCTGATACGACAGGCCCGACCAGGCGATGGTCACGCCCGGGATCTGGGCGGCCAGTTCCTGGATGCGCTTCATGGCCTGACCCGAGCTGCCGCCGTCGCCGGCCGAGCCCGAGAACTCGTAGGACGGGGTGCCGTTGAAGCGCGACAGGGTGGTCGGGGCCTGCGACCACGAGGTCGTCGAGAACGACGAGAACGGCGCCATCTGGCCCGCCGAGCCGCGGACGAACCACTGGCTCAGATCGGAAGGCTCGGAACGATAAGGCGCGTCCCCCTGGACGTAGACGCGCTTGACCCGGCCGCGGTCGACGAAGTCGTTGACGTAGCGGCCGCCCCAGGCGGTCGACAGGGTCGAGTTGACGTCGGCCTGGGTCAGGCCCAGCGAGGCCAGTTTCTGGGCGTCGGTGTCGACCTTGAAGGTGGCCACGTCGGGCAGTTCGGTCAGGCGCACCGACTTCAGGCCCGGATCGTTGTTGGCGGCCTGGAGCAGTTTGTCGCGCGCGGCGTTGAAGTCGGCCCGCGACATGCCGCTGGAGTTCAGCAGCTCCATGGTGAAGCCGTCGGACTGGCCCAGGCCCCGGATGGCCGGTGGCACCAGGGCGAAGACCTGGGCGTCGCGGAAGCCCTGGAAGGCCGAGGAGGCGCGCGCCACGATGGCGTCGGCGGTGTTCTCCTTGCCCTTGCGATCCTTCCAGTCGGTGAAGTTCAGGAAGCCCTGGCCGGTGTTCTGACCGTTGACCCCGCCGCCCCCGCCGCCGCTGACCGTGAACATCGTCTTGACGTTGGCGGTCTCGTTGTCGGTGAAGTAGCGCTCGACCTGGCGCTGGACCTGGGCCGTCCGCCCCTGGGTGGCGCCGGCCGGCAGACGCATCTGCAGCGAGATGCTGCCCTGGTCCTCGGTCGGCAGGAAGCCGGTCGGCAGGCGCACGAACAGCACCGCCAGCAGCACCGCCACCAGGCCGTAGATGGCCAGGAACAGTCCCTTGCGGCCGATCACCGAGCGCACCGCGCCCTGGTAGCGGCGGGCGGTGTCGTCGAAGGCGTCGTTGAAGCGGCGCCCGCCCTGGTGGGCCCATCGGGTCGGGGCCGGGAAGGTCCTGGCCCACCAGCCGCGCGGCTCGCGGTCGTCGACATGCTGCTTGGGCTTGAGCAAGGTCGTGGTCAGGGCCGGGCTGAGGATCAGGGCCACCAGCACCGACAGCACCATGGCCGCCACGATGGTCACCGAGAACTGCCGGTAGATGACACCCGTCGAGCCCCCGAAGAAGGCCATCGGCAGGAACACCGCCGACAGCACCAGGGCGATGGCCACCAGGGCGACGCTGATCTCCTTCATCGACTGGATGGTCGCCTCGCGCGGCGACATGCCCGGATTTTCCTCCATCAGCCGCTCGACGTTCTCGACCACGACAATGGCGTCGTCGACCAGCAGGCCGATGGCCAGCACCAGGCCGAACAGGGTCAGGGTGTTGATCGAGAAGCCCGCCAGGTAGAAGACCGCGAACGTGCCCAGCAGCACCACCGGCACGGCGATGGCCGGCACCAGGGTGGCGCGCCAGTTCTGCAGGAAGACGAACATCACCACGACCACCAGCACGATGGCCTCGAAGAGGGTCTTCACGACCTCCTCGATCGACAGCTTGATGAAGTCGGTGGTGTCGTTGGCGTAGGCGAACTTCAGGCCCGGCGGGAAGGTCTTGGACGCCTTCTCGACCTCGGCCTTGACCAGCTCGGCGGTCTTGAGGGCGTCGGCGCCGGGGGCCAGCAGCACGGCGATGCCGGCGCCGGGGTGGCCGTTGACGCGGCTGCGGGCGTTGTAGTTCTCGGCCCCCAGCTCGACGCGGGCCACGTCGCCGAGCCGGACGTTGGCGCCGTTGGCGTTGGCCTTCAGCACGATGTTGGCGAACTGGGCGGCGGTCTGCAGGCGCGACTGGGCCGTGACCGTGGCGTTCAGCAGCTGGGTGTCGGGCACGGGCTGGCCGCCCAGCTCGCCGGCGGCGACCTCGGTGTTCTGGTTCTGGATGGCGGTGACCACGTCGCCCGGGATCAGGCCGAAACTGGCCAGCTTCTGCGGGTTGAGCCACACGCGCATGGCGTACTGGGCGCCGAAGACGTTGATGTCGCCCACCCCCGGCGTGCGGGCCAGGTTGTCCTGCAGGTTGGAGACCAGGAAGTCGGAGACGTCCTGGTTGGTCAGCTTGTCGGTGGAGTCGTAGACGCCGACCAGCAGCAGGTTGTCGGGATTGGATTTGCGGACCGTGATGCCCTGCTGCTGGACCTGGGTGGGCAGGCGCGAGACGGCCTGCTGCACCTGGTTCTGCACCTGCACCTGGGCGATGTCGGGATCGACGCCCTTCTCGAAGGTGACGGTGATGTTGACCTGGCCGCGCGAGGTCGAGGACGAGCTGAAATACAGCATGCCGTCGATGCCGGTCAGCGACTGCTCGATCACCTGGGTGACGCTGTTCTGGATCGCGTCGGCCGAGGCGCCCGGATAGGTGGCGCGCACCGAGACCTGCGGCGGGGCGACGTCCGGATACTGGGCGATCGGCAGGCGCGTGATCGCACCCGCCCCGGCCAGCATGACGATGATGGCGATGACCCAGGCGAAGATGGGTCGGTCGATGAAGACGCGCGAGAGCATGATCGATCAACCGCCCTTCTTGTCGCCGGGCTTGCGGGGCTTGATGCGCTGGGGCGAGTCGGCGGGCACGGGCTTGACCTGGGCGTGCGGCTTTATCTTACCCAGGCCCTGGGTGATGATCTTGTCGCCCGGCTTGAGCCCCTTGGTCACGACCCAGTCGGGACCCAGGGTGCGCTCGGCGACGATCTTGCGCGGCTCGGCCTTGTTGTCGGGGCCGACGACGAAGACCGTCGCATTGCCCTTGGGATCGCGCGACACGGCCGACTGCGGCGCCAGGAAGGCGGTGGTGTCGACAGCCTGGGCGAAGCTGGCCCGCACGAACATGCCCGGCAGCAGCAGACCCTTGGGATTGGGCATGCGGGCGCGCAGGGTCACCGTGCCGGTGCCCTGGTCGACGACCACTTCGGAGAACTCCACGACGCCGATCTGGTCGTAGTCGCCGCCGTCCTCCAGGGTCAGGCGGACCTGGGCGCTGGTCGGCGCGGCGCCGCCGGCCGCCAGGGCCCGGCGCAGGGCCAGCACGTCGGCGCTGGACTGCTGGATGTCGACATATATCGGGTCCAGCTGCTGGATGGTGGCCAGCGGATCGGCCTGGCTGCTGGTGACCAGCGCCCCGACCGTGAACAGTGAACGGCCGATGCGGCCGCTGATCGGGGCCGGCACGGTGGTGAAGCGCAGGTTGATGCGGGCGGTGTCCAGCGCCGCCTGCTTCTGGGCCACGGTCGCGGCCGCCTGGCGGGCGGCGGCGACGGCGTTGACGTAGTCTTGCTTGCTGACCGCCTCGATGGCGACCAGGGGCTTGTAGCGGTCGGCCTGGGCCTGGGCGGCCTCCTGGTTGGCCTTGGCGCTCTCGAGGTCGGCCTGGGCCTGGTTGGCCGCGGCGCGATAGAGGCTGGAGTCGATCTGGTAGAGCGGTTGGCCGCGCTGGACCAGCGCGCCCTCGGTGAACAGCCGCTTCTCGATCACGCCCGAGATCTGCGGCCGCACCTCCGAGCTCTGATAGGCGACGGTGCGGCCGGTCAGTTCGGTGGTCAGCGGCACGCTGGTCGGCTGCACCACGACATAGCCCACGGTCGCGGGGCCGCCCCTGCCCGCTCCCCCCTTGTCGGGCTTGCCGCCGCAGGCGGCCAAGGCGGCCAGGGCCAGGAGGCCCATCCATCGCAAGTGCGCTCGGCCTCGCGGATTTCCACCTCGTCCCACGACCTCAATCTCCTGCATAACACGGCCATGACCTGGCCCAGATCCTGCCAAGCAGGTCGCGAGAACGGATGGCTAGACTGCGATCGAACCGAGCTCTCACCCCGCCCCTACGGGGCGAAGTTTGCAGGATCATTTCCTACCTGCGGTTCGACGGACATAGTGTGTCGGTGCGTTCGCCCTCATCCCACTGCGCCGCCCCCCACGGCTCGGTCGACTTTCGAAACGCGGTCAGGCGGCGCGGACTCGCCGGAAGACCTCGTCGGCGTCCATGATGGCGCGATAACGGGCGAGCAGCCTGTCCAGGGTGATCTGCTTCACAGGTCGGCCGTCGCGCAACTTCGTCCACGTCGTCTCGCTGACGCCGAAGGTCTCCCGCAGGCAGTCCTTGGTCGTCGCCCGCAGCACGTTGCGCAGATCGAGGAACGTCTGGCGATCCAGCGTCACCATGGGGCGATGCCGAGACGCCCTGCCGAACTCCGCCGTCGGAAAGGCGGATGGGCTGGAGGTCGAGAGCTCTGAACTAGGGTTGGGCTGCATAACGATAACTGTAGGTCCAGGTCACGGTTTGCTGCGGCTGGGCCGCCAGGGTCAAGAAGGGTTCGAAAGCGACGATGCTGCGGATCGACCACAGCTGGAGACTGGTCAGCGGACGGTCCGCGCGCACGCCGTACCCGACGCCATGGGCGTTCCGCACGGAGAGATCATAGGCCGACGACGCAGGATCGCCGACCGCGAACGGCGTCGAGAAGACCTCTTCGGCGCCAAGTGCGCGCTGGTAGGTCAGCGTCTGCCCCTCGACCGCGGCCACGTCCTTCAGCGGCTTGCCGGGCCGCAGGTCGAAGGCCGCGCCCACCCGCAGTCCCGCCTGGGCCGGCGCGCCGCCCAGAGTCAGGAAGTTGTGGTTGAACGTCGTCGTCGTGATCGATTTGGCGCCGATGTTCTTCAGGCTGTGACGGATCTCCAGCACCGGCTGGCCTGGCTGCAGGCGCAGTTCCTTGCTGTAGACATAGCCGTAGCCGCTGATCGGGTCTGACACCGTCTGGGTGAAGACCACCCGGTCGGCCTTTGCCTGGACCTTCCAGGTCCCATGATCGACCAGCTCATAGGCGCGGAACGAACTGTAGTTTGCGCCGTCGGTCGGCTTGCGCAGCACGCCCACGCCGATCTTGACGAAGGTCCCGCCGGGCGCGGCCTCGGCCCAGCCCAGAGGCTGGCTCGGGTCGTAGGCGTCGGCCGGCCCGACGGCCGCGGTGTTGGGCGAGGCGACGATCTCGTCGCCGCGGAAGGCGTAGTCGCGGACATCGGGCGCGACGCCGTCGAACCACAGGCCGTAGTACTCGTGGCCCTTGTAGGTGAGGCTGGCGATCATGCCGGCCCAGTCGAACCGCACGCCGCGATAGAAGCCCTTGTCGGGATCGGGCAACAGCACCGTCGCCGACAACAGCTTGTTGCCGATCTTGACCTGGGGCGCGGCCGCCAGGGCGGTCTTGGCCGGGATCACCGGCGCGTGCGGCGCCGGCGTGGACGCCTGCTGCGCCGCCTGCTGAGCCGCCGCGGGCCCGAGGCCGAGCGCCGCGCCGGCCAGCAGGCCCAGGCAGAGTGCGTGAAGGGTCTTGCGTGCCATCGGACGCCAACCATGCGTTAGAACGAAGGGGTCGCGCCAGGCGCGACCCCTTCAGGGTGGAGAGATCCGCGCCGGGGGGGGCAAGGCGCGGCTCTCTCCGGGGGAGGCGCCTAGAACCTAAAGCGCAGACCGCCGGTGAAGTAGCGGCCGACCACGTCGTAGCCCGTCGGCGTCGGATAGAAGAAGCCGGGGTTTCCGGTGAACGAGGTCGAGGCGTAGACCGGCGGCTGCTTGTCGAACACGTTGGCGACGGTGACGAACGCCGTGGCCTTGTGCTCGTTGTAGACCAGGTCGTAGCTGAC
Organism: Caulobacter sp. CCG-8; assembly: GCF_037402475.1. Lineage (NCBI taxonomy): Bacteria > Pseudomonadati > Pseudomonadota > Alphaproteobacteria > Caulobacterales > Caulobacteraceae > Caulobacter > Caulobacter sp. CCG-8. The sequence goes on from NZ_JBBEUD010000014.1 coordinate 13,946, forward strand.
GTTCAGATCGACATAGGTGATCGACGGGATGTTCGGGTCCGAATAGACCAGCGTCGGGTTCGAGCTCGGGACCAGCTTGGACCAGTAGCGCGCCGTGACGTTGGCCTGGAACCTGTCCAGCTTGTAGTTCACGGTCAGGTTCACGCGGTTCTTGGCCGGCGCCACCGAGCCCGGGCCGAGGCTCGCCGCCCCCGCCTGGTTCAGGGTCACCGCGCTGGGCAGGGCCCGCGACTTCAGGACCGGCTGGTTCGAGTACAGCATCCGGACGTCGATCTGACCCGGCACCGGCGAATGGATGTCTTCGAGGTTGAAGGCGTAGCCCGCCTCGATGTCGATCCCGTGGGTGTAGGTCTTCGCGATGTTCAGGCTCTGCGTCAGGATCAGGGTCGGGTAGTTCGCGGCCGACCGATCGCTGAAGGGCAGCGGCCGGACGTACAGCGAGCAGAGCACGCTGGTCCCGCCCGAACGTTCGCATTCCTGCTGCGTGGCGGTGTTGTTGCCGCCGACGCTGCCGATCGCGTTGTTGATGACGATGTTGTAGTAGTCCAGCGAGATGCTGAAGCCCGGCAGCCAGTGCGGCTGATAGACGACGCCGGCGACCTGGTTGTCGGCGACCTCGGGCTGCAGGTTCGGGTTGCCCTGGCTGGAGCCGTTGACGAAGCCCGCCACGCCGGTGTGCAGATCGGTGTAGCCCGTCAGGGCCACGGTCTGGCCGGCGTAGAGGTCGTTCAGCGTCGGCGCCCGGATGTCACGCGACTGGACCAGGCGGAAGCGCAGGTCGTCGATCGGGTTCCAGTTCAGGCCCACCTTCCAGGTCTTGGCCACGCCGCTGGTGCTGTAGTCGGTGTAGCGGAAGGCGCCGTTGAACTCGAGGTTCTTGGCCAGGACGACGTCCTTAAGCAGCGGGACGACCGCCTCGATATTGGCTTCCCAGACGCTGTTCGAGCCTTGGGCCGGCGCGACGATGTTCTGGGTCCAGGCCTGGGTGTTGCTGTTGAAGCCGCCGCGCAGGCCGGTGAAGTCGACAGGGTCCTGCGGGTTGGCGTTGGTCGTCTGGACCATGCTCTGCGAGCGGTATTCGTAGCCCGCGGCCACCGAGACCGGGCCGGCCCAGGTGTCGAACAGGTCGCCGGCGACGTTGAACGCCGCGTCGTCCATCTTGTTGATGGTCTGGAACTGGGTGGTGCCCAGCACGTAGTTCATCGCGGCCTGGGACCCGGCGCCCTGGCCGAAGATGTTCAGCGGCACGCACCCGGGATAGAGGCCCGGATTGGTCAGGCTCACGCGGCAGACGATGTTGCCGGCGCCGTCCTTGACCGCGTCGATCGCCGCGTAATAGCGCGGGTTGTTGATGTTGTAGCGGGTCGGCATCCGCAGCCGGCTTTCACCGTGCGTGTAGTAGGCCTCCCAGTTCCATTTGTCGTGGAACTTGCCCTGCAGGCCGAAGGTCGCCTGGAGCGCGTCGGTGAGGGCGTCGATCTCGGCCTTCTGGCCGATATCCACGTCGTAGAGGCCCAGGTTGAACGAAGCGGTGTTGGTGTTGGTCAGCACCGACTGGACGCTGGCCGGCAGGAAGGCGTTGCCGCTGTAGATCGTGATCGCATTGGGGCCGCCGGCGGCGCGGGAGATGTTGCGGCCGCGGTAGACCACGCGGGACTCCGAGCCCGACAGCTGGATGAAGCCGGTGACGTCGTCGCTCAGCTGATACTCGAAGCGGCCGAAGGCCTGGTCGGTGCGCAGGCGCGCCAGCAGGGTGTTGCCGACGACATAGCCGCCGTCGCCGCCGCTGGAGAGGTTGGAGTTGCCCGTCGGGGTGCCCGCGTTGAACGTCGCCAGCGAGCCGTCCGGCATGAACATCTGGCCGGCCAGCGGACCGGTGGTGATCAGGCCGCCGAAGCTGGTGTTGGAGACCCGGCCGTCCCGGATGAGGTGAAACGGATTGGCCGCGGTGCCGTTGCCGGCCTCCTGGTAGATGGAGTCGCCCAGCTCGCGGTCGTACTTCGACTTGATGCCTTCCGACTGGTAGTGCTCGAGGCTCCAGATCACGTGGCCGCGGTCGAAGACGTCGCTGCCGCCGGCCAGGCCGGCGCGCCAGGAGCTGTTGTCGCTGCGCGACGAGGTCCCGCCCTGGACCACGCCCTTCAGGCCCGAGAACTTCCTGTCGAGCACGAAGTTGACGACGCCGGTGACGGCGTCCGAACCGTAGACCGCCGAGGCGCCGCCGGTCACGATATCGACCCGCTGGACCAGCATCTGCGGAATGATGTTGGTGTCGACGTTGCCCGCCGCGTTGGTCGCCGGCACCCGCCGGCCGTCCATCAGGATCAGGGTCCGCTCGACGCCGAAGCCGCGCAGGTTGAGATAGTTGCCCTGGTTGGGCGTGCTGCCGGCGCCGAGCGTCGCCTGGCCGCGGGACCCCGCGAACGCCGGCAGCTTGTTGAGCGCGTCCGGAATGTTGGACGGCGTGTTGGTCTGCAGCGCCTCGGCCGTGGCCACGGTCACCGGCGTGGGCGCGTTGTTGCCGTTCCGGACGATCCGCGACCCCGTAACGACCACTTCCTCAACCGTAGCGTTCGAAGCGTCGCTGGCGTCGCTTTTGGCTTCTTGCGCAAAAGCTTGGGTAGAGATCGCTGCAACGCTCACCCCAAGGAAGAGCATCTTTGTTATTGAAAACGTTTTCATTTCCAACCCCTATTTTCTATTTTATTTGTTTTGCCACCGGATACGTCCGCAAAAACTCGTAGTCAATCGAATTTCTGAGGAATTTATCCTTATTTTTCCTAGACTTAACCCCACAATTACAGACGTGCGGGGGCGTCCGTCGGCGTAGAACGCCGGCGATGGGAGTCGTCCGCGAGCCAACCTGCTCGCAAGTTTTGGTAGGCCCGTCCGCCCTACTTTCGCAGGGAGGCCAGGTACGCGATCAGATTACGCCGGTCATCAGGTTTGGGCGTGGCGATCATCATTCTCGTTCCAGGGACAAAGCCCTGGGGCTTGGCGAGGAAGGCGTCGAGATTGGCCGCGTTCCATTGCGGGCTCGCGGTGGTCAGTGCTGACGAATACTTGAAATTGGGCTGGCCACCGGCCTTGGCGCCGTAGACGCCCACGAGCCGCGGCGCCATGGGTCCGCCGGCGCCGCCCGAGGCGTGGCACATCGCGCAACGCATCTCGAAAACCGCCTTGCCGGCCGCGATGTCGCCCGGCGGGGCCGGCGGGGCCTTGGCTTGAACGGCCTTGGTCTTGGCCGAACCGGCCTTGGTCTGGGCGGCCGCGGGCGAGGCGCCGACGCACACGACCATGGCGGCCATCGCCAGGCTCAGCATCGGCTTGGATCGCAGGGTTTTCATGACGTCGCTCCTGCCAGGATGAGGGACCGTGCGCTTCCCGGGGCGAAAGAGCGGCCCCGACGCTCGCGCGCCAGGGCCAGTTCCGCACGCAGGGACGAGGGCGGGCTGGAGATGGCCGCGACCGCAACGGGCGGCGCGCCATCGAAGAGGGAGGGCGTCGGACGGGTCATCTCAGCGGAACTCCACCGAGACATCGACCGGCCGAGCCAGAAGATGATAGCGAACGGTGACGACCTGCCCGGGCGCGGGCGCGTGGGCGGGGGTGAAGACGCCGACGCTCACGACGTCGCCGGGACGCAGCCGCCCGCCCTCGGCGCGCACCGCGTCACGGGCGAACAGGGCGATGTCGAGCAGGTCGCCCAGGGTCTCGCGCGCGACCGCCTGTTCGATCCGTTCGCCGTTCGCGTCCTTGACGATCGCGTCGATCGAAAGGTTTTCCAGCGCCGCCATGCCCTCCGGCGTCTGGGCCAGCGGATATTCCCGTCCCGCGACGCCGAGGCGCGCGCCCACGTCCAGGGCGGCGATCTGGTCGGCGCCGGGCTTGAAGCCGTCGGCATAGTTGCGGCTGGTCAGCTCGATGAAGGGCTTGAAGCCGCGCAGGGCCCGATAGGCCTCTTCGCGCGTCGTCGCCTCGTTCAGGCTGTCGTCGCCGACGACCAGCAGAAGGTCGGATTCCCAGACGCCGCCGACCCCGAACGCGGCCGGCGCGACCTGGCCTTCCGGCAGGATCATCTTGGCGTAGAGCTCGCCGAACCGCGGCCGCTCGATGCCGAACGCCTTGCGGGCGGCGGCGCTGAACATGCCGACCTTGTAGCCGACGCGCGGCCCCAGGTCCGGCGCCAGGGCGGCGACGAAGGCCTGGCGGAAACAGATCGCCTGGGCCTCGCCCTGGATGTCCAGAGGCCGGATCGGCGTGAGCGTGCGCCACAGGCCGGCGACCTCGGCGGCCTTCGGCTGGACCGGACATGGCGCCGCGAGCGCAGACGTCGCCGCCAAAAGACCGGCGGCGGCTGTCAACACCCCGATCAGGCGTCCCAATCCAGACATGGCCGAAGGGCTCCGCAAGAGACCCGCCTCCCCTACTTGCGCTTGGCCGGCGCGACCGTCAGCGCGTGCGGCGCGACGGTGGCGTCGATGGCGGACTGGGCGATCTCGGGCGTCCAGACGCGGCCGCCCAGCGGCGAGCGCGGGCCGTTGGTCGGGGCCTGGGGCGCGGTGGCCGGACGGCCCTGGAAGTAGAACCAGGACTCCACCTTGTCGCCGGTGTTGATCGCGGCGTGGACGGTCTGGCCGTTGTTGGGCGACAGCAGGCCCATGTTCGCGGGCCAGCGGCGGATCTCGCTGCCCACCTGCATGAAGGTCGGGCCGTCGGTGATCTTGACCCAGCCCTCCTCGGTCTCGGGCGTGTGGGCGTGGGCGCCCGCGACGGTCATCGGGCCCATGTAGACGATCAGGAACCGCTCGCCGAGATCGCTGAACGGCGACTTGGACATGTTGGTCCAGTGCACGCCCTGCTCGATGTAGAGGATCTTGGCGGTGTCGCGCACCAGGATCTCGCCGCCCGCCGGCGTCGGCGGCGAGGCGGTCGACATCATGATCATCTCCAGCGGCGCGTCGCCGACGCTGGCCAGGCGATGGACCGCGCCGGGCGGGATCAGCATCGCGTAGCCCGGCTTGAGGTCCCAGGCCCTGGCGCCGTCGTCCAGCCGCCCCTGGCCGTGGGTGACGTAGATGATCTGCTGCTCGGGCACGCCGTTCAGGGTCGAGGCCTCGCCCGGCTGGATCGTTCCCAGCACGACCTCCTTGCGGTAGCGCAGGACCGCGCCGTCGGGACCGGGCTGACCGGGGTCGCCGGCCGTCAGGATCTTCCGCGTCATGATGGCGTCGCGCGCGATGCGGGTGACCGAGCGCGCCGGGTCGCCGATGAAGCGGTCGACGTCCAGGCCCGTCTGCAGGTTCGACGGCGGCTCGCGGATCAGCGCCGGCGCCGAGGCCGGGGCGGCCGGCGACGCCGGGGCTTGAGCCTGAACGGCGCCGCCCAGGGCGGTGGCGGCCAGCAGGCCGAGCAGCAAGGTCTTCATCGAGGCCCCCTGGGGCTGGAAACGGAAGGTGGACGGGCGACGGTTAGTGGGCGCCCGGCTCGGCCGAATAGTGCTCGACCAGGTAGGCCTGGACGGTGGTCAGGTCGGTGGGCGTGATGTTCAGGCCGTTGCCGACCATGCGCTTGAGGACGCCGGGCCACTCCTCGGCGGCGTGGGGCGTGGCGGTCAGGACGCCCAGGTCGTGGCAGCCCGTGCACGAGCTTTCCAGGATGTCCTTGCCGCTGCGGGCCGGCGCCTCCGGAAACGCCGGCGGCGGGGGCGTGGCGGCCTGGGCGTCCGGCGCCGGCGAGGCGGCTTGCGGCGCCGGGGTCACCGTCTGGGCGCTGGCCCAGCTGAACAGGACCGAGGTCAGGACGGCGGCGGCGAGAACGTTTCGGATCGACATAAGGCGCCTCGTGGGATCAAGCGGTTACTGAAGGGCGTAGGTCACCAGCAGGTCGCTGGTGTTGGGCGAGCCGATATAGGAGCCGCCGGTGGCCACCAGCGACACGTACTGCTTTCCGTCGCGCCCCTTGTAGGTCATCGGGGTGGCGTGGCCCGAGGCGGCCAGCGGGGCCTCCCAGACCTGCTTGCCGGTCTTGGCGTCGAAGGCGCGGAAGCGCTTGTCGTCGGTGGCGGCGATGAAGATCAGCCCGCCGGCGGTCACGATCGGCCCGCCCACATTGGGACGTCCCGTCAGGCGCTTGTCGGCCGGCAGCTTGTCGGTCACGCCCAGGGTCGTGCGCCAGGCGATGTCTCCGGTCGAGACGTTGACCGCCACCAGTTCGCCCCACGGTCCCTTCTGGCACTGCATGCCGCCGTCGCGCACGTCGGCGAACCAGCTGTTGGCCGAGGTGGCCATCTGCAGCTTGCCGTCCGGGGCGAAGGCCAGGAACTGCAGGCTGCCCTGGTTGGTGATGTTGATGACGAAGTTGCCGTTGGCCTTGTCGAAGGCGCCGCCGCCCCAATTGACCCCGCCGCCGGTGCCCGGGAAGGTCACCGTGGCCTCGTTGAAGCCGACCGGCGTGTACATGGTGGTGCCGACCATGCGGTTGTCGGCGACCAGCTTCCTGCAGAAGGCCTCGTGCTCGGGGGTGATGTCCGAGATGTCCTTGTCCAGGTCGACGCCCTGCTTGGCCAGCGGGGGCGGCTTGACCGGGATCGGTTGGGTCGGCGAGGCCACCTCGCCGGGCACATGGCTGGCCGGCACCGGCGTCTCGTTGACCTTGAACAGCGGCTTGCCGGTGGTGCGGTCCAGGATGAACAGGATCGTCGACTTGTTGATCGCCGCCACCGCGGGGATCACCTTGCCGCCCATCTTCACGTCCATCAGCGTGGGCGCGGCCGGCATGTCGTTGTCCCACAGGTCGTGGTGCACGGTCTGGAAGTGCCAGATGTACTTGCCGGTCGCGGCGTCCACGGCCACCAGAGAGGTGCCGTAGAGGCCGTCGCCGATGCGGCCTCGGCCGTCGCGGTCGAAGGCCGGGGTGGCGAACGGCAGGTAGACAATGCCCCGCGCCTCGTCGACGGTCAGCATGTTCCAGGTGTTGACCCCGGCGACGTTCTTCCAGCTGTCGCCCTGCCAGGTGCCGAAGTTCGGCTCGCCAGGCTCGGGGATGGCGTTGAACTTCCACAGGGTCTTGCCGGTGATCACGTCGACGCCGCGCACGTCGCCGCGCGGGCCTTGCGGCGGGTTCTCCTGACCGCGCGAGCCGACGATGACCACGTTCTTATACATGACCGGAAAGGCGTCGGCGCTGAGCTGGCCGTTGGGATAATTGCCCAGCACGTCCGGCGTGCGCAGGCTCAGCACCCCGCCGTCGCCGAAGGTGCTGTTGAGCTTGCCCGTCGCCGGGTCCAGCGTGAACAGCTTCAGGTTCGCGGTGACGATCACCAGGCGCGGGCCGTTGGCCTTGTCGCCGGGCCAGTAGTGGAAGCCCCGCACGGCCCGGCCGCTGGAGATCATCTCGTCGTGCGGCAGGCGGAAGACCCACTTCTCCTTGCCCGTCACCGGATCGAGGGCGACCACGCGGCCGAACGAGGTCGACAGGTACATCGTGCCGTTGACGACCAGGGGCGTGAACTCGCTGGCCGAGCTGGGCACGGGCGGCGCGCCCATGCCGCCGGGGACCGGGGGCGTCGCCGTCCCGGGCGGCGGCTTGACCCCGCCGGGCATCGGCATCGGCCGCACGCCGGCCTGGGCGATCCAGTTGCGCTGGGCGCGGGCCTTCAGGTCCTCGATATCGGGCTTGGGCACATCGGCGGGACGCATGTCGTACGACCAGGCCGGCTTCAGGCGCGAGACGTTGGCCGGGGTGATCTGCTTCAGCGGCGAGAACCGGGTGCCGCCGGCGTCATAGCCGTAGTTCGGCCAGTCCGTGGCGCTCTGGGCCATCGCGGCCGTGCCCGAGACGCCCGCCAGGAGCATCGCGACGAACAGGGATTTGACGGAAGGCGACATGCGGCGGGTCCTGTGAACGCGGGACATAATCAAACGACGGACGGTTTGGTTTTCAGGGCGGGCGCGGCGCCCAGGTCGGCTTCCGACAGAGGGGCGTCGGGGTCGATGAACAGCCAGGCCAGGGCGCCGGCCAGGCACAGCACCGCGGCGAAGACGAACGAGGCGGTCCAGCCGAAGCGATCGGCCAGGAGCGGGGTCAGCGAGGCGGTGACGACGCCGCCCAGCTGGTTGCCCATGTTCATCAGTCCCGAGACCGAGCCGGCGGAACCGCCGCCGATGTCGGCCGACAGGGTCCAGTAGGCGCTCTGCGACAGGTAGAGGGCCCCTGCCCCGCCGGCCAGGAACAGGCTGGCCAGTCGGGCGTCGGCGACCTGGGTGGCCAGGGCCACGAACACGGCCGACAGGGCCAGGGCGAAGGCGGCGGTCCAGCAGCGGCCGATCCGCTTCCCGAACCGGGGCGTCAGGCGGTCGGCGATCCAGCCGCCCAGCGGCGAACACACCGCCATCGCCAGGAACGGCAGCATGCCGTAGATCGCGCTGGCCTTCAGATCCAGGCCCCGGACGCTGGACAGGTATTTGAAGAACCAGGTGAAGAAGATGTACGCGACGTAGCCGTAGGTGAAGTAGCTGAGCGTCAGCAGCGCCACCTGGCGGTCCTTCACGATCTTCAGCCACGGCGCGGGCCGGGCCGCGGCGACGCCATGACCGGCGCCCTGGCGGATGTAGGCCGCCTCGGCCGCGCCGACCGAACGATGGTGCTCGGGACGATCCCGGACGAAGACCAGCCACGCGGCCAGGACGGCCACACCCACCACGGCGGTCACATAGAAGGCCGAGCGCCAACCATGCGCGAGCATCAGGTGGGTGATCAGCGGCGGGGCCACGCCCGCGCCGATCCCGACGCCCGCGAAGATCACGCCGTTGGCCAGGCCGCGCTCCGACCGGGGCACCCAGGTGGCCACCAGGCGGTTGCTGGCGGGGAAGATCACGGCCTCGCCCACGCCCAGCACGAACCGGACGATCATCAGCAAGGTCAGCGAGAAGGTCAGCCCCGAAGGCACCGCGGCGGTCAGCGCCGTCAGCACGCTCCACCAGACGATGCCCACCGCGATCACGCGGTAAGGGCCGAAGCGGTCGGCGATGCGGCCGGCCACGGGCTGGGTGAAGGCGTAGCCCATCACGAAGGCGCTGAACACGCCGCCGAGCTGGAGGTTGGTGAGGCCGAAATCCTTCTGGATCATGGCCGCGGCGATCGAGATGTTGTTGCGGTCGAGGTACGAGACCGCGGCGACCACGAACATCCAGAACACCAGCGTCCACCGGACGCCGCCGACCTTCGATGCGCTCATGACACTGCTCCCACCCATCGGCCCGGTCAGACTTCGTCGAACAGGGAGACGTGGAAATTCTTGTCGGTCAGGGTGTTTTCGATCCCCGGCCATAGCTCGGCGTGGGTCGTGGAGTGGATCCAGATCTGCCGCAGTTCCTCGTTCTCATAGGTCAGCTGGAAGCGGTAGTTGACGCCGTCCGGCAGCTTGTCGCCCTGGATCAGGGTGCGCAGCTTCAGCATCTTCAGATCGATGAAGCCCTTGAACTTGGCTCCGGCCGGTTTGAACTTCTCGTGGAAGTGCTTGAGCATCTCCTGCTCGCGGGCGGGATCGACCTTCAGATCGCAGTAGAGCACGATCGGCTTGGTCTTGGCTTGGGCCGAGGCCCGCCCCACGCCGGCGCCCGCGCCGACGGCGGCGATGACGACAGCGGCCTTGGCGGCCACGCCCATGGCTTTGCGACGGTTCATAGACATCCTCCCAACCCTTTCTTGTTCTTGTGATTATCGGCTGTACAGCGGCGCTTCGCCGGGTATCGCCAGTTGCAGGCGGTACACATTTCCGGCGCCCATGATGTAGGCCGTCTTCCAGTCCGGCCCGCCCCACACGAGGTTGGCCTGGGCCCGGTCGGACGTCTTCAGCTGGCCCAGCACCTTGCCGTTCGGGGCGATGATGCGGATGCCGCCCGGGCCCGAGGTCCAGACGTTGCCCTGGCTGTCGACCTTCAGGCCGTCGGGCACGTCGATCGGGTTGGGGCCGGGATAGGTGATGAAGCGGCGGCCGTTCGACACCGTGCCGTCCGGGTTCACGTCATAGGCGTTGACGAACATCTCCGGCTCGCAGTTGGAGATGTAGAGCGTCTTGCCGTCGGGCGAGAACCCGATCCCGTTCGGGCGCGGCAGGTCGGTGATCACCGGGGTCAGCTTGCCGTTGGCGTAGCGGAACACCGCGTTGAACGGCAGCTCCTTGGCCGGATCCTTGTCCTGCCCCAGCAGACCGTAGGGCGGATCGGTGATCCACAGCGCGCCGTCGGGCGCATAGACCATGTCGTTGGGGCTGTTGAAGCGCTTGCCGTCGTAGCCGGTCAGGAACGGCGTCAGCGTCATGTCGTCGCCGACCTTCGCGATCCGCCGCGCGCCGTGCTGCTCGAGCAGGATGGCGCCGTCCGGGCCGACCACGCTGCCGTTAGACCCCTGGAAGGCGCCGGCGGGCGGGCTCTGCAGTCCGCCGGACTTGTCCAGGAGCAGCCGCACCTTGTTGTCGGCGCCCAGGGCGTAGAGCTTGTTACCCGTCAGGTCCGAGAAGCGCAGCTCGCCCCCGACCCACAGCGGTCCCTCGACGAAGCCGAAGCCTCCGGCCACCTTCTCGAGCGTCGCGCCGGGCGGGATGACGGCGTCGAGCGCGGGATCCAGACGCAGAACGTGAGGCTCAGCGGCCGCGCTGTCGGCCGCCAGGGCCGGGCCGACGCCCATCGCCAGCGAACCGCCGCAGGCGAAAGCCAAAACGCTCGCGGCGACCGCCGCGCGAAGACGCGCTCTCATCAAGTGTTTCCTACCCAACTGACCAAGGCCTCCGCTCCGGAAGCTCGTTATGTAAACGTTATCATTGCATCGACACGTGTCAAGCGGCGCCGCGCGACGGCGTCGATTTCACGCCGAGGGCGGCGGCCCCGTCGAAGCTCTCAGGGTCAATTTCGTCGGCAGAACAAGCTTTTGCTGTACGGCCTCGCCGGCCAGGATCCGGCCCAGTTGCAGCATCGCCTGGCGGCCCAGCGCCATGGTCGGAACGCCGACCGTCGTCAGGGACGGTTCGGTCAGGGCGGCGATTCTCTGGTCGTCGAAACCGACGATGGACAGGTCGCGCGGCGCCTTGAGGCCGGCCCGTCGACAGGCCCGCAGCGCGCCCAGCGCCATCTCGTCGTTCGCCGCGAACACGGCGGTGGGCCGATGCGGGATCATCAGGAAGCGCTCCATCGCCCGCTCCCCGGCCTCGACGGTGAAATCCCCCTGGAACAGCAGCTCCGGATCCAGGGGCGTCCCCGCGGCCGCGAGGGCCCGCCGGAACCCCTGCAGGCGATGCTCCGACATGCTGGACCCCGCCGCGCCGGCGATATGGGCGATGCGCCGATGGCCCAGGGCCAGCAGATGCGAGGTGGCCGCGAACGCCGCCGCCTCGTGGTCGACGCTGACGCTGGGCAGGTATCCGGCGCCGCATTCGTCCAGCGCCACGACGACCGGCGGCATGGGCGGACGCCCCAAATGCAGGCCGCCGGAGTCCACGCTGGTGGCGAGGATCACGCCATCGGCGCGCCGGCTACGGACCCGATCGACGAAGGCCACCTCGCGGTCGCCCCGGCGGTCGCTATGCCCGACGAGCGCGGTGTAGCCCAGCTCGGCGGCGGCCGCCTCCACCCCCCGGAAGATGTCCAGGAAATACGGGCTCAGGCTGGGCACCACCACCAGGACGACCCCTGTCGAGGCGCGCTTCAGGTCCTGGGCGATCACATTGGGACGGTAGCCCAGGCGATCGATCGCCGCGGCGACCAGCTCACGGGTTTCCGGCGTCACCAGCTGGGGCTTAGAGCACGCGCGCGACGCTGTCGCAACGGACACGCCCGCCGCCTCCGCAACCTCCCGAAGAGTGACGGCCCGTTCCCTTTTGCTCATGAAGTCTTGATTCACAATGATCTATGTTGAACCAGGGAGCGCATCGAAGCGTCTCTGAAACTCATATCAAGCAATTCAATCCAATTGTAAACGTTTCCATTTAAAGCAATAGGCGCGGCCGGCGCTATCGGGACATATTACGGCGACGTCGAGCTCAGCCCGGGGGCGGCCCGGTGGTCGATCGGATGATCAGGGAGGTCTGGAGAACCGTGTCCTCCTCCGCCGGCCTGCCGCGCAGGAGGTCCCAGAGCGACAGCATAGACCGGTAGCCGAGTTCCTCGGTCGGCACCTTGATGGTGGTCAGCGAGGGCTCGTAGAGACTGGCGATCCGCTGGTCGTCGAAGCCGATGACCGACACGTCGCGCCCGACCTGCAGGCCGGCGCGCTTGATGGTCTGGATCGCGCCGACGGCCATTTCGTCGTTGGCGGCGAACACCGCGGTCGGCGGCGGATTGCAGGCCAGCAGGGCCTCCATCGCCTCCTCGCCGAACGCGACCGTGAAATTGCCGGCCAGTTGCGGATAGGCGGTCGCGTCCAGCCCCGCGGCAGCCATCGCCGCCTGGAAGCCTTCGAGACGATGCGCCGCCATCGGCGATTTCTGCGGGCCGGCGATGTGGGCGATCCGGCGATGCCCCAGGGCCAGCAGATGGTTGGTGGCGTCCATCGAGGCCTTGCGGTGATCCACGCGCACGGTCGGGAACGCCTGCCCTTCAATCGTCTCGAGCGCGGCGACGACGGGCGGCATGTGCCGCTTGCGGGCCGCCATCAGGCCGGGCTCGGCGCTGGTCACCAGGATCACGCCGTCGGCGCGGCGGCTGGCCACCTGGTCGAGGAACAGCTGCTCGCGCGACGGATCGCGCTCGCTGTGGCCCATCAGCACCGTGTAGCCGCCTTCCCTGGCGCCGCGCTCCACCCCCCGGAAGACCTCCAGGAAGAACGGGCTGAGGCTGGGGACGACCACGAAGACCAGACGGCTCTCGCGCAGACGCAGATCGCGCGCGATCAGGTTGGGCTGGTAGCCCAGCCGGTCTATGGCCGCCAGGACGCGCTCGCGCGTCTCGGCGCGGAGCAGATGCGGATGGGAGAGCGCGCGCGACACCGTGGCCAGAGAGACGCCGAGCTCGGCGGCGACCTGCTTGATGTTCACCGAACCGGAAGGCGGTTGCTTCTTCGTCTGGCCCCTCAAGTGTTTCCGCCCTCGCTATGTGATCAACGTCACACGTTTCTCTTCCTAGAGGACCTTTTCGGACAAGGTCCAGCCCCGACGGGGAGCCGCCTCTGGTTTTGGGCGAAATCCATCCGCTTGGCCGGATTTTTCGTGTCTGGACGCGCCCTCGCCTTTTCGGCGACGCTCCCGTTCCGCCTCTTCGGTTCGCGGCGAGATTCTTGATCCGCCCGAGGTGATGCTTTGTCCGCGCGCTACGTCTTAATCCGTGCGCCGACGCTCGGCGCCGACAAGAAGGGTGGAACATTGAAGAGTTCGTGGTTCGCAATGGCGCTGGCTTCGGCAAGCGCGCTCGCCGTCGCCGGCGCCCAGGCCGCGCCGATCAAGGAGGCCGATCGCGCCGAGCTGATCCGCCGGGTCGACGCCCGCCAGCCGCAGCTCGCGGACGCGGCCATGAAGATCTGGGACTTCGCCGAGCTGGGCTACCTGGAGACCAAGAGCTCGGCCCTGCTGCAGGAGCAGCTGACGGCGGCCGGCTTCACCGTGACGCCGGGCGTGGCCGGTGAACCGACGGCGTTCGTGGCCAGCTTCAAGACGGGCCCCGGCCCGGTCGTGGCCGTGCTGGCCGAATACGACGCCCTGCCCGGCCTGGCCCAGGCCGCCGTTCCCGAGAAGCAGCCCCTGCCCGGCCGCGACGCCGGCCACGGCTGCGGCCACAACCTGTTCGGCGCGGCCTCGGTCAACGGCGCCATCGCCCTCAAGGAATGGATGGTCGCCCACGACGTGAAGGGCGAGCTGCGCGTCTACGGCACGCCGGCCGAGGAAGGCGGCTCGGGCAAGGTCTACATGGTGCGCGAAGGCCTGTTCAAGGACGTCGACATCGCCATTCACTGGCACCCCGGCAACGTCAACAGCGCCGCCCAGGCGCCGTCGCAGGCCAACCTCTCGGGCAAGTTCCGCTTCCACGGGGTGTCGAGCCACGCCGCCGCCTCGCCGTCCAAGGGACGCTCGGCCCTGGACGGCGTCGAGATCATGGACGTGGCCACCAACTTCCTGCGCGAGCACGTGCCGGACGGCACCCGCATCCACTACGTGATCACCAGCGGCGGCAAGGCGCCCAACGTCGTGCCGGACTTCGCCGAGGTCTATTACTACGTCCGCCACGTCGATCCGAAGATCGTCCGCGACGTCTGGGGCCGGGTCGAGAACGCCGCCAGGGGCGCCGCCCTGGCCACCGGCACCACGGTCGACTGGGAGGTCACCGGCGGCGTCTACAGCATGCTGCCCAACGACGCCCTGGGCCGCGCCATGGACGCCAACCTGCGCCGCGTGGGCGGCGAGCAGTGGACGGCCGAGGAGACCGCCTTCGCGACCAAGCTGGCCACCAGCCTGCCAGACGGCGGCGGCGACCTGGCCTCGGTCAAGACCATCGCCCCCTATGATCGCGGCGGCGCCAGCGGCGGTTCGACCGACGTGTCGGACGTCAGCTGGAACGTGCCGACCGTCGGCCTGGTCACCGCCACCTTCGTGCCCGGCTCGCCCGGCCACAGCTGGCAGAACGCCGCCGCCGCCGGCACGACGATCGGCGTGAAGGGCGCCGTGGTCGCCGCCAAGTCCATCGCTCTCACCGGCGCCGACGTGTTCAGCGATCCCAAGCTGGTCGCCAGCGCCAAGGCCGAGCTCAGGCAGCGCCAGGGCACGGGCTTCGTCTACAAGCCCCTGCTGGGCGACCGCGCCCCGCCGCTGGACTACCGCAAGAACGCCGGCGCCGAATAGCAAAAGGGCCGCTCCTCGGAGCGGCCCTTTCTTCTTGACGGATGGGGCGGCGGCTAGCGCGCGCCCACCACCGCGGCGTCGGGACGACGGGTGTCCGCCGCGCCGTAGAACAGGCCGCCGTCGATCAGGATCGACTGGGTGCTGCCCATGGTCATCGACGGCGTCACCTTGTGGCCCTTGGCCTCCAGCAGCGGCACGATGTCGGGCGAGAAGCCGGACTCCAGCTCCAGCGGACCGTCGACGCCCGACTGGTTCATGCGCGGACGCTCGGCCGCCTCGGCCACGTTCAGGCCGTGGTCGATCACGTTGCTGAGCATCTGGGCCATGGTGGCGATGATGTAGCCGCCGCCGGGCGTGCCGGTGACCAGCCACGGCTTGTCGTCCTTGAAGACGATCAGCGGGGTGATGGTCGAGCCCACCCGCTTGCCCGGCTCGGGCTTGTTGGCGGTGCTCGCCTCGGCGCGTTTGCCCCACGAGAAGTTGCCCATCGAGTTGTTGAGCAGGAAGCCCGTGCCCGGCGCCACCACGTGCGCGCCGAACGAGGCGCTGAGCGTGAAGGTGTTGCTGACCGCGTTGCCCTCGGAGTCGGCCACCGAGAAGTGCGTCGTGTTGGGGCTTTCGTAGCGGTAGGGATCGCCGCCCTTCAGGTCCTTGCTCGACAGCGAGGCGGTCATCGAGATCAGCTTGGCGCGCTCGGCCGCGTAGGCCTTGCTGGTCAGGCCGGCGACCGGCGTCGTCCACTGCGGCGGGCCGCCGACGTACTGGCGGTCGGTCCAGCCGATCTTCATGGCCTCGGACAGCACGTGCAGGCTGGCCACGCTGTTGGAGCCCAGGTCCTTCATCGGGAAGGTCTCGAGGATGTTCATCACCTCGGCCAGGGTCACGCCCGAGGCGGTCGGCGGCATGTAGGCGATCTTGTGCCCGCGGTACTCGCCCCAGATCGGCGGCGAGACGTTGGCCTTGTAGGCGGCCAGGTCGTCCATCGAGATCACGCCGCCGCCGGCCTTGACGCCGGCCACCATGCGCTTGCCGACCTCGCCCCTGTAGAAGGCGTCGACGCCCTTGTCGCGGATCTGGGCCAGGCTCCAGGCCAGGTCCGGCTGCGGCAGGCGCTCGCCGGGCTGGTAGGACGAGCCGTCCTTCTTGAAGAAGGCCTTGGCCGCGCCGGGGTCGGCCAGCATCGCCTTGCGCTCGCCGTTCAGGGCGTTGGCTTCGTCGTCGCTGAGGACCACGCCGGCCTTGGCCATCCGCACGGCCGGATCGACGACGACCTTCCAGGGCAGCTTGCCGTAGCGGTGATGCGCTTCCCACAGGCCCGCCACCGTGCCCGGCACGGCCACGCCCTTGAAGCTCTGGCTGAGCTTGCCGCCCGCCTTGCCATCGGGGCCGACCAGCAGGTCCGGCGTCGTGGCCAGGGGGGCCTGGCCGTAATATTCGATGGCGATCGTCTCGTTGGTCTTGGCGACATGGATCAGCATGTAGCCGCCGCCGCCCAGATTGCCGGCGCGCGGCAGGCTGACGGCCTCGGCGAAGGCGGTGGCGACCGCCGCGTCCACGGCGTTGCCGCCCTTGCGCAGGATCTCGGCGCCGACTTCGGCGGCGATGCGGTTCTGGGCGACCACCATGCCGCCGCGGCCGATCTCGGGATGGTGGATCTGGCCGTAGCCGACGATATCGCCGCCGGTGCCCTCCTGGGCCAGGGCCGAAAGCGGCGCGGCGCCCAGCATCAAAGCGGCGGTGAGCGCCAGCAGCGGGCGGCGCAGCGGAGCGCGGAAGCA
The DNA here is from genome assembly GCF_037402475.1 of Caulobacter sp. CCG-8. Lineage (NCBI taxonomy): Bacteria > Pseudomonadati > Pseudomonadota > Alphaproteobacteria > Caulobacterales > Caulobacteraceae > Caulobacter > Caulobacter sp. CCG-8. Next base: position 30,548 of record NZ_JBBEUD010000014.1, read on the forward strand.
GTTACGGATCATGGGCATACTCTGGAAAGCAAGGCGGCCCCGGCGTCGGGGGGGATGACGCCGGGGCCTCGGGAGCGTGGACTAGAAGCGCTTGCGGATGCTGGCGTACCAGTACCGGGCGTAGGGCTGGTAGAGGCTGCCCATGTACCCGTTCGACGAGAGGGGGGGCTTCTCGTCGGTGATGTTCCGCACGCCCAGCTTGAGGCTGGTGTCGGACGCCCAACCGTCCGTGAAATCGTACTGGGCGTACAGATTTCCGGTCAGCTGGGAGTCGACGGTCCAGGCCGCGCCCGCCGAGTCGAGCAGCGAGGTGTCCTGCACGTCGCTGGTGTATTGCGTGAAGGCGCCGACGGTGACCTGGTCGAGGCGCCAGGTCAGGGCGGCGGTCCACTTCAGCTCGGGCTTGCCGTTCTGCTTGAGCAGATCGCCGCCCCCAGTGATGGTCGTGCCGGCGTTGATCTTGCCGGCCGAGCGCGCGGCCAGCAGTTCGGCGATGGCCGGCGACGGCGACTGGTAGAACTTCAGCAGCTGGGCCGCGCCGATGTTCACGTCGAAGTCGCCGAACCGGGTGCCGTGCAGGCGCCACATCAGATTGTAGTCGATGCCGCGGGCTTCCTGCGGCAGCAGGTTCTCGTACTGGTCCTTGACGTACAGCACCGTGCCGACCGGCGTCAGGGTCGTGCCGTTGAAGGCGGCGATGTCGTCGGCGGTGGGGGCCGCGCGCACGACGTTCGGGTTCGAGCCGCCCGACATGCGCTCCAGGTAGTCCAGGATCAGGGCGTTGCCCTCGCCGAAGATGCCGACGATGCCCTTCTGCTTCACGCGCCAGTAGTCGACGGTGAAGGTGAAGTGGCCGAACTGGTCGTCGATGAACTTCGGCTCGAACACCACGCCGAAGCCGGTCGAGGTCGAGGTTTCCGGCTTCAGGTCCGGATTGCCCGACCGCTGGGCGGCCGTGCTCTGGGTGCGGGTGCAGTTGCTGAAGCTGGAGATGCGGCCCGCCTGCAGGTCGGCCTCGCAGCGCACATAGTCGGTGCGGGTGTTCGAGCGGGTCACCACCGTGGCGTTGATCTGCTCGAGGTTGGGGGCCTTGAAGCCCTCCGACCACGAACCGCGCAGGCGCAGGCCATCGACCAGGTCCCAGGCCACGGCGACCTTGGGCTTGGCCACGTCGCCGACGTCGCTGTAGTCCTCGTAGCGGCCGGCCAGCTGCATCTCGACATTGCGGACCAGCGGGATGCCCATCTCCGGCGAGATCACCGGCACGGCCAGTTCGGCGTAGGCCGAGGCCACGGTGCGGTGGCCCTTGGTGTCGGGCGAGGTGCTGGTGCCGATCAGGTCGCTGTCATAGGTGACGCCAGTGACCGTGTTCTTGAACTTGATCGTGCCGTCCACGCGGGCGTCGCGATCGTCCTTCTGGGTCTCGCGGCGCGCCTCGATCCCGGCCGCCACGCCGACGTCGCCGGCCGGCAGGTGGAACAGGTCGGCCTTGGAGACCCGGAAGTCCCACGACGCCAGGGTGCTGGTGCTGTCGCGCGTGCTCTTGACCATGATGGCGTTACGCGACGCGGCGTTGCTGGGCGTGCCGTCGCCGACGCTGGGATTGGCCAGGTTGCCGCCGTTGAACGGGTTGTAGGCGTCGGGCGTGGACAGGGCGAGCTGCTTCTGGAGCAGGGTCGCGCTGATGCCGTCGGAGGTGTCCTTCACCTCGGCCTGCGAATAGAGCAGCGCCGTGTCCCAATGCCAGCCGAACTTCTCGCCCTTGAAGCCGCCCAGGAAGCGGCTCTGGGTGTTCTTGACGTCGACCTTGGCCGGGCCGAGGTCGGCGAAGCTGTAGCTGGCCATCGTCACGTTCAGGCCGCCGGCCGGGGCGTTGATGCCCGGCAGACGGTTCGGGTTGGCCACGCCGTTGAAGGTGGTCGGGCCGAAGGGGTTCCAGTAGTTGGTGGTGGGAACCGTCACGACCTGGGCCGAGGTCATGTAGACCGGGCTCTGGAAAGCGTGGGTGGTGGCCGTGTAGTAGCCGACCTCACCGTAGGCCCGGACGTTCTCGGTGATGTCGTAGTTGCCCGTCAGATAAATGTTCAGACGCTTCAGCTCGGGCATGATCGAGGTGCCCGCGCCCGCCTGCGGGTCATAGCGCAGGTTGCGGTCGTCGCCCGAGGTGGCCACCGTGCCGTCGTCGTAGCAGATGCCCGAGCCGGCGCTGGCCAGGCAGCCCGGATTGGTGGTCGGCTGGATGTGGAAGGCGCCGGCCGAGCTGGTGATGGCCGTGCCGTTCTGCGTCACGCGGGCCGCGGCGGTGAAGTTGCCCCAGGGCGTGGTCGTGGCCCGGCCGTCCAGCGAGGCGGCGCCGTCGAAGCGGGTGCCCGCGAACAGCGGACGCTTGTCGGCCGAGGCGGTGAAGTCCTGGTCGCCCGACCGCAGGGCCGTGCGCTGGTTGTAGTTCAGGAACACGGTGACGTTGCCGCGCTCGAAGTTGTGGCCGGCCAGGACGTTCAGGCCGTACTCCTTCAGGTGCGTGCCCTCGGCCATGCCGTACTGGGCCTCGGCCTCGACGCCGCTGTAGTTGTCCTTCAGCACGGTGTTGACCACGCCGGCCACCGCGTCCGAGCCGTAGATGGCGCCGGCGCCGTCACGCAGCACTTCCAGGCGCGACAGGCCGGTGGTGGGGATGGCGTTGGTGTTGAAGGTGATCACCGGCACCAGGTTGGAGCCGTCGGCCTGGCTGGTCGGGTGCGCCACGACGCGGCGGCCGTTCAGCAGGACCAGGGTGTTGCCCGAACCCAGGTTGCGCAGGTTCACCGAACCGATGTCGCCCCGCGCCGAGTTGCTGCTATTGGGGATGTAGCTGGAGTTGTAGTTGACGTCGCCCATCTGGGGGATCGCCCGGAACAGGTCGTCGCCCGACGTCGCGCCGATCGCCTCGATCTGCTTGGCGTCGATCGAGGTCACGGGCAGGGCCGCGGTGACCTTCGAGCCCTCGATGCGGGTGCCGACGACTATGATCTCCTCGACCGCGGCGGCATCGTCCTGCGGCGTCGCCGTCTGGCGGGCCAGCGCCTGGCCGCTCCAGACCGAAGCGGTGAGCGCCGTCGTCACAAGCATGGCGGCGCGGATGGAAGTCCTGGTGTTCATTGCGATTTTATCCCCTCGACCGACGACCGTGCGCCCGGGTGCATATCCGGGACCCCTGACGGCCGCAAAGTCAGACGTAAGCGGCGGAAGGTCCCTCACCCCCACCCGACGTTTTTTCTTCGCGGGGGCGAATTTTCCGGAGGACGGGGCGCCGGACGCCTAGGGTTTGGTCAGGACGATCTGGTCGGGCGAGCGCCGCGCGACACGGGCGACGCCGCTGGCCGCCAGGCCTTCGGCCAGGGCTTCGGGGTCGCCGGCCCGGAACACGCCGCTGATCGGCGTGCGGGCCAGGCCCGCGTCAGCCAGCACCAGCTTGCGGCTGGAATAGCGGTTCAGTTCGGCGGCCACCGCGCCCAGCTCGCTCTCGTCGAACACCAGGTCGCCCTTCAGCCAGCGGGCGGCCTGGGTCGTGTCGATCGCGCGCCGCGACCAGGCGCCCTGGCCGGGCGCGACCAGCCGCTCGCCCGGCGCCAGTATGGCCTGGCGGGCGTCCTGGCGGGCCGTCAGTTCGCGCACCGCCACCTTGCCCTGCAGCAGGGTCACCGTGACGGCCGCGGGCTCGAGGTCAACGTCGAACACCGTGCCCAGCGCCGTGACGCTGCGCCCCTGGGCCGTGACCACGAAGGGGTGGGCCGCGTCGTGGGCGACCTGGAACTGGGCCCGCCCGCGCGAAAGGGTCACGCGACGCGTCTTGCCGTCGAAGGCGGCGGAGATCGCGGAATCGGCGTCGAGCATGACCACCGTGCCGTCCGCCAGGGCGACGCGGCGGACCTGGGCGACCGGCGTCGCATAGTCGATCGCGGCCACTTGCGCCTGCTCGGCCGGCGCGAGGCTGGCCGGCGCCAGGGCCTTCCAGGTGACGCCCAGCGCCACGGCGGCGGCCAGACCGGCGGCGATCGCGACCGGCGCCCAATAGCGCGGGGCGGCGGGCTTGCGCGCCTGGCGACGGGCCTGGGCCAGTGCGGGATGATCGGCCAGCTCGCCCACCAGCGCCCAGGCGCTCTGGGTTTCGTCCCAGGCCTTCCGGTGTTCCGGCGCCGCGTCGATCCAGGCGTCGAAGTCCTGCTGTTCGCGGGCGCTGACCCGCCCCGATCCCAGACGCGCGTGCCAGCCGGCGGCGGCGTCCAGCGCCTGCTCGTCAACCGTTCGCATCGTTCCGTCCTGGATCATCGTCGCTCCGCAGGCGCTCGGTCAGTCGCCGAACCACCTTCATGATGTGTTTCTCGACCGCGCTGACGGAGATCCCCATCACGCGGCTCGCCGCCGAATAGCTCATCTGCTCGAACCGGACGAGGATGAACGCCTGCCGGGACCGCTCGGGCATCGATTCCAGGACGCTCAGGGCCAGGGCCAGCTGTTGCTTCCCTTCCAAGACGCGATCCGGCGACAAAACCTCAACGGGGTGATGAAATTCCGTGAGTTCGGTGTGCTTGGAGCGCTGGCGGGACCGGTCGGCCCGCAGGGTGTCGTTCAGGACGCTGGACGCCACCTGGAAGAGGTAGCCCTCGATATTGTCGATGGGCTCCTTGCTCTGCCGCCGCTCGATGCGCAGCAGAACCTCCTGGACCAGATCGTCGACGTCGCCGCCCCTCCGCCGCATGAAATAGCCACGCAGCATCGGCGCGTACCGCCAGACCTCGGTCTGCGCCGGAGACGGCTCCCCTGCCCCGCTTATCGCCCGTTTCGCGAACACCCGCCCCGGTTCACCCCTGCCCCGCCTCGCGTCAAGTCGCGATCGCGCGTTTCGCCAGCACCTTTAGATTTTTGCCCAATGATCCGCGCTATGCATCATTGGCGCTCAATCTGAGTACACTGTTATACCACGGCCATTCACATCTATCGTCAAATCAACTTAAGATATACTATTCGACAACCTCCCTTGACGCGCGCAATTCTTTTCCTCCTGGGCGCCCTCGCCGCGTCTTCGGCCCTTGCGCCCCAGCCCGCCGGAGCAGCGCCGGCCGGGCCCCGTCAGGCGTTCGCCATCCCGGCGTCCAGCCTGGCCGAGGCGATCAAGCGGGTGGCGCTGCAGAGCGGCAAGCAGGTTCTGTTCTCGGCGGCCGTCGTCGAGGACCGGCGCACGGCCGGCCTGAACGGGACCTTCACGGTCGAGGAGGCGCTGGAGCGGCTGCTGCGCGGGTCCGACCTCGACTACCGCATCGTCGGCGAGCGGATGATCCTGATCACCGCCCGCGCGCCGCCCCCCGCGCCCCAGGTCGCGACGACCGAACGCCCGCGCCTGTCCGCCGGCGAGTCCACCCCCGTCGACACCGTGATCGTCACCGCCGTCTCCGACGAGGCCCCGCCCAATGTCGAGCGCCTGAGCGCCCGCGTCCTGGCCGGCGGCGGCGTCTTCGACCCCGGCGAGGTCGCCCGCCTGTCGCCCGCCCTCAACGCCCTGCCGTCCGGGGCCGGCCAGCTGAAGCTGGCCCTGCGGGGGGTGTACGGCGCGGGCGAGGCGACGACCCCGGTCTATTTCGGCGGCGCCCCGGTCTCGGGTCCGTCCGGCACCAACTCGGACCCGGGCCTGGTGACGCCGGACCTGGCCCTGGTGGACATCAACCACGTCGATGTCCTGCGCGGCCCCCAGGGCTTCGACCACGGCGCCGGGGCGATCGGCGGCGAACTGCGCATCGAACCCAACCCGGCCGTGCTGGGCCGCTACGCCGGGAGCGCCAACCTGCAGGCCCGCTTCGTCCGCGGCGGCGCGGCGGGCGGCATGGTCGCGGTGGCCGAGAACCTGCCGGTCAACGACGACCTGGCCGTCCGCCTAGTGGCTTACCGCCGCGACAACGGCGGCTATATCGACAACGTCCGCCTGGGCCGCGACGACACCAACGACGAGACGACCCAGGGTGTGCGCGTGGCCGTCAAGGCCCGGCTGTCGGACCGGCTCGAGGCGTCGGGCCTGGCCGTCTACCAGCAGCGCCGGATCGGCGACACCTCGGTCTGGAACGGCGCGCTGGGACCCGGACTGTCCGACCGCTACAGCCTCAACAGCAGCGACCACGACCTGGGCCTGTCCAGCCTGACCCTGACGCTGCGCCTGCCCCACACCGTGCTCACCAGCACGACGGCCTATTACGGCTGGAACCTGGGCCGGCGGCTGGATTCCAGCCAGGTGGTCCTGGGCCTGGCCGACGACCCGGCCGGCTGCCGACGCTACTTCGCGATCGAGGCCGAGTGCGGCCCCCAGCAGATCGACGCCTACGCCGCCTACGTCAACAGCCGCGCGCCCAGCGTGCTGGTCCAGGCCACCGAGATCCAGTCGCTGGTCCAAGAGCTGCGCGCCGACGGCGACCTGGGGTCGGGGCGCTGGACGGCCGGCCTGTTCTTCGAGCGCCGCCGCGAGCACACGCGCAGCGCCGCCCACGTCCTGGACGACCAGGGCCAGGTCGACGAGGCCGCCGGCTACACCGGCCTTAGGACCCTGGGGTCGCGCTTCAACCAGGCGGCCGTCTTCGCCCAACTGGTCCAGCCGATCGGCGAGCGGCTGATCCTGACCGCGGGCGGCCGCTACGCCGCCACCCGGCGGGCGGCCTGGACCGACGTGCTGATCCCCAACATCATCAGCGGCTCGACCACTTCGATGCCCGAGCGCGCGGCCGACGGCGGCGAGTTCAACCTGCGGGTCCGCGCCGAATGGCGGCTGGACGACGACGGCGCGCTCTATCTCCAGGCCTCGCAAGGCGCGCGGCCCGGCGGCGTCAACACCACCCCCGACCCGGCCCAGGCGGTGCAGACCTTCACCCCGGACCACCTGTGGAACTACGAGATCGGCGCCCGCCGCGCACTGCTGCGCAATGCCGTGGTCGTCGAGGCGGCGGCCTTCCACATCGACTTCCACGACATGCAGTTCGCCAACGCCACGCCCAAGGGCGCGTTCAGCTATGTGATGAACATCGGCTCCACGCGGATCCAGGGCCTGGAAGCGGCCCTCAAGGCCAACCTCAGTCGCGGCTTCACCCTGGAGTTCAACAGCGCCTTCACCGACGCCCGCCTGACCAGCGTCTCCGATCTGGCGCGGGCGGAGTTCCAGGCCGAGCCCGGCGACCGGGCGCCGAACATCCCGCGCTATCGGCACACCGCGACCCTGGCCTATCGCCACGCCCTGGGGCCCGACACCTCGGCCCTGCTCAGCTGGCAGAACGAGCGGCGCTCGGCTCTCACCTCGGCCTTCCGCCCCGACGACCCGGACTATCTGTACCTGCCCGCCGGCGCGCTCGACACCGTGACCCTGACGATCGACCACGGGCCGACCAGCCTGGCGCTGGCCGTGCGCAACGTCTTCGACAAGGAGACGCCCGACCGGGCGATCTCCAGCGCCTTCGGTCGCGACCAGATCTACGGCGCGACGCCGCGCACCTTGACCCTCACCGTCCGTCGGTCGTGGTAGCCGCCGCAATTTTCCTCGAAGCGGCGAAAGAAAACCGAAAACACCCTGTAATCCTTGATGTTTTCATCCCTCAGTTAAACAGGGCAAATCGGGCTGTTCAGCAGTGCTCGTTATCGCCGCCCGCCGTCGGATCGTAGCGTCGGCCTTCAACTCGAAGGCTTCCCCATGACGCAGAACCCCACCCGCCAACTGAAACTCGGCGCGATCCTGGCCGGGGTCGGCACCGACCACACCCGCTGGCGCGACCCGGCCCTGCCCGGCGACGCCAGCATCGACATCAACTGGTACATCGACAACGCGCGCCTGGCCGAGGCCGCCAAGTTCGACCTGGTGTTCATCGTCGACAGCCCGTTCATCACCCCGGACACCGCGCCCCACTTCCTCAACCGCCTCGAGCCCCTGACCCTGCTGTCGGCCGTCGCGGTCTCGACGTCGAAGATCGGTCTCGTCGGCACCCTGACCACCTCCTACTGGGAGCCCTACAACGTGGCCCGCCAGTTCGGTTCGCTTGACCACATCAGCAAGGGCCGCGCCGGCTGGAACGTGGTGACCACCGGCCTGGAGGGCGCCGCGCGCAACTACGGTCGCGATGAGCACTTCGAGCATGGCGAGCGCTACGAGCGGGCCGGCGAGTTCGTCGATGTCGTTCAGGGCCTGTGGGACAGCTACGAGGACGACGCCTTCCCGCGCGACAAGGCCGCGGGCGTCTTCCTGGACAAGACCAAGCAGCACGCGCTGAACCACAAGGGCAAGCACTTCTCGGTGGCCGGTCCGCTGGCCCTGTCGCGCTCGCCCCAGGGCCAGCCGGTGATCTTCCAGGCTGGGGTCAGCGGTCCGGGTCGCGATCTGGGCGCGCGCATCGCCGAAGGGGTCTTCGCCGGCGTCGACACCTTCGAGGACGCCGTGGAGTACTACGCCGACCTCAAGGCCCGCGCCGCGGCCCTGGGCCGCGATCCCGACCACATCAGCGTCCTGCCGGGCATCGCCCCGATCATCGCCGACACCGACGAGGAGGCCCAGGCCATCGCCGAGGCCAAGGCGGGAAGCCGCGAGATCGACAAGCTGCTGGTCGAGCTGGGCCGGGCCTTCGGCTACCACGACTTCAAGCAGTACCCACTGGACGGCCCGTTCCCGGACGTCAGCAAGCTCAGCCTCAACAGCTACAAGGGCCACGCCGAGCGCATCGTCCGGATCGCCCAGGCCGAGAACCTGACCGTGCGCCAGGCCGCCGAACGCTTCGGGCGCTGGAAGGCCAACTTCGTCGGCTCGCCCCAGACCGTCGCCGACGAGATCGAGCGCTGGTTCGTTGGCCGGGCCGTGGACGGCTTCATCCTGCACGTCACCGGTCCGGGCGACTTCGCCCTGTTCCGCGAGAAGGTCGTGCCCCTTCTGCAGGCCAAGGGCCTGTTCCGCACCGAGTACGAGCACGACACCCTGCGCGGACACCTGGGGCTTCCCGTGCCCGAGCATCGCTGGGCCGCTCAGAAGATCGCGGCGGAATGACCGATGGCCCGGGACCGGCGTGATCCGCCGTTCCTCATCGTACCGGGGTTGTTCAATTCCGGTCCGGACCACTGGCAGAGCCATTGGCAGCGCACGCTGCCGACCGCCGAGCGCGTGGAGCAGTCGGACTGGGAGCGGCCGACCCTGGGCGAGTGGACCGCCGGCCTGGCGGAGGCGGTGCGTCGCAACCCCGGCGCGGTGCTGATCGCCCACAGCCTCGGCTGCGCCGTAGTCGCCCACCTGGCGGCCATCAGCGCCGGCCGGGGCGTCGCCGGCGCCCTGCTGGTCGCGCCCGCCGACGTGAACCGGCACGGCCCGGTGGGCCCGCTCCTGCGGGGCTTCTCGCCGCTGCCGCGCCAGCGACTGCCCTTCCCGACCCTGGTCGTGGCCAGCCGCGACGATCCGTTTGTCGAGATCACCCAGGCGCGCGCCTTCGCCCGGGGATGGGGCGCGCGTTTCGTCGACCTCGGCAGGGCCGGCCACATCAACGTGGAGTCCGGGCACGGCCCCTGGCCCGCCGGGCTGGGCCTGCTGCGCGAACTGGTCGAGGAAACGGAGGCCGCCGCGTTCGTCCCGAGGCTGGATTAGGCGCCATATCCTATCTATTAGATGGGATATGGATTCTCCGCCCGTCGTCGCGGTGATCGGCGCCGGCTTCAGCGGCGTGATGACCGCCCTGCACCTGCTGCGCCAGTCCGAACGGGTGAAGGTGGCGCTGATCGAGCGGCGCAGCCCGATCGGCCTGGGCCCGGCCTACGCCACCGACGACCCGGCCCACCGGCTGAACGTGCGGGCCGGCAATATGAGCGCCTGGCCGGACCGGCCCGACGACTTCGCCCTGTGGCTGAAGGACCAGGCCCTGGACGTCGGCCCGGGCGGCTTCGCGACGCGCGGCGACTACGGCCGCTATCTGCAGCGGCAACTGTCGTCCCTGGCCGGAGGGCCGGAAGCGGTGGGACGCCTGCTGATCACGCCCGACGAGATCACGGCGATCGCGCCCGACGGCGACGGCTGGACCCTGACCTGCGGCATGGGTCGGCCGATCGCCGCCGACGCCGTGGTCCTGGCCCTCGGCAATCCGCCGCCGCGCGCGCCCGACGCCGTCGGACCCGAACTGGAGGCGTCCGACGCCTATGTCGCCGATCCCTGGCGCTGGGATCCCGCCACCGCCCCGGCCGGACGGGGACCGATCCTGCTGCTGGGCAGCGGCCTGACCATGATCGACGCGGCCCTGTCGCTGGACCGCCTGGTGCCGGGCCGCCCCCTGATCGCCCTGTCGCGCCGGGGCCTGACGCCGCGCGAGCACCAGGGCGACCCGCCCTCGCCCCTGCCCGCCCCGCCCGACGCCTCGCTGTCGCCCGTTCGGGCCCTGGCCTGGCTGAGGGCGGCGGCCGACCAGCACGGCTGGCGGACGGCGATCGACGCCGTGCGGCCGGTCTCCCAGGACCTGTGGCGCGGCTGGAGCCTGAAGCGGCGCGCCGCCTTCCTGCGCCACGCCCGCGCCTTCTGGGACGTGCACCGCCACCGCCTGTCGCCCCAGATCGCCGAACAGGTGGCGCGGATGCGGACGGACGGCCGGCTGCGCGTCCTGGCCGGCAAGCTGGAGCGGGTCGACATCCTGGAAGGCGGCCGCGCCGGAGCGGTCTGGCGTCCGCGCGGCGAGACCGACGCCTGGCGGCTGGAGGCGGACCTGGTGGTCAACTGCACCGGCCCGTCGGCGGACGTCGAACGGTCCACCGAGCCGCTGCTGGCCGCCCTGGCCGACCGCGGCCTGATCCGCGCCGATCCCCTGCGGCTGGGGCTGGACATCGACTCCGGCCATCGCGTGATCCACGCCGGAGGGCGCCCGCACGCGACCCTGTTTGCCGTGGGGCCGATCACGCGCGGCGCACTGTGGGAGATCAACGCCGTGCCCGACATCCGCGTCCAGGCCGTCCAGGTCGCGGCGGCCGTGCTGAGCGCGCTGGAGCGCGCCTGACGGGCTCTCCGGCCCGCCCCGGTCTATCAGAAACTCTGATATGACGCCTGAGGATAAGTCTATTGATCCAGTAGGATTTAAGCGCCCTTCTAAGAACAAAGGCGCGCGCGCCGTAACGGCTCATGTCTCATGCCCCTCGCGGTCATCTCTAGAAATTCTGAAGCGTCCGCCCTGCCCGATCTCGACGCGGTCCTGCCCGGCCTCACCGCCGCCTTCGCCGCGACGGCCGCGCGCCACGACCGCGAGGCCAGCTTCCCGACCGCCAATTTCGACGCCTTGCGCGAGGCGGGCCTGCTGGCCCTGACCGCGCCCCGGCGCCTGGGCGGGCTGGAGGCCGACCTGCCCACCGCCCTGAAGGTGGTCTCCGCCGTCGCCCGGGGCGAGCCGGCCACGGCGCTGGTGCTGGTCATGCAGTACCTGTTCCACGCCTCGGTCGAGGGTCGCTCGGGCTGGCCGGAGCATCTGAAGCAGCGGGTCATCGGCGAGGCGATCCGCGACGGGGCCCTGATCAACGCCCTGCGCGTCGAGCCCGACCTGGGCACCCCGGCCCGCGGCGGCCTGCCCGCCACCGTCGCCCGCCGCACGCCCGAGGGCTGGCGGATCAGCGGCCGCAAGATCTACTCCACCGGCTCGACCGCCCTGACCTGGTTCGTGGTCTGGGCCCGTTCGGACGACGACGAACCCCTGGTCGGCGGCTGGCTGGTCCGCGCCGACACCCCGGGCATCGTCATCGAGGAGACCTGGGATCACCTGGGCCTGCGGGCCAGCGCCAGCCACGACGTGGTCTTCGAGGATGTCCTGGTTCCGCTGGACCACGCCCTGGACCCGCAACCCGTCGGCGCCCCGCCGCCGTATCCGGCCAGCTTCGCGGCCTGGTCGGCGGTGCTGACGGCGGCGATCTACGACGCCCAGGCCCGGGCCGCCCGCGACTGGCTGGTCGACTTCCTGGCCAACCGCAAGCCGGCCAACCTGGGCGCGGCGCTCTCGACCCTGCCCCGCTTCCAGGAGGCGGTCGGCGACATCGACGGCCTGCTGCTCTCCAACGACGTGCTGCTGGCCGCGGCCGCGCGCGGCGAGGTCGGCGGGGTCGAGGCCGGCCTGGTCAAGCACCTGGTGACCGAGAACGCCATCAGCGTGGTCGAGAAGGCCCTGAAGCTGACCGGCAATCCGGGCCTGACCCGTCACAACGACCTGGAGCGCCATCATCGCGACGTGCTGTGCGGCCGGGTCCACACCCCGCAGTCCGACGTCGTGCTGACCAGCGCCGGCAAGGCCGCCTTCGCCGCCCACGAAGCGAAGATCGGCGAGGCCGCGCGATGAGCCGCCTGATCGTCGCCAGCCAGCTGCCCGACCTGTTCAACAGCGTCTTCGCCCAGCACGTGGGCGACGCCGAGATCGTGGCCGTGCCGCCGGGCCTAGCCGCGCCCCTGCCCGCCCAGGCCAAGGTCCTGGTCGCCGCCCCGTTCCGCAAGGCCGGCGGCGTGCTGCCGCCCGAGCCGCCCAAGGGCTGGCCGTACGACGTCCAGTGGGTGCAGCTGGTCTCGGTCGGCATCGACTTCTACCCCGACTGGCTGTTCGACGGCCCGGTGGTGACCTCGGCGCGCGGCTCGTCGGCCGTGGCCCTGGCCGAGTTCGCCCTGGCCGCGATCCTGGCCGACGCCAAGCGCCTGCCCGACATCTGGATCGACAAGGCCGCGCGCTGGGCGCCCCAGCCGCTGAAGCTGATCGCCGGGACCACCCTGGGCCTGGTCGGCTTCGGGGCGATCGGCGAGGCCCTGGCCCCGCGCGCCCAGGCCCTGGGCCTGAACGTCATCGCCACCCGCCGTTCGGACAAGCCGATCCCGACGCCGGGCGTCGAGCGCGTGGCCGACCTGAAGACGCTGTTCGCCCGCAGCGACCACGTCGTGCTGGCCGCCCCCGCCACGCCGGAGACCCAGCGCCTGATCGGCCGCGAGGTGCTGTCCGCCGCCAAGCCCGGCCTGCACCTGATCAACATCGCCCGCGGCGCCCTGATCGACGACGAGGCCCTGCTGGAGGCCCTGGACGACGGCCGCGTTTCCCGCGCCAGCCTGGACGTCACCCACCCCGAGCCGCTGACCGAGAGCCATCCGTTCTACAGCCACCCCAAGGTGCGGCTGTCGCCGCACACCTCGGTGCACACGCCCGACACCCGCATCAATCTGGCGACCCGTTTCGCCGAGAACCTCGCCCGCTTTCGGTCCGGCGCGCCCCTGGCCGACGTCGTCGACCTGTCGCGCGGCTACTGAAGGACATCGCCATGACCGCCATCAGCCACGCCCGGGCCTTCCAGAGCCAGGGGCCGCATCCCGCCAAGATCGAGACCGTACTGCCGGAGTTCGGCTCCAAGGTCCTGCCCGTCCAGCCCACCCACGAGCAGGAGCGGCTGTACCGCAAGCAGCGCTTGGCCGCCTCGTACCGCCTGTTCGGGCGCTACGGCTTCGACATGGGCGGGGCCGGCCACATCACCGCCCGCGACCCGGAGCTGACCGACCACTTCTGGGTCAATCCGTTCGGCGTGCACTTCTCGCGCATCAAGGTCTCGGACCTGATGCTGGTCAGCCATTCGGGCGAGATCGTCCAGCCGCCGGCCAAGGTCCCGGCTCGCCTGAACCGCGCCGCCTTCGCGATCCATTCCCAGCTGCACGAGGCCCGCCCCGACGTGGTGGCCGCCGCCCACTCGCATTCGCTGTACGGCAAGGCCTGGTCGGCCCTGGGCCGGCTGCTGGACCCGCTGACCCAGGACTCGGCCGCCTTCTACGAGGACCATGCCCTGTTCGAGGAGTTCTCCGGCGTGGTGCTCGACACCAGCGAGGGCCAGAAGATCGCCAAGACCCTGGGGTCGAAGAAGGCCGTCATCCTGCAGAACCACGGCATCCTGACCGTCGGCCAGTCGGTCGAGGCCGCCGTCTGGCGCTATCTAGCGCTGGAGAACGCCTGCCAGACCCAGCTGCTGGCCGAGGCCGCCGGCCCCACCAAGCCGATGCCGCCCGAGGTCGCGAAGCACACCGCCGGCCAGGTCGGCAGCGAGGCCGGCGGCTTCTGGGCCTTCCAGCCCTACTGGGACGTGGTCACAGAAGAAGAGCCGGACCTGTTCGACTGATGACGCTTTCCCGTCGCCACCTCCTCGCTGGGGGCCTGTCGGTCGCCGGCGTCTCGGCCTTGGCCGCCTGCTCGCCCAAATCCTCCGCGCCCGGTTCGCTCGAGGACCTGACCCTGCGCGCGGCCACCTATCGCGGCAATCTGGACGCCTTCTTCCCGCAGGCCGGCGTCGCCGACACGCCCTACAAGGTCGCCAAGTCGGAGTTCGCCGGCGGCAACCTGATCGCCGAGGCCATCAACGCCGGCGCCCTGGACATCGGGGGCATGAGCGAGATCCCGCCGATCTTCGTCGCCGGATCGCCGAGCAACCAGGTGCGTATCGTCGCCGTGCTGCAGGGCGACGTGAACAACCAGGTCGTGCTGGTCCCCAAGGACAGCAAGGCCCAGGCCTTCGCCGACCTGAAGGGCAAGCGGATCGGCTATGTGAAGGCGACCACCTCGCACTACATCCTGCTGCGCCTGCTGGACGAGGCGGGCCTGGCGTGGAGCGACATCAAGCCCGTCGCCCTGTCGCCGCAGGACGGGCTGGCGGCCTTCTCCAGCGGGGCGATCGACGCCTGGGTGATCTACGGCGTGGTCGTGCAGCAGGCGCGCCAGGCCGGAGCGCGGGTGCTGCGCACGGCCCTGGGCATCCTGTCGGGCAACTACCTGGTCGCCGCCGCCAAGTCGGCGCTGGACGATCCGCTCAAGCGCCAGGCCCTGGGCGACTATCTGGGGCGCTATGCCAAGGCGGCGCAGTGGGCCAACGCCGACGACGCGCGCTGGGCCCAGGCCCGCAGCGTCGCCACCAACGTGCCCGCGGCGCTGTATCTGCGCGAGTTCAGGGAACGCAGCGCCCCGACCCGGCTGCTGCGGATCAGCGACGCGGCCATCGCCTCGCAGCAGGGCGTCGCCGACGCCTTCGCGACCGCCGGCCTGATCCCCGGAAAGGTCGACGTGCGCCCCCTGTGGGACGACCGCCTGAGCGGCGCCCTGCCCGATAAGTAACAGGGCTCATTGAGTATATTTAAGTTCACGATATGAGCTGATCTTAAAGTCTATAGATTTTATATGGTTTGAGGCGCGACCTGTATTCGATGCTTATCCCTCGGAACAATAACGGGGATAATCATGTCGTCACGATATGCTGCATTGTACTGGGTCGTGGGAGCCTCCGCCCTGGCGTTGGCCGGCGCGGCCCAAGCCGCGACGCCGACGGCGCCGGCCGCCGCCGAGATTGACGCCACGGCGGCTCCGGCGGTCGAGCAGGTGATCGTCACCGCCGAACGCCGGGCCACCGACCTGCAGAAGACCGCCATCGCCATCTCAGCCTTCAACCAGCAGGTCCTGGCCGACCGCAAGGTGGACAACATCCGCGACCTGGCGGGCCAGATTCCGAACCTGACCATCAGCCGCGTCACCATCAGCCACACCACCCAGACCTACGCGCTGCGCGGCGTAGGCGAGAGCGATCCGATCCAGGAGCCGGTGCTGGCCGTCTATGTCGACGACGTCTACATCCCGCGCCAGATCGGCTCGATGGTCGAGTTCAACGACCTGGAGCGGGTCGAGGTGCTGCGCGGCCCGCAGGGCACGCTGTACGGCCGCAACTCCAGCGCCGGCGCCCTGCGCATCATCACCCGCGACCCGGGCGACGCCCTGCGCGCCAAGGCCGAGGTGGGCCTGGGCAACTACGGCGCCGTCGACGTGCGCGGCCTGATCGAAGGGCCGCTGATCGAGGGCAAGCTGGCCGGAAGCCTGTCGTACATCCACCACAGCCGCGACGGCGTCACCTTCGACCCGACGCTGAACCACGACGTCAACCGCATCGACCTGGACGCCTATCGCGGCAAGCTGCGCTGGACCCCGACCGACCGCTGGGACGTGCTGTTCACCCTGAACGCCCTGAAGGACCGCAGCGACACCCGCAGCTACGTGCCGGTCAACCAGCCCAACGGCGCGCACCGCATCGACCGCTCCTATTCCGAGGTCGAGCCGACCCAGGACCTGGACCAGATCAGCGGCGCCCTGCGCATCCAGTACGACCTGAACGACCACCTGAAACTGAAGTCGGTGACCTCGTACGGCGGCTTCAACCTCAATCCCGTCAACTACGACAACGACGGCGAGGCGGCGCTGATCCAGAAGAACCTGATCCACTACAACGACCAGTACGCCACTCAGGAAATCCAGCTGAACGGCGACTACGGCAAGCTGACCTTCACCAGCGGCCTGTTCTACCTGCACGAACGGTTCTTCGTTCAGCGCGACGGCTACAGCCGCCGCAACGCCCTGCCGACCGACCCGGTGGTCACGCCCGGGAACTACGGCTTCGCCCGCGCCCACAACATCACCAACACCGACGCCTACGCGGTGTTCGGCGAGGCCAGCTACGCGGTCAGCGACCGCCTGACCCTCACGGGCGGCCTGCGCTGGACCAACGAGGAGAAGGAATTCACCTTCGACAACAAAGTCCTGAACCTGCAGGGCCAGGTGGTGGGCCAGTCGATCGCCGGCCAGGCCGACAAGATTTTCTCGGCCGTCACGCCCAAGCTGTCGGCCCAGTTCCAGTGGACGCCGGACGTCCTGCAGTACCTGACCTGGTCCAAGGGCTTCAAATCGGGCGGCTTCGACAACCGCGCCACGCGGCTGGACCTGGCCACCCGTCCCTTCGCGCCGGAAGAGGTCGACACCTACGAGACCGGCCTGAAGACCGAGGTGCTGGACCACCGCGCGCGGCTGAACCTGGCGGTGTTCTACAACGACTACCAGGACCTGCAGGTCAGCTACAGCGACCCGGCCTATCCGGGCAATTCGATCCGGGGCAACGCCGGCAAGGCCCACACCTACGGCGTGGAACTGGAGGCCGACGTGCGGGCCACATCGCGCCTGAGCCTCCAGGCCTCGGCGGGCTACCTGTTCGCGGTCTACGACACCTACAAGAACGCCGGCGGGGTCGGGGTGAACGCCGACGGCCACCGGCTGCTGAACTCGCCGCGCTGGAGCCTCTCGGGCGCCCTGACCTACGACGTGCCGATCGAGATCCCCGGCGCGCTCCGCGTCGGCCTGAACGCCCAGTTCCAGACCAAGACCTATTTCAACGCCCTGCAGCGCCCGCAGGACGAGGCCCCGGCCCAGACCTTCCTGAACGGGGTGGTCACCTGGCAGACCCCGGACCCGCGCTGGAGCGTGGTGCTGTCGGGCCGCAACCTGCTGGATTCCGACGAGCCGGTCAGCGTCACCTACACGCCGGCCACCGGGGTCTACTACAAGAACTATCCCGATCCCCGGACCTGGCTGGTCACGCTGAAATACGCCCTGTGATCCAACGCCACCCTAGCCAGGGCCTTCCCCGACGAGGGCCTTGGCGTAGTGGTGGCGCTCGAGGATGGGCCGGCAGAACCGCAAGGTTCCGTCGATCACCGCGGGCTCGGTCAGGATGGCCTTGAACCAGGCGTTGGCCTCGGCCGCGGTCGCGTGGATCAGCGTGATGCGGTAGCTGTGCTTGCCGGTGACGGCGGCGGCGAGGGAGACGTGCGGGTCGCCGGCCAGCCTGTCCTCCAGCCGCCGCAGGTCGCCGGCGCTGGCCAGCCGGGTCCGCAGGTCGACGATGCCGTGGCAGGCCGCTTCAGGCAGGCGGACGCGGTCCACCAGCCTGAGCATGCCGTTCTGCCGCAGGCGCGTAAGCATGCGGAAGGCGGTCGTCGGCGAGACGTTGAACAGCCGCGCCATCTCCATGGTCGTCGGCAGGGGCATGCCCTCGAGCCGCGCCATGATCTGGAGGTCCGCCTCCAGGCCGTCCCGCACGGGGGCGGCGCTTCGCGAAGATTGCAGCGGTCCGGGTCTGAGCTGGTTCACGGAGGCCTCGCCTGGTCTTCAGACGGACACCCCTCGCCCTTCCGCGACCGGACGACCTAAGCCCAGACGCGCACCGACGGCAATCGAAATTTTCTGATCAGAGAATTATATCTCTAATAGAGAATCTTGCTCGCGTCACGGTCGGGCGGCCTTCGGCGTGAACAGCAGGTCCTGGTAGTCCCAGCTGAAGTCGGCGATCGGCGAGACCGGCTTCATCGTCACGCGCTCGACACCGCCGTCGGCGTCCAGGCCGAAGGTGACGTAGGCCGGCTCCAGCGCCTTGTCGTCGAAGCGGGTGATGAAGGTGTCGTACTGCCAGTGCTCCAGCCGGCCGGCCATGCGCGGGGTCGACTTGAAGTCGATGCGCAGGCCGTCCGGCCCCTGCGTCACCGCGATGTCGCCGTACCAGGGATCGGCGTAGGTTCCGGCATATTTCGCGGTCGGCAGCGACGGCCCCACGCCCGCCGGCTTGGCCTGCACGCCGCCCAGGCTCTTCAGCGCCCCGGCGACCAGCTGCTTCTTGTAGGCGATGTAGCGGTCGGTCCACGGCTCGGGCTTCAGGTCCAGATAGTGGTCCAGCAGCTCGTTCATCAGGCCGCGCGGCAGCTCGCCGTCCTCGCTGTTCAGCTCGATCGAGAAGCCGACGTTGCGGCTGGGGATCAGCACCACCACGGTCTTGAAGCCGAACACCGCGCCGCTGTGCCAGACGATCTGCGTCCCGCGATAGTCCTGGAGCTCCCAGCCCAGGGCGTAGAGCGAATAGGTCGGCTTGGTGACCTCCATGCCCGGCGGGACCTTGTCGAGCGGCTGGATCACCTCCGGCCGCCACATGGCCTCGTGCTGGGCCTCGCTGAACAGGCGCTTGCCGTCGGGCAGCGCGCCGTGGGCCAGCTGCAGCTTCAGCCATTTGGCCATGTCGTTGGCGCTGACGGCCATGCCGCCGGCGGGCGCGGCGGCGGTGGACAGCTCGTCGCGCTCGTCGAGCACCTCCTGCGTCCCCGCCCCGCGCAGGCCGCCGTCCATGCGGGCGTGCGGTTGGGCGCGGTTGGCGATCTGGAAGCGGCGCCCGTCGGTGGTCGCGCCGGTCATGCCCGCCGCGACCAGTACGTGCTCGCGCGTGTAGTCCTCCCAGGTCTGGCCGCTGACCGCCTCGATCAGCTGGCCGGCCACCATGTAGAGGACGTTGTCGTAGGCGTAGCCGCTGCGGAAGCTGGTGGCGGGCTTGAGATAGCGCAGGCGGCGCACGGCCTCCGCGCGCGGGATGTTGCTGCGCGGCACGAACAGCAGGTCGCCCTGCCCCAGGCCCAGGCCGCTGCGGTGGACCAGCAGGTCGCGCACGGTCATCTCGCGCGTCACCCAGGGATCGTACATCTGGAAGCCCGGCAGGCGGTCGGCGACCTTGTCGTCCCACGACAGCTTGCCGGCGTCGACCAGGGTGGCCAGGGCGGCGGTCGTGAAGGCCTTGCCGGTCGAGCCCGTCATGAACAGGGTGTCGGCGTCGATCTTCTCGGGCGCGCCCAGCCGGCGCACGCCCCAACCCTTGGCCAGCACGGTCTGGCCCTCGTCGACGATGGCGATCGACAGGCCCGGCGCGCCGACCTTCTGGCGCAGCTGCTCGACATGGGCGTCGAAGCCCTTGGGCGGCTGGACGACGGGACCGGCGGCGGCCCCAACAGCAGCAAGCGGCGCGGCCTGCAGGGCGGCGGCGAGGATGAGGCTGATCATGGGACCTCCGGAAGCAGGGCGGGACGTCGTCGGACGAGTTGGAGCAGGCCCACCGTCGCCAGCGGCACGACGTAGAAGGCGATCAGGGCGTAGGCCAGCAGGCGATACCCGCCGGCGATCAGGCCGACCAGCCCGACCCGCTCGGCCAGCACCATGCAGAAGACCAGCAGGCCGAGGGCGCACAGGGCGCGGGCGCGAACGCCGAACGTCCGCCCCAGCCGGGCCTGGACGGCGCCGGCGACGCGCTCGTTGATGGCGTGGACCGCCCCCGTGCCGCTCTCCAGCAGGGCCGCGAACACCATCAGCTGGAACAGCAGGCGGAACACCGGCAGGTCCAGCTTGGCCAGCAGCACGTCGGACGGCAGGGCCGCCCCGCCGACCTCGGGCGCGTAGGCGCACATGCTGACGAAGAAGACGACGGCCGGGATCATGGCCAGCGGCCCGGCGACCAGGCCGGCGACGACGGCGTCGCGGTCGCTGAGCAGGTGCCGCGTCATCGGCAGGACGATGACCGCCCCGATGATGTTGTAGCCGGCGTAGGTGGCGCCGCCGACCAGGGCGTCGCCCCCGACCCGGACCGGGACGGCGAAGGCGGCGGCGATGTCGTGGCCGAAGGTCGTCAGGGCCAGCACCAGGAAGACGCCGTAGACGCCGTACAGCAGGATCGAGACCCAGGCGAACAGCTGCTCGACCACCCGGGTGCCGAACGCGGCGAACAGGGTGACCCCCGCCAGCAGGGCCAGCATGCCGGCCCACCGGGGCGCGTCGAACACCGCGTGGCCGATCTCGCCCGCCGCCGCGCCGAACACCGCCAGGACCAGCACGACGAACAGGGCGTAGGCCAGCTCGAAGGCGACCCAGCCGCGCCCCAGCAGGGCCTTGAAGAAGGTGCGGTAGTCCCGCGCCCCGCTGGCCCGTGCGAACAGGAAGGTCAGGACGCACATGCCGCTCCAGACCAGCGTCGCCAGGGCCAGGCCGGCCAGGCCGCCCCAGGGACCGGCCGGCAGGAAGAACTCGGCGATCTCGCGTCCGGTCGCATAGCCGCCGCCGATGACGGCGGCCTTGAACGCCAGGCCGGGCAGCAGCCAGCGGCTGAACCAGCCGGACGCCTTGCCGGTCATGCCAGGCCCCTCATGCGAGACAGGCGTCCAGCAGCCGCTCGAACGCCGGTCCGCCCCGCAGGGGGTCGGCGGTCGGCAGGCCCAGCCGCGCGGCCGTCGCCTCGATCTCGGCCCGGGCCGCCTCGGGCGACAGCTTGCCGGTGTTGAGGCTGATCCCCGCGCAACGGATGTTCGGACTGGTCACCCTCCCCAGGGCCACGGTCGCGGCGATCACCGCCTCGATCGACGGGACGGCGTGGCCGGGATGGCCGAGGATCTCGGTGCGGCCCGGCTCGTGGCAGACCACGAAGACGTCCGGCTGGCTGCCCTGCAGCAGGCCCACCGACACCGCGCCATAGGCCGGATGCAGCAGCGAGCCCTGCCCCTCGATGACGTCGATGTGGCTCGGCGCGGCGGCGGGAGTGAGCATCTCGGCCGCGCCGGCGATGAAGTCGGAGACCACCGCGTCGATCGGCAGGCCGGCGCCGGCGATCATGATCCCCGTCTGGCCCGTGGCGCGGAAGTCGACGTCCAGCCCCCTGCCCTTCAGCCCCCGCGTGATCGCCAGGGCCGCGTACTTCTTGCCCAGGGCGCAGTCTGTGCCGACGGTCAGGATACGGCGTCCGGCCCGGGGCTTGCCGGTTCCGACCGGGATCCCCGGCGGCGGCGTGCGCACGTCGATCAGCCGCCGACCCGCCCGCGCGGCGGCGGCCTTGAGCTCGGGAATGTCCGACAGGCGCGCGTGCATGCCCGAAACGAGGTCCAGCCCCGCCTCCAGCGCCTCGACGAGACCGGCGACCCAAGCCGGCGGGATGACCCCGCCGACATTGGCCACGCCGATCACCAGGCCCCGCGCGCCCTCGGCCGCGGCCTGGGCGGGGGTCAGGGCCGGAAGGCCGGTGCTGACCCCCGCCCCGGGCAGGGCGAACTCGCCGACGCATCGCTCGGCGACCCAGTCGCGCAGGCCGAACGCGGTCTTGGCGTAGCCCGGCTCGACCGTGTCGCCGAGGAACAGCAGGTAGGGCGACGGCAGGCCGCCCGCCTCTTCCGGCGCCTCGTCACGCGGAACTCTGGCGATGGCGCTCATCCGATCAGAAGCCGGCCGTCAGGCTGACGCCGATGGTGCGCGGCCGGATCACGCCCGTCCCGATCGCCCCGCCCGGATAGATCGGCAGGCCGCTGGAGGTCACCGCGCTGGTCGAGGTCTTGCCGTCGGAGTCGGTCAGGTTCTTGACGTAGGCCTCCAGCTCGACCTGGCCGAAGCTGATCCCCGCGCGCAGATCGACAACCTCGTAGGACGCCACCTTGCGCTGGTGGCCGTTGGCGGCCTGGAAGTCGGCGTCGTAGGCGCCGGTCTGCTTGCCCATCACCCGCAGCGAGGCGCCGACATAGGCGTCCTTGCCGTCGATCGTCCAGCTGTAGTCGCCGTTGAGGCCCAGGCTGACCTTCGGCGTGAACGGCAGCTGGTCGCCCTTCTTGCCGCCGACCAGGTCGCTGGTGTCGCCCGACAGCTTGGCGTCGGTGTAGGCGCCGTTGGCCGACACCGTCAGGCCGGACGTCAGCCGCGCGGTGGCGTTGAACTCGACGCCGTTGCTCTTGGCGTCGGCGCCGTTGGCGTTGATGCCGAAGTTGTTGACCACGGTCAGCAGTTGGATGCCCTTCCAGTCGATGTGGTAGGCCGACAGGTCCAGGCTGAAGCGGTGATCGGCGGTCTCGCCCTTGTAGCCCGCCTCGTAGCTGGTGACGGTGTCCGGATCGAAGCTGGCCGGGGTGCCCGCCGGGGCGCTGGGCGGGATCACGTTCGGACCGCCGGGCCGGTAGCCCTTGGCGATCCGCGCGTAGATCGCGCGGCGATCGTCCAGCTTGAACTTCGGCGCCAGCGAATAGGTGAAGACGTTGTCGGACGAGCGCAGGTCGCTGGCGACCGGCGTCCCGCCGGCCAGCACGCCGTCGGCCTCCTGGGTGGCGCTCTGCTTGTTGTGGCTGTAGCGGCCGCCGACGTCGACGTCGAAGCGGTCGCCCAGATGCAGGGTGGCGTTGGCGAAGCCGGCGTATTCCTTGTAGCGCGAATACAGGTTCAGCTCGGCCAGCAGCGGCAGGGTGGTCAGCCTGGTCAGGGTCCCGGGCTGGACGGCCACGTACTCCTGGAAGATCAGGCCCTTCTCGTCGGTGAAGTAGCCGCCGACCAGCCAGTCGAAGGCCGAGCCGGGGTTCGAGGCCAGGCGGACTTCCTGGGTCCATTTCTCGTTGTTGGTGTCCTGGCCCAGATAGAGTTCGTTGGGCTCGCCGAACACCAGCTCGATCAGGGGGCTCAGGAACGTCGCGTCGTCGCTCTTGGTCTGTTTCAGGCTGCTGTAGCTGGTGGACGAGGTCAGGGTGGCCGCGCCGAAATCGTAGTTCAGCACGCCGTTGTAGACGCGGTACTTGATGTCCGAGAAGCTCGGGACGAACTGCGACAGGGTCGGCCGGCCGTACAGGGTCTTTAGGGTGTCGGGATCGCTCTCGACCTCGCCCGAAGCGTCGGCCTTGATGTCCTGGGCCATGGCGGTCAGGCGCAGATCGAAGGCGTCGTTCGGCTTGAACAGCAGCGAAGCGCGACCGCCGTAGACCTTGCCGTCGTTGATGTCGCTCTCGACGTCCGAACCGCCGGTGCCGATCGAGTCGATGAAGCCGCCCTCCTTGCGGTAGAAACCCGAGGCCCGCACCGCCACCGTCTGGCTCAGCGGGATGTTGACCACCGCCGTGGTGCGGTACGACAGGTCGCCGCCCTTGGTGTCCTCGAGCGCGACCTGGGCCTTGGCGCTGTAGCCGCTGGTGTCGGGCGCGTTGGTGACGAACTTCAGCAAACCGCCCATCGAGCTGGCGCCGTACAGCGTGCCCTGCGGGCCGCGCAGCACCTCGATGCGGGACACGTCGAAAGTGTCGAAGTCGCCGGCCAGCACCCCGCCGTTGACCAGGGCGCTGCTCGAGCCAAACGGCGTCTCGTCCATGTAGACGGCCACGGTCGAGGCCACCCCGCCGGCGTTGACGCCGCGCAGGACCAGACGTCCCTGGCCCGGCGTGGCCTGGACCAGCTGCAGACCGGGAACCAGCTTCAGATAGTCGGTGAAGTTGGTGGCCTGCTGGGTCTCCAGCGTCTCGCCGGACACCACCGAGATGGACTGCGGGATGTCGATCAGCGTCTGCTCGCGCTTCTGCGCGGTGACGACGATCTCCTCGACGGTCGTCACCGCCGACCGGGACGCGTCGTCCGCGGCGAAGGCCGGGGTCTGGATCAGCAGCGCGCCGATGGCGCTGGAGATCATCAAGGTCGTACGACGAAGCTTCATTTCATTCCCCCTCGTTGAAGCGCCCGACGTCCCCGGAGCGGTGATCGCTCCCATCGGCGCTGGGGTCCGCTCGGATTTTCCCGTGCTCGACCCGGCCCATTACGCAAATGTAATCCTAATTAGGCCACTGTTATCCCACTCAGAGAATTGTCAATGACGATTGCGCGACGAGGCGGACGGCCCGTGCGCTTCGGCGCGGCGCGCCCAAGGATCGACCAGCCGCAGGAGGATCGAGGCCGTGACGGCCAGGCCCGCCAGCAGGGCGAAATAGGCCGTGTGCGGCATCCGGCTCCACAAGGTGCCGACCAGTCCTGCGCTGAGGCTGCCGGCGAAGATGGTCAGGTACCAGGCCGCCACCGTGGTCGCCCCGAACCCGGGCGGGGCCAGGCGCGCGAACAGGCCCAGCCCCGTGGGCAGGATGAACAACTCGCCGAAGGTGTAGACCCCGAAGAACGCCACCAGCCACAGCCAGTGCGCCTTGCCCCCGGCCAGGGCCGAGACGGCGCAGAGCATCAGATAGGCGCCGGCCACGATCAGGGCCCCGGTCGCCATGCGCAGGGCCGGCGAGGTGTCGCGCCCTGCGTCGGCCCGCTTCTTCCATCCGGCCAGCAGCATCGGCGTCATGGCCATGACCAGCAGCGGGTTCAGCGACTGGAACCAGGTCATCGGCACGGTCCAGGACCCCAGGGTCCGGTCGACGCCCGCGTCGGCCCACAGGGCCACCGTGTTGCCGGCCTGTTCGTAAGCCCCGCGGAAGACGGTCACCGACAGGGCGACGGCGGCCAGGACCAGCACGGTCGGCAAGGCCATGCGCCCGCGCGCGGGCTCGACCGCGCCGGCCTGCACCCTGCCCTGCTCGGCCGGCAGGTAGCGCTGGCCCCACAGATAGATCAGCAGCCCCGCCAGCATGCCCAGGCCCGCCGCCGCGAAGCCGACGTGCCAGCCGAACACCTCGCCCAGGGTCCCGCACAGCAGGGGCGCCAGGAAGCCGCCGATGTTGATGCCCAGGTAATAGACGTTGTAGGCCCAGCCCCGCCGGGGGTCGCCCTCGGCGTAGAGATCGTTGATCTGGCTGGGCAGGGTCGGCAGGAACAAGCCGTTGCCCAGGGCGATGGTGGCCAGGGCGACGTAGAGCAGGTCCGGGAAGCTCATCATGAAATGGCCGGCGGCCATGACGCTGGCGCCGATGATGATCGCTCGGCGCTTGCCCAGCAGGCGGTCGGCGATCACCCCGCCGACGATGGGCGTGAAATAGGCGCAGGCCGTATAGGTCCCGTAGATCAGGGACGCCGAGCCCTGGGCGATCAGCAGCTGCTTGGTCATGTAGTAGACCAGCAGCGCCCGCATGCCGAAGTAGGAGAACTGCTCCCACATGTTCGTCAGGAACAGGACGGTCAGGCCGCGCGGCTGACCGAACCACGGCGGGGCGTCGAGAGCCTTGCCGCTCATGCCGCGGCCGCCGAGGCCGGAGCGCCCCAGACGTCCTCACCCGCCCAGACGGTCCCGTCGCGATAGACAACGCCGGGCGGCCGGTCCTGGGCCAGGAAGGTCGGGCCGTCCAGGTCGACCAGGTCGCACACCTGGCCCAGCACGAAGCCCGGACCGGTGGACAGGCTGGTGCCGACCATGGTGCCGACCATGACGCCGAGGCCCAGCCGCCGGGCCTTGGCCGCCATCAGCAGGCCCTCGGTCAGACCGCCGCACTTGTCGAGCTTGATGTTGATCACCTGGAAGCGGCCGACCGCCGCCGCCACGTCGGGCAGGCATACCGCGCTCTCGTCGGCGGCGATCGGGATGGGGCTGTCGAAGCCCTCCAGCTCGGACTCATGGCCGCGCGCCAGGGGTTGCTCCAGCAGCGAGACGCGCTGCTCGACCAGGGTCTCGACCAGGGCGTCCAGGTCCGCGCGGACGAATCCCTGGTTGCCGTCGACGCCCAGCCAGGCGTCCGGCCGGGCCGCGCGGATCGCCCGCACCCGCGCCTGGTCCAGGGCCAGGTCGCCGGTCAGCTTGATCTTGATCGACCGCGCCTGGGTGTAGCCGACCGCGCCCTTGGCCATGGCCTCGGGGGTGTCGGCCCCGAGGGTGAAGGTGGTGCGCAGCGGCCGGGGAGCGTCCAGCCCCGCCAGCCGCCAGACCGGCTGGCCGGTCACCGCCGCCTCCAGCTCCCAGAGGGCGCAGTCGACGGCGTTGCGGGCCCCGCCCGGCGGCAGGATGAAGCGCAGGGCCTCGCGGGTCGGCCCGGCCTCGATCGCCTCCCGGACCGACTCGATCTGGGCCCGCATGCCGTCGACCGTCTCGCCCAGGAAGAAGACCCCGGACGCTTCGCCGCGTCCCTTGGCCCGGCCGTCCGACAGCGTCACGACGATGATGTCGGACGTGTCGAACACATGGCCCGCGATCCGGAACGGCTGGGCCAGCCGCAGCGTCTCGGCGGCGATGTCCAGGGTCAGCCGGCCCATCAATAGTGCACCGACATCGCCAGGAGGTGGAAGGTCACGGCGACATAGAGCAGCAGCAGCGGGGCCAGCAGCATCACCACGCTCCAGGCCTTGCGGACCCAACCGCGACCGTCGGTCCAGGTCAGCCACAGGTTCCAGCCGGCGGCAGCCAGGGCCAGCGGCAGGACGACCCAGCCCAGCCCCTGGAGCAGCAGCAGCACCCCGTCCATCCCGCCGGCCATGGCCGCCGCGCTGGAGGTCAGCTTGGTCACGCCGACGCCCCAGCCGACGATCAGGGCCAGCAGCAGGCCCGCCCCGGCGCGCGCGGCCCGCGAGGCGGTCAGCGCCTTGCCCGAGATGTCGGCCTTGGTCTTGTAGCGACGACGCACCAGGGCCACGACCGGCCAGTAGAGGAAGGTCAGCAGCAGCACGCCGACGCTGGCCGCGATCGCGGGCAGCAGCCAGGCGCCGTCCTGGCCCGCCGGGATGCGGTCGAAGACCATGAATGGCGAGCCGAAGTCCCAGCTCCAGCGGACGGGCTTGCCGTCGACCACCTGGGCGGCCAGGCGGTCGTGACCGCCGACCTCGCGCCAGACATACGGCGCGATCTCGACCCACTCCTTCGGGCGGCCGTTGGGGCCCAGAATGCTGGGGACGATCAGTTCACCCTTGGGGCCCACCGCGACCTTCGCCTGGCCCATCATGTAGAACAGCGACAGGAAGGTGCTGTCGGCGCGGCGGCTGACGTCCCACGTGCCGGCCATGGCCTTGGCGTGCTCGGCGGCGGTCTTGGCGTCGACCTTGCCGTCCGGCGCGCCCGCGACGGGCGGCAGGTAGCGGTCGGAGAAGTCGCGGAAGATGGCCGTGCGCAGCACGCCCGCCGCGCCCTCGCGGCCGCCGCTGTTCAGCGACAGGTACAGGCCCACGCCGTCGTTCATGTAGAGGTGCAGCGAGGAGTGGAAGCCCTCGGTGTCGCCCAGGTGGCCGATCACGGTGCGACCGTTGATCGAGGTCTGGAAGAAGCCCAGCTCCATGCGGTCCAGCGGCCCGATCAGCGAGCGCGGATTGACCTTGTCCACGGGACTGTCGTGCATCACGCGGGCGGTTTCCGCCGACAGGATGCGCTGGCCGTCCAGCTCGCCCCCCTGCAGGTGGGCGATCATGAACCGGCCCATGTCGGCGCCGGTGGACGAGGCCGAGCCGGCCGGGAACGGGCCGACGATCTCGAAGCCCTTCGACGGCTTGCCGGGCTTGTCGTAGCCCGTGGCGTCGTGACCGACCAGGTTCGCGGGCAGCGGCTGCCGGAACGTGGTGTTTTCCAGCTTCAGCGGCCCCATCACGTGGCGGTCGAGATAGTCCTGGAACTTCTCGCCCGACACCCGCTCGACGATGTAGGCGGCCAGGGCCGTGCCGTAGTTCGAATAGGCCGGCGTCTCGCCCGCGTCGAAGATGCGCTTGGGCACGTGGTTCTTCAGATAGGCGCCCAGCTCCGGCTCGGGTTTGCCGTAGAAGATCAGCTCCTTGACCACTTCCTCGAAGCCGGCCGTGTGGGTCATCAGCTGGCGGGTCGTCACGGGCTTGCCGTTGCGCGGCGGAATCTTGAAGTCGAGATAGGTGTTGATGTCGGCGTCCAGGTCGATCTTGCCGGCCTCGACCTGCTGCATCACCGCCGTCCAGGTGAACAGCTTCGAGATCGAGCCCGGACGGAACAGGGTCTTGTAGGGATCGACCGGCGTCTTCTTGTCACGATCGGCGTAACCGAAGCCCCGCGTCGTCAGGATCTGGCCGTCCTTGACCACCGTGACCACTGCGCCGGGGATGTCGCCCGTGCGCAGGGCGTAGGGCATGTAGCCGTCCAGCCAGAGGTCGACGTCGGCCTTGGTCAGCGCCGGCGCGGCGGACGGCGCGACCGCCGGGGCCGCCGCCGGATTGGCCGCCGGGACAACCGCCTTGGCGACCGGCGGCGGCGCGGTCTCCTGCCGCGTCTGGGCCTGGACGGGGCCCAACCCCGCCACCAGAGCGCACGCCGCGATCGCGGCCCCCTTGATCGTTCGCATTCCTTGGCTCCCCTCGCCTGCCGGTAGGATTGCCCCCGCTCGGCCCAGCCGATAGATTGGGAATGAACAATCCTGATCAGGACAATTGCTATCCTGATTGGAAAATCCGTCAACCGCCTTGAGGAGTCACGGCGCTTGCCTTCCAACGCCCACACGCTCGGAAAACTGCTTCGCGGCCTGCGGGACCGGGAGGGTTGGACCCTCAAACAGATGAGCGAGAAGAGCGGCATCCCCGTCTCGACGCTCTCCAAGGTCGAGCACGACCGCCTGACCCTGACCTACGACAAGCTGCAGCTGCTGGCCCAGCGCCTGGGCCTGCGCATGTCCGAACTGTTCGCCGAGGAAGAGGCCAACCAGCCCCAGACGGTCACCGCGCGCCGCAGCCTGGGCGAGGTCGAGCGCGCCGTGCGCGTCGAGACCCCGAACTACGACTACTATTACCTGTGCACCGAGCTGCGCGGGAAGCGCATGATCCCGGTGATCACCAAGATCCGCGCCAAGAGCGCCGAGCAGTTCGGCGACCTGGTCCGCCACGCGGGCGAGGAGTACATCTTCGTCCTGAAGGGGCGGATCGTCGTGAACACCGAGTTCTACGATCCGGTCGTGCTGGACCAGGGCCAGTCGATCTATCTCGACTCCAGCATGGGCCACGCCTACCTGGCGGCCGAGGGCTGCGACGAGGCCGAGGTGCTGGGCGTGATGTCCAGCGAGGACGAAGAGCTGATGAAGGTCCTGCTGGACATCCACGAGGACCAGAAGCAGGGCCGCTCCATCTAGGACCGGCCGGAGTCGGACCGGCCGGCGCCTACTGGGCGCCGACCCGCCGGTCGTCCAGGCGCCGCCGGATGAAGCCCGCCGCCAGCTCGATCGACTGCCGGGCCTTGGGCGTGTTCATCCGCTCCCAGAAATGGGTCTCGTCGGCCCAGTGGCGCAGGGTCAGGTCGCCCCCGACGTCGCGCACCTTGTCGGCCAGGCGCATCGAGTCGTCGTAGAGGATGTCGGTCCGGCTGGCGTGAACCAGCAGCGGCGGGAAGCCGTCGAAGCAGCCGAACAGCGGCGAGGCGATCGGCTCGATCGCCGAACGGCCCTGCAGGTAGAAGTGCGCGAACATCGCCAGCGACTCCATGGTGTGCGGCGAGGTCTTGGCGATCGAGGCGGCCATGACCGACCAGCTCTGCAGCGACAGGTCCAGCCAGGGCGACAGCAGCACGATGCCGGCCGGCATGGGCTCGCCGCGATCACGGATCACCTGGAAGGCGGCCATCATGATCGCCGCCCCGGCCGACTCGGCCAGGGCCACCACCGGCTCGTCGGGGCGATGGCGCAGTTGCCAGCGCCAGGCCTCGACGATGTCGTCGACCGCCGCGGGACAGGGATGCTCGGGCGCGAGACGGTAGGACGGCGCGTAGACGCTGGCCTCGGCCGCGGCGGCGAACCGGCCCACCAGCTGGCCGATCCGCGGGCTGCGCTCGGCGACGAACGAGCCGCCGTGGACATAGAAGACCGTGCCGCGCGGCGCCTTGTCGCGGGGGGCGAACCAATCGGCGCGGGTGGGCGGCGACGGCGCGGCGTAGTCGGGCGTCGCGCTCCAGGTGGCGTCGACCTCCAGGGACGGCAGGACCCCGTCGTAGCGGTCGTGCCAGGCCCGGGCCTTGCGCAGGAACTCGGCGAACTCGGCCTCGCCCCTGGAATGACTGGCCAGTCCCTTGCGCAGCACCCTCGTGATCACCCGCTGGGCGATGGTGTAGCTGAGGTTCTGGCGGAAATCGGCGAAGGGCCTGCGCGGCGTCTCCGGAGCGGCCTTCATTTCGACCAGCCCTTGACGCGGGACGGCCGCTGCAATCGACACCATTGTACGCGAACGCCCCCCAGGCCATGCTTTGCGACGAACGAGAAACAACTCGCCGCCGTTTATGACGAACAAGAAACAGCAAGACGCCCTGTTCGACAACCTGAAGCCGCTGACGCGGGTCTATCCGAGCCTGGAGGCTCGGTTGGCCAAGGCGGCCGCGGACGGCCATCCCTATGTGCTGCGGGCCATGGAGATCTTCGGGCGCGCCAAGGGTCGCTCGGAGGAACAGGCGCTGGCGTCCTACCGCGAAGACCACGGCCTGACCGAGGCCGAGGCCAAGCTGGCCTATTTCCTGGTCGAGGGCGGCACCCTGGCCGGCTACGCCCTGATCACCAACCTGTCGCGCAACACCGTGCGCTCGTACCTGAAGTCGATCTTCAGCAAGACCGGCGCGACCCGCCAGGCCGAACTGGTGCGGATGCTGGGCGAAGACCGGTCGAGGACGCGCTAGGCGGCCTCGACCGGATCCCCCCAAGGAGGCGCTCCCCCCAGAGCGCCTCCCCCCAGACCTAGAAGCGCCAGGACCCGCCGGCGCGGATCGCCTGGGCCTCGAAGCGGTCGCCGTAGGTCCCCTCGTAGGTGACCCCGAACCGCGCCCGATCGCCCGACGCCAGGTCGGCGCCCAGCTGCACGGCCAGGGCGCCGGCGTCGTACTTGGCGCCGCTGACCACGAAACGGGCCGTCCCGCCGGTGAAGGCGTTGGCGGTCTGGCCCGCCAGGTCGCCCGTGGCCATGCGCCAGGCGACAGCGACGCGCGGGCGCAGGACCGAGGCCCCGCCCACGTCGAACTGCCCCCTCACCTTGACCCCGACGTCGACCAAGCCCAGCTCGCGGGTGACGCCTTCGACCTTCAGCGCCGCGAAGCCGCCCGTTTCGCTGAAGTCGTCGCTCTTCACCCGCAGATAGCTGGCCGCCACGAAAGGCTCGACCACGGCCGCGCCCAGCGTCAGGGGCGCGGACACCTGGCCGAACACCTGGCCGACCGTGGCGTCGTACTTGCCCTTCACGCGATCCTGGTTCCCCGGGAACACTACGGCCCGCTCGGCGTCGATCGACGACCAGGCGTAGGCCGCGCCCACGTCGGCGCGCAGCGGTCCGAAGACGCTGGCGGCGTAGGCCGCGACCTGGCCGTTCTTGCTCTCGGCGCGGCTGCCGCGCGCCGAGACCGTCCCGTCGGCCTCGCCATAGGCGGCCGCCAGGCCCAGGCGGGCAGCGCCCAGCACCTTGTCGCCGCCGGCGACCAGGCCCGCGCCGCTGACCTTCAGGCCCGCCGCGCCGGCGCCGGCGTCGATCTTGCTCCAGCCCGCCAGAACGTCGCCCCAGCCGCCCGACACCTCGGCCGGAGCCGAGGTCCGCGCCTGGATCGCCTGCCGCAGCCGGCCCGCCTCGCCCGCCAGGACGGTCGAGACGTCGGCGTAGATCTGGCCGTCCAGGGCGCTGTAGGCCTGGGCGGACCCGCCCGCGTTCTGGGTGACCAGGGCGTCGTAGACCGGCGCGCCCAGGCCCAGGGCCTCGGCCGCGTCGGCCACCCGGGCTTCGTTCGAGGTCGTGGCGAAGCTGGCGAACCGGATGTCGTTGCGCAGCAGGTTCAGGCGCACGGCGTTGGCCGTGTAGGTCAGGCTGGGCGTCAGGAACGCCATGTCGCTGGTGACGCTGGAGAACCGCCCCGTGATCCCGCCCGCCGAGGTCAGGATGCCGTACTGGCTCAGCCGCGCGTATTGCGACGCCGGACCGCCGGCCAGGACGGCGACCTTGGCGCCGGTCTGGATGGTGGTGGCGCCGCCCACGACGATCAGGTCGTGCTCGCCGGTCGGCAGCACCTCGACCTGGTAGGTCGAACCCGTGGCGAAGGTGAAGTCGCCCGCCACGGTCAGGGTGCCGGGCGAATTGCCGGGAGTGACCTGGCCGCCGCCCTGCACGAAGACGTCGCCGCCGATCACGCCCGAGCCGCCCAGGGCGCCCGCCGAGCCCACGGTGACGTCGGAGGTCACCGAGCCGTTCACCTTCAGCTTGCCGGCGGTGACCGTGGTGTCGCCGGTATAGGTGTTGGCGCCGCTGAGCTCGATCACGCCGCCGCCGGTGACGGTGAACGAGCCCGACCCGGTGATCGACCCGGCGAAGGTGGTGCTGCCCGACTGGTTGACGGTCAGGGCGCCGCCGGTGATGTCGACGCCGCCGGTCGCGCCGCCGCTGAGGTTGGTGATGGTCTGGGTCAGGCCGCTGAGGTCCAGCACGCCGTTATCGACCTGCACCTGGGCGGTCTGCGGCAGATGCAGGATCCGCACCGAGCCGCCCTGGACGGTGGTCGTGCCGGTGAAGCCGTACTGGCCCGACAGGGTCAGGCGCGAGGCGCCCTTCTTGATCAGTTCGCCCGCGCCGGTGATGTCGCCGGCGTAGTCGTACTCGTCCGAGCGGTTGAAGACGGCCGTGCCGGCGATAACCAGGTCGCCCGTCAGGGCCCCGGTCGTCCCGCCGTCGCCGATCTGCAGGGTCGCCCCCGAGGCCACGGTGACGTCGCTGGTCATCGCGCCCTTCAGCAGCAGCGTCCCGGCGGACACGGTCGTCGGCCCGGCGTAGGTCGCCGCGCCCGACAGGGTCAGGGTCGCCGCGCCGGACTTGATCAGGCCGCCCGCGCCGCTCAGGTCGCCCGCATAGCTGGAGGCGTTGATCTGGGCGATCGTCAGGGTCCCGGCGCCGATGTCGAGATCGGCGTCGCCCGAGAGCCCGCCCGTCTTCTTGGCGCCGGAGCCCAGGGCGAAGGCCTCGCCCATCAGGGCCAGGCGGGAGTCGGCCGACAGGTTGGCGATCGTCACCAGGCCGCCGCCGTTGACCAGCGTCCCGGTCCGCGAATAGGCGCCCGACAGGGTCAGGTCGCCGCCGCCGGCCCAGATCACCTCGCCGCCCGCGCCCGACAGGGCGTTGGCCAGGGTGTAGTCGCCGTCCTGGCCCAGGAAGAACTGGCCGCCGTCGACCTTCAGGCCGCCCGCGAAGCTTCCCGTCGTTCCATGGCCGGCGACCTTCACCGTGCCCAGGCCCGCGTCGTCGACCGCGTAGTCGGCGCCGACCACCACGACGCCGCCGGTCTGCTCCAGGCCGCCGCCGATGTCGGTGACCACGTGCAGTTCGCCGCCGCTCACCCGGGTCGTCCCCGTATAGGTCCAGGCGCCGGACGCCAGCATGGCGCCGGACTGCAGTTCCACGTCGCCTGTCCCGCTGATCGAGAGCGTTCCGCTGTCGGCGTAGAGGTTGTCGTCGAAGCTGCGGGAGATCAGCGTGCCGTCGTTGTGGACCGACAGGCCGGCGCCCGGCGTCGTCGTCTCGAGCCAGGCGTTGGCGTCCTGGCGGTCGTCGATGCGCAGGGTCGCGCCAGAGGCGATGTCGATACTGTCGGCCTGCAGCAGGCCGGTCAGGGTCCAGTCGCCGGCCGCGACCGTGGCGGTCTCGAAGTTGAGGACCCCGCCGAACGTCTGGCCGGCGGACGGCTGATTGGAGGTCCCGTTCAGCACCAGGGCGTCCAAACCCGCCCCGCCGTCGACGGCGCCGGTGAAGCTGGCGCCGGTCAGCAGGGTCAGGGTGTCGTCCCCGTCCGCGAACCGCGCCGCCAGCGCGCCGGGCGCGCCGCCGATGTGGCCGGCCGTGGTCAGGCTGGCGCCGTAGCCCACCGCCGGCGAACCCGTCCCGCCCGGCACGGGCACGGCGCGGAATTCGACGCCGGCGCCGCTGAGGGCCGTGATCGAGGCGTCCGCCCCGACGGTCACCTCGGCCTGGTTCAGCGCGGAGACCCGCACGCCGGCCAATCCGCCCACGGTCTGGCCGGTGACGGTCAGGGCGGCGTCGTGGCTGGCGTACAGGTCGATGGCGACGCTGTTGGCGTCCTTCGCGACCGCGCGGCCCGAGGTCACCGTGAGGTCGCCGTGATCGGCCAAGACCTGGATCGCCCGGGAGCCGGTCCCGGTGATCTCGGCGTCCGCGCTGACGACCGCCACCGTGTCGCCGCGGCCGAAGACGGCCAGGGTGCCGTCGCTGCTGGCGCGGGCCTTGCCGCTGTTGATCTCGACTTCGCCGTCGATCGACTGGCCCCAGACGGCGGTCGCGAACTGGCCGACCACCGCCGAGTCGACGCTGTTGACGGTCACGTGGCCGCCACCGGTCGAGAGCGCGCCCACGCCGTCGGCCGTGAAGCCGGCGTGCAGGCCGGTGTTGGCGGTGCGGGTCACGCCGGCGTCGACGACGATGTCGCCCGTCGTGCTCTGGGCGAAGACGCCGACGTCGCCCAGGGTTCCGGCCGAGACCGTCCCCGTGGTGACGTGCACCGCGCCCTCGCGGCCGTAAACCACCACGCCGGTGCCGTCGGCCGTGACCTTGTCGGCCGAGACGTCCACGGCGCCCTGGCCATAGACGTAGAGACCGACGCCGTTGCCGACGGTGATCTCGCCGGCGTCGATGCTGATCGGACCGGCGTAGTCGGCCCAGACGCCCATGGCGCCCGCGCCGGTGGCAGAGACCTTGTCGGCGACGATGCTCAGCGTCCCCGCGCCGCCGGCCGGGACATGCGGCGTCCCGAAGACCAGCGCCCCGTCGGAATCGACCATGATCCCGTGGGCGTTGGCGCCGGTGGTGGTCACCTCGCCGCTGTGGATGTCGATGTCGCCGTTGGACCAGGCGTAGATGCCGCGCGCGGCGTCGCCCGACGTGAGGACCGAGCCGCTCCCGACCGAGACGCTGGCCCCGCGGGCGTAGATCCCGCTCGAGCCCTGGCCGGCGGTGGTCACCGAACCGCTGTCGATCGACACCGCGCCGGTCTGGCTGATCGCATAGGCGCCGAAGGCCGAACGGCCGGTCGTCTGGGCGTCGCCGCTGGTGATGCTGATGTCGCCGCTGGTCGAGATTCCGCCCACGGCGTCGGCGGTGAAGCCGGTCAGCATGTCGCCCTGGGTCTTGGTCGACTGGGCGCTGATCACGATGTCGCCGCTGGTGGTCTGGGCGAAGACGCCCACATCGCCCTGGGTCCCGGCCGAGACCGTGCCCGTGGTCAGGTTCACCGCGCCTTCGCGACCGTAGACCACCACGCCCGTGCCGGTCGCCGTGACCTTGTCGGCCGAGACGTCCACCGTGTTCTGGCCGTAGACATAGAGGCCCACACCGTTGCCGACGGTGATCTCGCCGCTGTCGATGCTGATCGGGCCCGCGTAGTCGACCCACACGCCCATCGCCCCGTTCCCGGTGGCGCTGACCTTGTCGCTGACGATGTTCACCGTCCCCACGCCGCCGGCCGGGACGTGCGGCGTGCCGAACACCAGCGCGCCGTCGGAATCGACCATGACGCCGTGGGCGTTGTTCCCCGTGGTGGTCACCTCGCCGCTGTCGATGGCGATGTCGCCGGTGGTCCAGGCGTAGATGCCGCGGGCGTTGTTCCCGGTGGTGCTGGCCGAGCCGCTGGTGATGTCGATCTTGGCCGTCTTGTTGAACGTCAGGGCCATGATGGCGTCGGCGGCGTTGGACCCGCTGGGCGCGCCCGTGGTCGAGGCCACGTCGCTGCGGATCGTCACCCCTTCGCCGCCGTTGGCGTAGATCGCCCGGCCGCCCGCTCCGGCCGCCGTGGCCGTCCCGCTGTCGATGCTGATCGCGCCGTTGCCCGCCGAGGCGTAGATCGCCCACGACTGGGCGCCCTGGGCGCTGGCCGTGTCGCTGGTGATCTCGATGTCGCCCAGGAAGCTCTGGGCGCTGATGGCGTTCGAGAACACCTGGACGCCGCCCACGGTGATCGCGCCGCCCGAGGCCGAGGCCTCGCCGCTGTCGATCCTGATCGACCCGTCGCCCCTGGCCAGGATCGCCGAGGCGCCGTCGCCCGTCGCCGTCGCGTGCTGCGAGGTCACGTCCATCAGGCCGGTCGCCTCGACACGGATGGCGTCGGTGTAGTGGGTCGTGCCGTCGTTGGTCACCGCGCCATGGGTGGTGGTGGCGCCCGCCACGACCTTGGCCGTGCCGCCGGCCCGCACATAGACGCCATAGGCGCCGTCGCTGGCCGTGGTGACGGTCCCGCTCTCGACCGTCGCGTCGCCCGCCAGGGCGGTGGCGGTCACGCCCAGGAAGCCCACGCCGCTGGTCGACAGCTCGTCGACCTTGACGTCGACGTCGCCGTTGTAGCTACGCGCGCCGATCCCCTGGCCGAACGAGGTGTGACCGGCGGGACCGACGGCCGGAGCCCCGGACGCGACGATCTGGCCGGCGGTCACGGAGACGTCGCCGAAGCCGACGGCCCCGATGACGCCGTTGGCCTGGGTGGTCGAGGCTTGGCCGACCACCACCGTCACCTTGCCCCCGCCCGTCGGCGTGGCGCTGGGACCGTCCAGCGAACGGGCCAGGACGATGCTGCCGCCCAGGCCCGAGGAGGAGATCTTGTCGATCTCGACCGTGACGTCGCCGGTCTTCGACTGGGCCGCGACGCCGGAGGTGTAGACCCCGGCCGTCGACACCTCCCCGGCCTTGACCTTGACCGCGCCACTGTCCGACAGCGCGACGATCGCGTCGTTGGTCATCTGGTTGACCATGTCGGCGCCCGAGGTGGCCGCCTTGGTCACGTTGACGTCGATCGCGCCGCTGGTGGTGGTGACGAACAGGCCGGGGGCCTCGTTTCCGCTAGTGGAGATGTCGGCCGCCACGACGCTGACCTTTCCGGCCCCGCCGACGACATCCACCGCGATCGCGCCGGTGTTGGACGTCGCGGCCGGCAGGTTCAGGATCAGGTCGTCGATCGTCGTGTAGCTGACGCCGGTGGTGATGGGCGACGGACAGGTCACCACGCCGCCGGCGGGCGCGCCGCACTCGTTGGCGGCCAGGGCGGCCGCCGGTTGGACCAGCAGCGAACATCCAAGCGCCGTTCCCGCCAGCCAAAGGGCCCGCGGATTGCGCGGACTCTTGCCGCGGCTATGTTGGATTCCCGACATATTTCACCCCATTCAGCCACTTATACGCACGCCGTTCCCCGAACAGCGACGCCCGAGCTAGCGAGGAGCGGGGATGGGAGACAACCCTCGTTTGGGGGGTGTGGGCGCAAACGCGTCGGCGCGTGACCGGTGGGACCCAGGGGGTTCGAAGGCCTCGAACCTCGGCGGCGCGAGGCCTTCCGGGGCGCGAAGCCTAGGACGTGGGGCAGAGTTGGTCGGCGATCCCCATCAGCAGCTTCAGCGCCTTGGCGACGGCCGGCCCCACGCCGGGGATCAGCGCGATGACCGGCAGCAGCGCCTTGATGCTGGGGGCGAGCGACCGATAGGTCTTGCAGAGATCGTCGCCGCCCGACGCGCCGAACGCCTCGGCGTCGGGCAGGGCCGCTTCGATCTGGTCGGCCAGCGCCAGGGCTTCCTTGTTGCTGAGCATGGAACTTCCTCCGTTCCGGGGAGACGACCGCGCCGAACCGCCGGCGGGCGAGCCCCGTCCGATGAAGATGCGGAGCGCGGCGTGCGGACGATGTGCCGACGGTCACCCGGGCGGGGTGAGTTTCCACACAAGCCGGGCCGCGACGGCGAAAAAGGCCGCCTCGATTCGCCCGGAAGGCCGCGCGGAGGCGGTCATTTCGGCGCGACAACGGCCGCGCTTCGGGATCGACTTCCTCCTAATCGGGCGCCGGACGCGAAAACATGCCGCCCTCGCGGCAACTGGCGCCCTGATTTTCAACGACAACGTTGTCATTGAAAACATTGGCCTTTTCCCCTCGATTCCTCACGCTATGGTGCGCGCAAGGCGAGCAATAGTTTCGCCAACTTGCAGCAGGACGTGAAATGCAGAACCAAGGGCTGGGCGCTAACGCGCCCCCGACGAAACACGCGCGTCTATTGGCCTGGGTCGACGAGGTCGCCGCGCTGACCAAGCCGAAGGCCATCCACTGGTGCGACGGCTCCGACGCGGAATGGGCCGCCCTGACCGACGAACTGGTCGCCCTCGGCACGCTCAAGCGCCTCAATCCCGAGCTTCGCCCCAACTCGTTCCACGCCGCCTCCGACCCGCGCGACGTCGCCCGCGTGGAGAGCCGCACCTTCATCTGCTCGGCCGACCAGGCCGACGCCGGCCCGACCAACAACTGGCGCGACCCGGACGAGATGCGCCGCACCCTGAACGGCCTGTTCGACGGCTGCATGCGGGGACGGACGATGTACGTCGTGCCCTTCTCGATGGGGCCAGTCGGTTCGCCGATCAGCGCCCTGGGCGTGGAGATCACCGATAGCGCCTATGTCGCCGTCTCGATGCGGGTGATGACCCGGATGGGCCGGGCGGCGCTGGACGCCCTGGGCGAGGACGGCTTCTTCGTGCCGGCCCTGCACACACTGGGCGCGCCCCTGGCCGAGGGCCAGGCCGACGTCGCCTGGCCGTGCAACGACGACAAGTACATCGTCCACTTCCCCGAGAGCCGCGAGATCTGGTCGTACGGCTCGGGCTACGGCGGCAACGCCCTGCTGGGCAAGAAGTGCTACGCCCTGCGGATCGCCTCGGTGATGGCCCGCGACGAGGGCTGGCTGGCCGAGCACATGCTGATCCTGAAGCTGACCTCGCCCGCCGGCAAGGTGCGCTACGTGGCCGCCGCCTTCCCCAGCGCCTGCGGCAAGACCAACATGGCCATGCTGCAGCCCACCCTCCCGGGCTGGAAGGCCGAGACCATCGGCGACGACATCTGCTGGATGCG
The DNA here is from genome assembly GCF_037402475.1 of Caulobacter sp. CCG-8. Classification (NCBI taxonomy): domain Bacteria; kingdom Pseudomonadati; phylum Pseudomonadota; class Alphaproteobacteria; order Caulobacterales; family Caulobacteraceae; genus Caulobacter; species Caulobacter sp. CCG-8. The sequence goes on from NZ_JBBEUD010000014.1 coordinate 69,698, forward strand.
GTTCGGGCCGGACGGCCGTCTGTACGCGATCAATCCGGAAGCCGGTTTCTTCGGCGTCGCACCGGGCACGGGGGTGAAGACCAACCGCAACGCGGTCGACACCCTGCATTCCAACTGCGTCTACACCAACGTGGCCCTGACCGCCGACGGCGACGTCTGGTGGGAAGGCCTGACCGAGACCCCGCCCGAGGGGCTGACCGACTGGAAGGGCCGCGCCTGGACGCCGGAGTCCGGCGAACCCGCCGCCCATCCGAACGCCCGCTTCGCCGTGCCCGCCGGCCAGTGCCCGGTCATCGCCGACGAGTGGGAGGACCCGGCCGGGGTGCCGATCTCGGCCATCCTGTTCGGCGGCCGCCGCGCCAGCGCCGTGCCGCTGGTCACCGAGGCCTTCGACTGGGAGCACGGGGTGTTCCTGGCCTCCAACGTCGCCTCGGAAGGCACGGCGGCGGCCGAGAACAGCATCGGCGAGCTGCGCCGCGATCCCTTCGCCATGCTGCCGTTCTGCGGCTACAACATGGGCGACTACTTCAATCACTGGCTGAAGGTCGGGGCCGGCGCCGATCCGGCCAAGCTGCCCCGCATCTACTTCGTCAACTGGTTCCGCAAGGACGAGCGCGGCAAGTTCGTCTGGCCGGGCTACGGCGAGAACAGCCGGGTGCTCAAGTGGATCGTCGACCGCCTGGAGGGCGAGGCCGAGGCCGTGGACAGCCCGATCGGCCGCCTGCCCGCCCGCGACGGCCTGGACCTGACGGGCCTGGACCTGACCGACGCCCAGTTGGACCTGCTGCTGACCGTGGACCCCGAGATCTGGCGCGCCGAGGCCGCCCTGATCCCGCCGGCCTACGAGAAGTTCGGTCCCCGCCTGCCGCCGGCCCTGTGGGAACAGCTGGCGGCGCTCGGCGCGCGGCTGGCCCGCCACGACCACCCCTCCAGAATCCTGGAACAGGCCTGACCGCCCTTCCCTCGCCCTTTCAAGACACAGGCGCCGGACAGGACCGGCGCACGGAGACCGAATGCAGCTCGCTATGGATAAGCCCGCCCGGAAGTTCGTGGTCGGAAACTGGAAGATGCACGGCGGCCGCGACGCCCTGCCCGTCCTGGACGCCATCGACGCGGCGGCGCGCCGGACGCCCGCCGTCGATGTCGGCGTGGCGGTGCCCGCCACCCTGATCACCGCCGCCTGGCAGGCCGCCGACGCCCTGCACGTGGGCGCCCAGGACATCCATGCGGCCGACAAGGGCGCGCACACCGGGTGCCTCTCGGCGCCGATGGTCAAGGACGCCGGCGCGGCCTTCACCATCGTCGGCCACAGCGAGTGCCGGGCCGGTCGCCAGGAGACCGACGCCGAGGTGCGCGAGAAGGTCGAGGCCGCGCGGCGGCACGGCCTGTCGGTGATCCTGTGCGTGGGCGAGGCGCTGGACGTCCGCGAGGCCGGCTTGGCCGAGACCGTGGTCGGCGCCCAGCTGGAGAACTGCCTGCCGGCCGACGCCGACGGCGACTGGCTGTCGGTGGCCTACGAGCCGATCTGGGCCATCGGCACGGGCCGCTCGGCCACGGACCAGGACATCGCCGCCATGCACGCGGTGCTGCGCGAGACCTGCCGCGCGGCGCTGGGCCCGGCCGGCGACCGCATCCGCCTGCTGTACGGCGGCTCGGTGACCCCGGCCAACGCGGCCGGCATCCTGGCGACGCCGAACGTCGACGGCGTGCTGGTGGGCGGCGCCAGCCTAACGGCCGAGACCTTCCTGCCGATTATCGCCCACGCCTGAGGCCAGGCGTCAGCCCAAGGACCGCTTGAGGAAGGCGCGGATGTTCTGCGCCAGGCGCGGCGTCAGCGGCCCCAACACGCCCTTGCGCGCCTCGGGCAGATGGGCGGCGGGATCGCCGTCGGCTTCGAACAGGTAGTGGTCGAAGATCGCCCGCCAGGCGTCGCGCTGCGGCTTGGGCAGGTGGCGCACCGCCAGCAGGCCGTGGACCAGCACCTCGAACGGCGACCCGGCCTCGGGCGGCAGGTCGCGCCACCAGTAGTTCACCAGCACATTGAAGCGGTCGAGCGACTGGACGTGGTGCCACCAGGCCGTGGGGATGTAGATGGCGTCGCCGGGGCCCAGCTCGGCCGAGCGGCCGTGCTCGATCGCCCTGGCGAAGCGCGGATAGCGCTCGAGGTCGGGAGCCTCCAGCTCGACCATGCTGATCGGCTGGCCGGCCAGGGTGAAGTCCAGCGGCCCGACATAGAGATTGGCCGTCTGCTCGGGCGGGAACAGGGTGAAGCGCCGGCGGCCGGCGGCCACCACGGCGATGTTGTCGGCCATGTCGTAGTGGGTCTGCACCCGGACGGCGTTGCCGAACCAGATGCGCGGCTCGACCGGCACGGCCAGCAGGTCGTGATGGTTGGCCTCGGCGAAGCCGGGCAACACCCGCTCCGTCGGGGCCGAGCCGACATAGACCGACGGCGGGTTCGCCTCGGCGCCCAGCGCCAGGATGTCGTCGACGATGGCCGAGATCGCGCCCTGCCGCCGCTCGAAGTTCAGCGCCCGCTCGGCGTCGCCATAGAAGAAGCGGCCGCCGATCTCCGGCGCGCCGACGAAGGCCTCGACGGCCGCGCCCTTGTCGAAGCCCTTGATATAGGCGGCGGCCGCCTCCGGGCCCTCGAGACCGGCCTGGGCCGCCGGCCAGTCCGCCGCGAAGCCCCGCAGCACCACGGGCCGGTAGGCCGGGACGATCTCGGCGCGCAGGACCTCGCGCGTGACGTTCCAACGCTCTTCCAGGGGCGGAAAGGACAGGCTCATGCGACGCTCTTACAGGACTTGGCGACAGAACTCAGGGGCGCTCAAGATAGCGCGAAGCGAAGTCCAGGAAGTAGGGCCAGTTCGGGCCGGGCGTGTGGCCGCCCTCGTGCTGCCGGAACGCCAGCTCGCCGTCGGCCACCAGGGTCAGAGGCTCGGGAAACGTCGTGACGCCCAGGTCGCGCGCGCCCAGCAGCCGATAGACCGGACCGGCGGCGACGGCGGCCATGAACATGCCGCGCGAATCCACCCAGCCGTCGGCCTGGTCGTTGCCGACGCTGATGAACAGCGGCCGAGGCGCGCACAGGGCGATCAGCTCGTGGGCGTCGACCGGCAGGTCGTCGACGGTCAGCGGCCCGGCGTAGCGCAGGAAATTGCCAGCCATCCAGTGGTACTCGCCGCTGGCCGCCAGGTTCTCCAGCTGCTCGCCGCGCTTGCGCCGGTGCAGCTTGGCCCCGCCCTCGCCCGACGAGGCGATCAAGCCGGCGGCGAAGCGCTGGTCGTAAGCCATGGCGACCAGGGCCGCCTTGCCGTAGCGCGACAGGCCCTCGATCGCCACGCGGCGGTCATCGACAGCGGGGTCGGTCGCCAGGAAGTCCAGCACCCGGCTGGCGCCCCAGGCCCAGGCGCGCAGGGCGCCCCAGTCGTCGGGGGCGCGCGGACGGCCGTGATTGACCAGGCCGATGACGCCTCGGGAGAGGCCCGCGCCGTTGTCGGGCTGGACGCTGGTCGGGTCGAGGATCGCATAGCCCCAGCCCCGGGCCAGGACCAGGTCGCGCCAATCCGGTCCGGGCGGCGCGGGACGCCCCTTCAGCCACGGCGCGCCGTCGGGGAAGCCGAACTCCAGCACCAGGGGCCGCCTGCCCCGCCCTTCCGGCGTGACCAGCAGCAGGTCCAGGCTGACCGAGACGGCGGGCCAGGCGCGGTTGTCCAGGTCGCCGGCCAGGCGTCGCTCGCGCACCGCCACGCCGTTGCGGACCTCGTGCTTCTCGCTGACCACCCGCCAGCGGACCGCCGGCATGTGCTTCGGCACACGGCCGTGCTCCTCGCGCGAGAACAGCTCGACCAGCTGCGGACGGCGGCGTTTCCACCAGTCGTCGGGCGTCGCCACCGGACGGCCGTCCGGGAAGACCAGCGGGTCCGGCAGCGGGCTGAACGGCCCGGCCTTGGCCTCGTCCTGGTTGACGAAGTTGGGGGCGGCGGCGTTGTAGCCGTCGACGCCCGGCCGCAGGGTCTTGATCCCCAAGCGGTCCAGCATCAGCCGATGGTCCTGCTCGGCGGTCAGGCCGCCGGCGGGCGGCGGGGTCTGGGCGCGCGACGCGGAACCACCGGCGAAAGCCGCGAGCGCGGCGCCGAGCAGCGCCGCTCGGCGGTTCACGCCCGCACCGGTGCGGCCCGGAACGCCGCCGCCACCGCCTCGCGCATCGGCTTGGGCCTGTAGGCGTCGTCATAGAGCGTCGCGCGCTTGGGCAGGCCGTCCCTGCGGGGCGTGAAGCCCTGCAGCCACGAATATTTGTCGACCATGCCCCAGGCCAGGACCTCCTTGGTCTGGCGGTAGTCCAGCATCAGGTCGAGATAGGCCTTCGCGAGCGCGGCGCCCGCCGCGTCGCGACCGGCGACGTCGCCCGGCAGGTTCTGGTCGTTGACGTCGAATTCGGTGATCAGCAGGTCGTAGCCCATGCCGGTGACCTCATCGAGGAAGGCGCGCCAGGCCTTTTCCTGCGGCTGCCCGAGGATGGCCGAGGCGGCGGGGTCCTGGGTGCCCAGGTGGCTTTGGACGCCCAGGGCGTCGACCGGCGTCCCGCGCTTGCGGAAGCCTTCCAGCAGCTTCAGCACGCCCGTGCGGTGCGCCTCGTTGCCGGCCTCCCAGCCCATGTAGTCGTTGTAGACCAGCCGGGCCTTGGGCGCGAAGGCGCGGGCCGTCTGGAAGGCGACGTCCAGGGTCGCCTCCGGCCCCATGGCGTCGGAGAAGACCGTGCGGCGGATCGCGCCGTCCTTAGGGTCGACGGTCTCGTTGACCACGTCCCAGGAGTCGATCTGCGGATAGTGCTTGATGACCGTGGCGATGTGAGCGGTCAGCATCGCCTGGGCCTTGGCCTTGCCGGCCGCTCCCGTCCCGAAATCGTAGCTGTTGAGCCAGGCCGGGAACCACTTGGGGTGATGCCACAGCAGGGTGTGACCGCGCAGGGCGATGTCGTGGGCCTTGGCGAAGGCGGCGATGCGGTCGGCGCGCTCGAAGGCGAAGGTCTTCGCATCGGGTCGCAGGACGTACCACTTCAGCTCGTTTTCGGGCACCAGCACGCCGCACTCGTCGATCAGCACCTGGCGATAGCCGGGATCGTCCAGCGTGCCGGTCAGGGAGCCGGGCTTGCCCGCGCCCACCGCGCTGCCGAACCGCACGCCCTTGGCCTTGGCCAGGTCGGCCAGCGAGCCCCCGGGGGGACGTTCGGCGGCCCGGACCAGACCCGGAACCGCGCAGGCCGCGCCGGCGGCGGCCCCAAACGCCATAAGACCACGCCTCGAAAAAACAGACCGGCGGAACGTCACGCTGAAGCCCTCTCAAGAACACCGCGCAACGTCGGGGACGTTGCGCGGTGAGTTTGGGGTAGAAGAATCCCTCGTCCGCGGAAGGCCGAAGGGTACGCGCCGAGACGATCCCGGCCGGACGACGTCCGACCGGTCCCGCCTCGGGATCTAGAAGCTGGCGCGAAGCACGAAGGTGTAGCGCCGGTCGTTCATGAACCAGGACCGCCCGGCCTTGAGCAGTTGGTCGTTCAGGACCTGGGTGGTCTTGGTGACCTCGTTCGTCAGGTTCACGCCCTGCACGCCGATCTTCACCTTGTCGTTGACGGTGTAGAACAGCGAACCGTCCAGCTGGCCGGTGGCCTCGTTCATGATCGGCGCGTAGGGCACGATCACGTCGCGGACCGTCAGCAGGAAGTCCGAACGCCAGTTGTAGGCCAGGCGAGCCGAGATCTTGCCCTTCTCGTAGATGGCCGCGAGGTTGGCGTTGTGCTTGGACAGGCCCTGCAGCGGCAGCAGGCTGGTGTCGACCGTCGAGACGCGGCCGGCGCCGACGTCGGGGTCGGTGGCCGACAGCGTGCTCTGCGGCACGCCCTTGCTGTCGATGTAGCTGTAGTTGGCGTTGATGCCGAAGCCGTCCAGCGGCTTGGGCAGGAAGTCGTAGAACTGCTGGTAGGCGATTTCGAAGCCCTTGATGTGGGCCTTGACGTCGGAGTTGCCCGGCGTGGTCACCAGCACATTGAACGTCGAGCCGTTGTTCGTGAACGGAACGCGCGCCGTGGTGTTGGTCGCCACATCGGTCAGCTCCTTCCAGAACAGGGCCAGCGTCACCGACCCGACCGGAGCGAAGTACCATTCCGCCGAGCCGTCGATGTTGATCGATTGCGTGGGCTTCAAGTACGGGTTGCCGACCGTTGTGTTGCCGCCGACCACGCCGTTGATGATGCCGGTCGCGTTGGTGTCGAGCTTGACGTCGTAGTAGTTGCGGGTCAGGCCCACTTCCGGCGGCGTGATGGTCTTCGACGCGCCGAAGCGCAGCTGCCAACCGTCCTGCAGGGCCACCTTCACGTTCAGGCTGGGCAGCCAGTAGTCGAACTTGGCGTGGGCGCTCTGCGGGATCGTGGCCCCGTTGGTGAAGTTCCGCACCTGCTGGCGGGTGGCCGGCGTGAGCCCGCAGAAGGCCGTCGGCGTGAAAGGCGCCTTCGGATCCGGCAGGGCCTGCCAGTTGGTGAACGCCAGGTCGCACGACGCATCCGTCGCCTGGATCGCGTTCGGGAAGGTCAGGAAGCCCGTCGCGTCGCGGGTCGTGCTGGTGTAGCGCAGGCCGACATTGCCCGTGACCCGCACGTCGCCGTCGAAGTCATGCTTGAAGCGCAGCATGGCGTAGGCCGACTTGGTCTTCTCGTTGATCGGATTGATCTCGCCCGGCAGGAAGGGCGTTCCGGCGACCGTGTTGCAGCGTTGGGCCAGCGGGACCCAGTTCTGCGGGCATCCGTTGACCAGTCGCGCGCGCCACTCGTCGCCGACGGCCAGGCCGAAGGCCGACATCGCCGCGTAGTCCTTGGCCGCGTTGCCGTTGTAGAACGGACGCGCGTCCAGACCGGTCGGGACCGGGACCTCACCGCGCATGAAGTCGGTGAACGGATAGAGCTCGGTGTGGGCGACGCTGTTCGAACCGCCCGGCGTGGCCGGGTTGCCGTTGACCTGGTCGTCGAACCAGACCGGACCGCCGCCGCCCCAGATTTCGCTCAGCACCCCCCAGTTATAGGTCGAGAAGCGCGTGGTCTGGTCGCGCTCGGCCCAGCGGACGCCGACCCGGGCCGAGTCCAGCCAGCTGTTCTCGGCGAAGCGGTAGTCAACGTCGATCTTGGCGGCGTCTTCCTTGCCCTCGCTCTGCTCGATGTGGTCCATCGCCGAGCGCCAGAAGCTGTTGTACGGGTCCTGGAAGCTGTTGTGGGCGCCGCGGAAATAGGTCGGGCAGTTGCCGCTGGGCGGCGCGCAGGTCGGCACCCCCGCGCCGCTGGACGGCGGCAGGAAGGTGAAGACCGGCATGTCGGAGCCGTTCAGCTTCAGGTCCAGGTTCTGGAAGGTCGAGGCCCAGACGCCGACGTCCAGGTTGTCGACCGTCGAGTCGACGTGCTGGTAGTCGAAGGACACGCCCCAGCGCTCGTTCGGCGTCCACTTGAAATTGAAGCCGTAATCGGACGTGACGTACTTCTGCTCGACGCTGCGGCTGATGTTGTTGCTTTGCAGGCCGAAGTTGGGCGTCCGCGGATCGGCGCCGTTCTGGTCGTCGCGCCAGCCCTGCGGGCCGGTGATGATCCCGTTGGTGAAGATGCCGTTGCTGTCGACGCCGAAGGTGGTGCCGTCGATCGGGCGCGAGTCGCCGGCCGCCTGGACGTTGTCCGTGGCGATCTCCATCGCGTGCTCGGTCCAGGACTGCGTCGATTCCGAGCGCAGATACTGGAAGGTGGCCAGCATCGTGTCGTCGGTGCTGCGCCATTGGCCGGCCGCGGCGTAGCCCGTGCGCTCGCGCTCGGTCTCGGTGCTGCGGAAGGCCGCGCCGCGCGGGAACCACACGCCCTTGCCGCCCTGCGGGCAGTTCACGGCTTGCGGATTGGCCGTCTGGGCGCTGGTGAAGTCGGTGCGGCAGCCGAAGTTCGACACCTGGGTGCCGTCGGCGCGCGTGAACAGCTTGGAATCCACGGCGCTGAGCAGCAGGCCGAACGTGCCGGCCTCGGTGTCCCACTGGTCGCTGTACAGCGCCGTATAGGTGGGCGCCCAACGCTTGACGAAGTCGCCGTAGCTGGCTTCGGCCGACAACGAGAGCAGCCGCTTGGTGCTGTCGAACGGCAGGCGGGTGCGCAGGTTGACGGTGCCCGAGATGCCGCCCTCGATCATGTCGGCCGAGGGGCTCTTGAACACGTCGACGCCGCCCATCAGCTCGGACGGCACGTCCGCGAAGCTGAGCGCGCGACCGTTGTTGGCCGAGAAGGTGTCGCGGCCGTTCAGCTCCGAACGCACGAAGTTCAGGCCGCGCACGACGACGCCGCTACCCTCGGTCGAGAAGTGGTCGGGATCGACGCCCGCGGCGAAGCGGTTGATGGCCACGCCCGGGATGCGCTGCAGTGCTTCGGTGACCGAACGGTCCGGCAGGGCGCCGATGTCCTCGGCGGTGATGGAGTCGCCGATGATCTCGGAGCTCTGCTTGAGCTGCTGCGAGCTCTTCAGGCTCTGGCGGATGCTGGTGACGACCACCTCGTCGACCGTCGCCGCGTCATCGGCCGGTTTGGTCTGCGCCAGGGCCGGGCCGGCGATCAGCACCACCCCCAACGCCAGGGCGGAAACGCCGTACTTGAGTTTTGAAATCGAATTGCCGCTCGCGCATGCGGGCGCGCCTTGGACGTAGTCCATTTCGTCTGCCTCCCCAGTTATTCTTCATGGTGGCGGGTTACCGCTACCATTGGCCTATTGAATCGACCATTATGGTCAGATGATATGGCAAAGCCCGCCGACGTCAAGGTACCGGTAACTTGACTGGTGAAAAGAAGATTGTTTTCGATCAGTCTTCTGTTTTATCAGGATAATTTGGTTGCTCCCACGTGTTGCAACCAGGAAAAACGGACGACAGACGGCGTTTCTTCCCGAGACGGAACGAACGTCGTCTGACCAATCCGCGTGGACCTCGACGTCCATTCGGGGCCAGACGGGATGACCGCCCATAGAAGGCGGGGTACGCTCGCGAGAGGGGGAACGCATGACGGATCGAGCCGTCCGGAACATTCTAATCGTCGGCGGCGGCACCGCCGGCTGGATGACGGCCGCGGCCCTGTCGGCCAAGCTGGCCGGCCTGCCGATCGCCCTGCGCCTGGTGGAGTCCGCCGAGATCGGCACCGTCGGCGTCGGCGAGGCGACCGTGCCGCACATCCGCCACTTCAACGCCGCCCTGGGCCTCGACGAGGCCGACTTCATGCGCAAGACCCAGGCGACCTACAAGCTGGGCATCGAGTTCCGCGGCTGGGGCAAGCCGGGCGACAGCTACATCCACCCGTTCGGCGCCTATGGCGCGGCGATCGGCGGGGTGGGCTTCCACCATCACTGGCTGCGGGCCCGCCAGGGCGGCGATCCGACGCCGCTGGAGGCCTATTCCCTGCCGGTGATGGCCGCGCGCCAGAACCGGTTCGCCCCGCCCTCCTCCGACCTGCGCTCCGTGGCCTCGACCTACAACTACGCCTACCAGTTCGACGCCGGGCTCTATGCGGCCTACCTGCGCGCCTATGCCGAGGCGCGCGGCGTGGTGCGCACCGAGGGCAAGGTGGCCGACGTGGCCCTGCGCGGCGCGGACGGCTTCATCGAGGCGATCACGATGGAGAACGGCGAGCGCATCGAGGCCGACCTGTTCATCGACTGCTCCGGCTTCCGCGGCCTGCTGATCGAACAGGCCCTGAAGGCCGGCTACGAGGACTGGACGCGCTGGCTGCCCTGCGACCGGGCCGCCGCCGTGCCGTGCGAGACGGTGGAGGCCTCGACGCCCTACACCCGCTGCACCGCCGACGAGGCCGGCTGGCGCTGGCGCATCCCGCTGCAGCACCGGGTGGGTAACGGCTACGTCTATTCCAGCGCCCACATCAGCGACGACGACGCCGCCGACGCCCTGCTGGCGGGTCTGGAGGGCAAGGCCCAGGCCGATCCGCGCTTCCTGCGGTTCGTCGCCGGCCATCGCCGCAAGCAGTGGAGCAGGAACTGCGTGGCCGTGGGCCTGGCCAGCGGCTTCCTGGAGCCGCTGGAAAGCACCAGCATCCACCTGATCCAGGTGGCGATCACCACCCTGCTGGAGCTGTTCCCCGACCGCGACTGCGCCCAGGCCGACCAGGACGAGTACAACCGGGTCATGACCCTGGAGTTCGAGCGGATCCGCGACTTCCTGGTGCTGCACTATCACGCCAACCAGCGGGTCGGTTCACCGTTCTGGGACGACCGCCGCAACCTGCCCATCCCCGACAGCCTGGCCTACAAGATGGACCTGTTCCGCGACCGGGGCGTGGTCGTGAAGTACAAGGACGGCTTCTTCCTCGAGCCCAGCTGGCTGGCCGTCTATCTGGGTCAGAACGTCGTGCCCCGGATGTACGACCCGGTCAGCGACAGCGTGCCCGACGCGGCTCTGGCCCAGCGCCTGAAGGCGATCCGCGAGTCGGTCGCCGACACGGTGCGGGCCATGCCCGCCCACGACGACTGGATCGCCCGCTCCTGCGCCGCCTCGGGAGCCGCCGCATGAGCCGCCCGTCCCTGAACAGCGTCGCCGTCCTGGGCGGCGGCGGCGCCGGCTGGATGACGGCCTGCGCCCTGGCCCGGGTCCTACCCGGGGATGGGACCCTGCGCCTGGTCGAGACCGCGGCCTCGGCGCCCCGGGGAGCCTTATCCACCCTGCCCGCCCTGCGGACCTTCCACGGCCTGCTCGGCCTGGACGAAGCGGCCCTGATGCGGAGCGCGCGCGGGACCTTCAAGCTGGGCGCGCGCTACAGCGGCTGGACCGATCCCGGCCACGACCATGTGGAAGGCTTCAGCGACGCCGGCGCCGGCTTCGACGGCGTGGCCTTCCATCATCACTGGCTGCGCGCCCGCGAGCGGGGCGACGCCGGCCGCTACGAGGACTACAGCCTGGCCGCCGTGGCCGGACGGCTGGGCCGGTTCGCCCCGCCCAGCGAGGACCCTCGCTCGGTGCTGTCGACCCTGTCCTACGGCCTGCACCTGGACGCCGCCGCCTATGTCGCGGCGCTGCGGGCGACGGCGGGCCGCGTCGAGGCCCGCGCGGGCGAGATCGCCGACGTCGTCCTGGCGGAGGACGGCCGGATCGCCGCCGTGGTCCTGGCCGACGGCGAGCGGATCGTCGCCGACCTGTTCATCGACGCCACGCCCGACGGCCGGCTGATCGGCGCGACACAAGACGCCGGCTGGGTCGACGAGCCCGCCCTGCCCTGCGACCGCCTGGCCCTGCGCGAGGTCACGCCCCGCGCCGCCCCGCCGCCCCTAAGCGAGTTCGAGGCGATCGCCGAGGGCTGGCTGCGGCGCGTCCCGCTGCGCGGCGGCGACGCCGTGGCCCTGGCCTACGCCGGGGGCCTGACCTCCGACGACGAGGCGCGCGACATCCTGGGCGGCGAGGCGACGATCGTACCCCTGCGCAACGGCCGCCGCCGGCAGGTCTGGTCGGGCAATTGCGTGGCGGTCGGCCCGGCCGCGAGCCAGCTGGAGCCGCTGAACGGGGACGACGCCCAGGCCATTCAAAGCGGCGTCGGCCGCCTGATCGCCCTGCTGCCCGCCGCCGACGGCTCGCCCCTGGCGGCGATGGAGTACAACCGGCTGATGGCCGAGGAGCAGGACCGGGCCCGCGACCTGGCCGTGTTCCGCTACGCGGCCGCCACGCGGACCGATCCGCCGTGGATCCAGGCTCGGCGCGCCGCGCCCTCCCCGGCCCTGGCGTACAAGCAGGCCCAGTTCGAGAGCCGGGGCCGCGTGGTGCTGTACGACGAGGAGACCTTCGTGGAAGGCGCCTGGGTCGGGGCGTTTCTCGGCCACGGGATCACACCGCGCCGCCACGACCGGCTGGCCGACCGCATCCCTCCCGCCCAGGCCGACGCCGCCCTGGCCCGGCTGCGCGGGATGATCCGCCAGGCCGCCCAGGCCATGCCGCCGCACGCCGACGCCCTGAAGGACCGCGCATGACTCCCGCCCCTATCCGTAAGGTCCTGGTCCTGGGCGGCGGCACGGCCGGCTGGATGACCGCCGCCGCGCTGTCCAAGGTGCTCAACGGCCAGGTCGAGGTCGTGCTGGTCGAATCCGAGCAGATCGGCACGGTCGGCGTCGGCGAGGCCACCATCCCGCCCATCCTGACCTTCAACGCCATGCTCGGCATCGACGAGCGCGAGTTCATGCGGGCTACCCGCGCGACCTTCAAGCTGGGCATCGAGTTCCGCGACTGGACGCGCCTGGGCGACCGCTACATCCACCCGTTCGGGACCTTCGGCCTGGATATCGAGGCCATCAAGTTCCACCAGATCTGGCGCAAGGTGCGCGACCGGGTCGGGCCGATCGAGGACTTCAACCTGGCGGCGGTCGCCGCGCGCCAGAACCGCTTCGCCATGCCCGATCCCGATCCGGCCAAGGTGCTGTCGAGCCTGAAATACGCCTTCCACTTCGACGCCGGCCTCTATGCCCGCTTCCTGCGCGGCTTCGCCGAGAAGCGCGGCGCGATCCGGATCGAGGGCAAGGTCGCCGACGTGGCCCTGCGCGGCGAGGACGGCTTCATCCAGTCGGTCGCCCTGGAGGACGGCCGCACGATCGAGGCCGACCTGTTCATCGACTGCACGGGCTTCCGCGCCCTGCTGATCGGCCAGACCCTGGGCGGGCGCTATCTGGACTGGAGTCGCTGGCTGCCCAACGACCGCGCCGTGGCCCTGCCCTGCGCCACCGGCGGCGACGGCCTGACGCCCTATACCCGCGCCACCGCCGACAAGGCCGGCTGGCGCTGGCGCATCCCGCTGCAGCACCGCACCGGCAACGGCTATGTCTATTCCAGCGCCCATATCGGCGACGACGAGGCTCTGGCCGCCCTGACGACCGGGCTGGACGGCCCGGCCCAGGCCGATCCCAACTTCCTGCGCTTCCAGGCCGGTCGCCGGGACCAGGCCTGGATCAAGAACTGCGTCGCCATCGGCCTGTCGTCTGGCTTCCTGGAGCCGCTGGAGAGCACCAGCATCCACCTGATCCAGGCGGGGATCACCAAGCTGCTGGCCCTGTTCCCGGACAAGGGCTTCGATCCGCTGGAGATCGACGAGTACAACCGCCTGACCGCCCAGCAGGTCGAGCTGGTCCGCGACTTCATCATCCTGCACTTCAAGGCCACCGAGCGCTCGGACACGCCCTATTGGGACCATGTCCGGACGATGGAGATCCCCGACAGCCTGGCGCGCAAGATCGAGCTGTTCGCCGGCCGGGGCCGCATCTTCCAGTCCGACTACGACCTGTTCGCCGAGCCCAGCTGGATCGCCGTGCTGCTGGGCCAGGGGATCGTGCCGCGCCAGTACGACGCCCTGGTCGACACCCTGCCCGAGGCCGCCCTGGTCCATCGCCTCAAGCGGATGGCGGACCTGATCGGCCAGACGGCCCAGGCCATGCCGGACCACCAGGCGTTCATCGCCCGCTACTGCGCCGCCGACGCGGCCGCCAACATCCCAGCATGAGTTCCCGCATGACCAATCAACGCCTGCGCAAGGTCGTCATCGCCGGCGGCGGCACGGCCGGCTGGATGACGGCGGCGGCGCTGGGTCGTTTCCTGAAGGACGGCTACACCCAGGTGACCCTGGTGGAGTCCGAGGAGATCGGCACGGTGGGCGTCGGCGAGTCCACGATCCCGCAGATCAAGATCTTCAACCGCATGCTGGGCCTGGACGAGCTGGAGTTCGTCCGCCGCACCAAGGCGACCTTCAAGCTGGGCATCGACTTCGTCGACTGGAAGACGATCGGCCACCGGTACCACCACCCGTTCGGCCCCTACGGCGTCGACATGGAGGGGGTGTCGTTCCACGCCTATTGGCTGCGGCAGAAGGCGATGGGCGAAGCCGCCGACCTCGGCGACTACTCGCTGCAGGCCGTGGCGTCGGCCCAGGGCAAGTTCATGCGGGCCAACAACCAGCCCAATTCGCCGCTGGGCAAGATCGACCACGCCTATCACATCGACGCCGGCCTCTACGCCCGGTTCCTGCGCGGCTACGCCGAGGAGCGCGGGGTGCGCCGCCAGGAAGGCCGGATCGTCGACGTCCACCAGCGCGCCGAGGACGGCTTCATCGAGGCCGTGACCCTGCAGGGCGGCGAGCGGGTCGAGGGCGACCTGTTCATCGACTGCTCGGGGTTCCGGGGCCTGCTGATCGAACAGACCCTGAAGACCGGCTTCGAGGACTGGTCCCATTGGCTGCTCAACGACCGCGCCGTGGCCGTGCCCTGCGCCCTCGGCGGCTCGACCAATCCCGTGACCCGCGCCACCGCCCGACCGGCCGGCTGGCAGTGGCGCATCCCGCTGCAGCATCGCCTGGGCAACGGCTACGCCTATTCCAGCGCGCACATCAGCGAGGACGAGGCGACCGCCTACCTGCTGGCCAATCTGGACGGCGAGCCGCTTCGCGATCCCTTCACGCTGCGCTTCACGGCCGGGCGGCGCAAGAAGAGCTGGAACAAGAACGTCGTGGCCATCGGCCTGTCGGCCGGCTTCATGGAGCCGCTGGAAAGCCAGAGCATCCACCTGATCCAGGTCGGCATCTCGCGCCTGCTGGCCATGTTCCCCGACAGGCGTTTCGAGCAGCCCGACATCGACCGCTACAACCGCGTGATGCAGTTCGACTACGAGACGATCCGCGACTTCCTCATCCTGCATTTCCACGCCACCCGGCGGAATGACACGCCCTATTGGGACTATCTGCGGGAGATGCCGATCCCGGACTATCTGGCCGACAAGATGGCCGTGTTCAAAAGCTACGGCCGGGTGTTCCGCGAGAACGAGGAGCTGTTCACCGACACCAGCTGGTTCGCGGTGATGATCGGCCAGGGGATCGAGCCGCGCGGCCACGACCCGATGGCCGATGTGATGTCCGACCACCAACTTCGCGCCAACATGGACAACATTCGCGGCGTCATCGCCAAGTCCGCCCAGGTCATGCCCGACCACATGACCTTCATCGCCGAAAACTGCGCGGCGGTCTAAATCGCCCAGGACTCTTCTGTCTGACATCTCGAGTCGACGCGGCCGCGTCGACTCGAACCGATTGCCTGCGCGCTCGACCGAATTCCGTGCACCTTCACCGATCGAACGTCATTGGTAAGACCATACCCGTCTTCTCATTTGTCAGACATTTGACCTTTTATCCTCGATGTTCACGTTCCCTTGGGTGTTCGGCCGGCAACACCGGGCGGCAAATGGTCGGACATTGGTTTTTCTAGAGGTATGACCTCGTTGACTTGCGAGGCCTTACCTCGTAACGATCATGTTGTGACCGCTACCATGACCATTCGATCGACGCCGTGCGCGGACGATCGAAGGCGGGATTGGGAAGGGGCAGAACGACAGGTGCGCAGAGCACCGAGACGTCAAGGGGAGAAACATGGTCCACTCATTCCACTCGCGCGCGTTGCGTCTGGCGCTCGTCGGCGCCAGCTGCCTGACCGGCCTGGCCGCCGCGCCGGCCTTCGCTCAACAGACGGCGCCCGCCGCCACCAGCTCCGACACGGTCGAGGAAGTGGTCGTCACCGGCTTCCGCAAGAGCCTCGCCGACGCCACGAACGCCAAGCGCGAGAGCATCACCTTCCAGGACTCGGTCTTCGCCGAAGACATCGGCAAGTTCCCCGACCTCAACATCGCCGAGTCGCTGAACCGCATCCCGGGCATCCAGCTGACCCGTGAAATCAACGGCGACGGCCTGAACATCGCCGTGCGCGGCCTGGGCACCAACTTCACCAAGATCCTGCTGAACGGTTCGCAGATCGCCGTGGCCTCGTCGGGCCGCACCGACGCTCAGAACCAGAACCGCGAAGTCGACCTGAACCTGTTCCCGACGGAACTGTTCACCCGCCTGGACGTCGCCAAGACCCCGACGGCCAGCCAGGTCGAAGGCGGCGTCGCCGGCGTGGTCAACATGCGCAACGCCCGTCCGCTGGACCGGCCCGGCCGCCACTTCACCTATTCGACCCAGGCCAGCTACCAGGAGAGCGCCGGCAAGTGGAGCCCGCGCGGCGCCATCCTGGCCAGCGACTCCTGGGACACCAGCCACGGCGAATTCGGCCTGCTGCTGGGCTATGCTGGCGTCCGCACCAAGAGCCGCACCGACGGCTTCGAGACCATCGGCTGGACCAACGCCAACCTGACCTACGCCCAGTGCGGCACCACGCCCACCGGCACGGCGACCCCGACCTCGGCCGACCCGACCTGCAACAGCGCCATCGGCGGCAACGGCTTCAAGTTCGCCGACACCGTGCCGGCCAACGCCGGCAACGGCCTGATCGCCGGCACGCCGGTCACCAAGGCCTATCTGGAAGGCCTGAACCCCGGCACCACCGCCCAGCAGCTGGGCGACGGTCTGCTGCCGCGCCTGGGCCGCCAGTCCTACAGCGAAGGCAAGCGCAACCGCGACTCGTTGCTGATCTCGGGCGAATGGCGTCCGAACGACGACCTGGCCTTCTACATCGACCTGCTGGGCGGCAAGACCCACAACAACTTCAACCGCCTCGACATGGACTGGATCGTCCGCAACTCGAGCGGCATGATCCCGCTGAACGTCAAGGTCGACAGCAACAACGTCGTCACCAAGGGCACCTTCGCCAACTCCCAGTTCTTCCTGGAAGCGCGGCCCTATGACGAGAAGACCGAGTTCTACAACATCAACCCGGGCGGCTCCTGGCAGATCAATCCGTGGCTGCTGCTGGACGGCCAGTTCAACCTGAGCCGCAGCGTGTTCTTCCGCGAAGCGCCGACCATCCTGGTCAACTCGCCCAACGGCCTGACCGTCGACTTCGACAACACCGGCGGCGACATGCCGCTGATCAAGACCGCCGCCAACCTGAACGACCCGAACCTGGGTTGGACCTTCGCCGGCGGCCGTCTGAACATCCAGAACGAGAAGCGCGTCACCTCCAACAAGGGCACGCACTGGAACCTGAAGATCGGCGAAAGCAGCGAGAACTACATCAAGGTCGGCGTCGCCTACGACGACATCAGCCGCTCGATCCAGGCCCTGGACAACAGCGCCGCCTGGCAGACCTTCACCTGCGGCGGCGGTCTGGTGAACAACGCCGTTCCCACGCCGACCCCGGCCTGTAACGGCCAGGCCGGCTCGGCCATCACCCAGGCCCAGCTCGCCTCGTACCTGCGTCCGGGCCCGCTGGGCTTCATCACGGTCGACTACGACTCGTTCAAGAAGGCCAGCCAGTTCGACCGCTTCAACGACACGGCCCCGGCCGTGGCCACCGCGGCCACCGCCGCCGCGTCGGGCTTCATCGAGGAAGAGACGACCGGCGCCTACATCGAAGGCAACGCCGTCACCCAGATCCTGGAGCGCGACCTGGCCTTCAACTTCGGCGGCCGCTACGTGAGCACCGACCAGACGATCCGCGGCCCGCAGACCGTCAACGGCGTGACCACCCTCCTCGAACGCCAGACCCGCTACGACGCGTTCCTGCCGGCCTTCAACGCCGTCTACAAGGTGCGCGACAACATCAACCTGCGCATGGCCGCCTCGCGCACCATCACCCGGGCCAACCCCAGCGCCATGCTGCCGGGCACGACGTTCAGCGACCCGTCGGCCCAGTCGGCCAACCAGGGCAACCCGGCGCTCAACCCCTACACCTCGAACAACTTCGACATGGGCGGCGAGTGGTACACCGGCGGCGCCGGCTACTTCGGCGTGGCCCTGTTCCAGAAGGTGATCAACGGCTTCACCGTCCAGGGCACGAACACCATCCCGTTCAGCCAGCTGGGCGTGGCCTACGCCAACCTGACCCAGCAGCAGCAGGCGGCCATCGACCTGCGCGGCGGCCCGAACGTCGCGACGGTCACCGTCAGCCAGCAGGTCAACGCCGGCGGCACCCTGACCATCCGCGGCTACGAACTGAACTGGGTCCAGCCGCTGGACTTCCTGATCCCGGGCACCGGCTTCACGGCCAACTACACCCGCATCAACCAGAGCGCCAACGGCAGCGGCGCCCCGGCCGTGGCGGTGGGCGTGTCGCCCTACACCTACAACATCACCGGCTACTACGAAGGCCACGGGGCCACGGTCCGGCTGTCGTACAACTACAACGACGCCCAGATCAGCTCGGACCCGAACCAGAACAGCGTGCCGGTCGCCCGTCTGAAGACCGACGCCTACAAGCAGGTCGACCTGTCGGCCAGCTACCAGCTGCCCTGGAAGTACGCGCCGCAGATCACGTTCAACGCGATCAACATCACCAAGGAAAAGCAGCGTCAGACCTTCCAGTACGACAACGCCGCCTTCACCCTCTACGACCCGGGCGCGACCTATCTGATCGGTATCCGCGGCCAGTTCTAGGAACCTTAAACGCGACACCTTCCTTCCTCGCGTTTCCCCAGCGGCGTGTCTTCGGACACGCCGTTTTTTTATGTCCCGCGCCGCCGCGAGTTGACCGTTCCAGGAAGAACGCGCGAAGGTTGTCCATGTCGCAAAGACACGGGAGGGACGAAATGAAGCTGGGCATACCCGTCTACGAGGGCGTCGACCTGCTGGACGTCATGGGGCCGCTGGAGATGTTCCACTGGGCCGGCAAGGACCAGCCCCTGGAGACCGTGATCGTCTCGCTGGACGGCGGGCCGGTGACCGCCCTGAGCGGCGTCCGCTTCGAGGCCCAGGCCAGTTTCGACGAGGTCCCGGAGCTGGACATCCTGTGGACGCCCGGCGGCGATCCGGACGTGCTGGGCCGGATCATGAGCGATCCGGACTCGCCTTACCTGGCCTATCTGCGCCAGACGGCCCGGAACGCGACCTGGGTGTGCTCGGTGTGCGAGGGCGCGCTTCTGCTGGCCCAGGCGGGCCTGCTGGACGGCTACAGGGCCACCACGCACTGGGCGTTCATCGCCTGCCTGCAGAGCTTCTGCGAAATCGACGTCGACACCAGCAATCCGCGCTTCGTGGTGTCGGGCAACCGGCTGACCGGCGGCGGCATCTCGTCAGGGCTCGACGAGTCCCTGCAGCTGATCATGATGCTGTTCGGCCAGGCGGTGGCCGAGAACGTTCAGGTCACCACCCAGTACTTCCCCCAGCCGCCGGTGATGGGGACCATTCCCCCCACCCCGGCGTGCCCGGTGACCTGGTCATCGCAGCCCAGCTATTTCGAGCAGAACGAAAGCCGGCTCGTCTGAAGGCGCGCGGGATCAGGCCTCAGCCGCCACCCGGCGCGTACGGGAAGTTCAGGCCCTCGTAGTAGTCCAGCGAATGGGCCGGGGGCGCTTCGCCGGCCGGCAGGGGCAGGCCCGAGAAGGTCTGGAAATAGGCGATCGAGGCGTCGCGCCACCACTGGGCCTCGTTGCGCTGGATGGCCAGGAAGTCGGCGACCTGGGCGTGCCGTTCGGGATCGACATAGGGCGAGAGGGTCGCCCAGGTCTTGCCCATGCCGTCCACCGTGGCCACGCCGTGCGAGTAGTGGGTGACCAGGCCGTCCCACAGGGTCTGGCCCGACTTGAGCTTGTAGGTCCACGGCAGGTGGTGGAACCACAGCAGGTCCTTCTCGTCGATCGCCTTCAGGTCCGAGAAGCGCTTGGCGACGACGGGCGCGTACTGGGCCGTGGCGTTGCTGCCCGTGGCGGTGCGGTCGAAGCCGATCCCGTCCTTGCCGGCCTTGGCGTAGTAGACGCTGGTCCAGTCGGCGCGCGGGCCGCCCGTCACCCAGGGGCCGGGGCCGTAGTGGTGGCTGCGGCCCATCTGGTGATGCAGGCCCAGCGGGGTCATGTAGTCCACGGCCGCCTCGCGCGAGCCCATCATCATCGCCACGGTCGGAGCGACGAAGCGCGGGTCGGTCGAGAAGGTCATCTTCGCCCAGTCGGCGGCGATGTCCTGCGTCGAGGCCTCCGGATTCCAGGCCAGGCGGCCGAAGACGTACCAGTTGGCCTGGTCGAACTGCGAGCCCGTCCAGTTGCGGTCGCGACCGATGTTGGAGACCCCGGCCATCAGGGTCAGGGGGCGGCTGTCCAGCGTCCCGTCGACCACCCTGGCCACGGTCGAACCCTTGCCCTCGGCATAGGTGTCCGACTTCAGGGTCTCTTCGAACAGCGGGCCCAGATAGACCAGGTGGGTGGCGAAGCCGAGGTATTCCTTGGTGATCTGGAACTCCATGCCCAGGTTGGTCTTGGGCATGGCGCCGAACAGCGGGTGGAACGGCTCGCGCGGCTGGAAGTCGATCGCCCCGTTCTTCACCTGGACGATCACGTTGTCGCGGAACTGGCCGTCGAACGGCTTGAACTCGCTGTAGCCCTGCTTGGCGCGGTCATCGGGCTGCTCGTGCGAATAGACGAAGGCCCGCCACATCACGATCCCGCCGTGCGGCCCAACGGCGTCGGCCAGCATGTTGGCCCCGTCGACGTGGGTGCGGCCGTAGTCCTGCGGACCGGGCTGACCTTCGGAATTGGCCTTCACCAGGAAACCGCCGAAGTCGGGGATGACCTTGTAGATCGCGTCGGCCTTGGCCTTCCAGAAGGCGCGCACGGCCGGATCCAGCGGGTCGGCGGTCTTCAGGCCGCCGATCTCGATCGGGGCCGAGAACCGGGCCGACAGATAGACCTTGATGCCGTACGGCCGGAACACGTCGGCCAGGGCCGCGGCCTTGGCGATATACGGCGCGGTCAGGCTGTCAGCCTTGGCGTTGACGTTGTTCAGCACCGTGCCGTTGATCCCGATCGAGGCGTTGGCGCGGGCGTAGTCGACGTAGCGCGGATCCTTGTAGTCGGGCAGCTTCCACCAGTCCCACAGCGAGGCGCCGGCGTAGCCGCGCTCCACATGGCCGTCCAGGTTGTCCCAGTGGTTCAGCAGGCGATGATTGACCTTGGGGGCCGACAGGACGTCCAGCGTGTCGACGCCCTGGCCCGTCTGGACTAGGCGCAGATAGGCGAAGACGCCGTACAGCACACCGACGTCGCTGTTGGCGGCGATCACGGTGGTCTTCCCGACCGTACGGATCAGGTAGCCCTCGTCGCCCGCGCCCTTCAGCGGCAGGTTCAGGGCCGCCACGGCGGGCGAGCCGGCGGGGGTGCCGATCAGGATCGAGGGCGCGTCCGAGGCAGGGGCGCCGCCCACCAGGCCGTCCAGCCCGCGCTGCAGCTCGGCGCGCGCGACCTTCAGAGTGGGCGTGTCGGCGCTGGGCGCGATCAGGCGGGCCGCGGGCCGCTGGGCCGCCGGCAGTGGCCGGTAGCGCAGCCACAGGTCATAGCCGTCCTCGGCGCGGGCCGCCGACGCCGCCAGCGACGCCGAAAGCAGGCCGGCCGCCAGGCAGAGCCCCCGTACGAAAGACACAAGACGCATGTTTTCTCCCTGACGACAGCATGCCGTGCGACGCGAGGGGGCGCGACGGTCTTGATCTTGTGATACCGCTACCTTTAGCAAAGGTCGAGACACCATGAAGCCAGTGGTCAGACCAATAGGTTGACAACTGCCCCGTCTGATTTAGACCGATACCGCTACCATCCGACTTTTGCCAATTGCGTCAACGTCGGGTCAACGAAAGCGTCCCATGCCGAAGATCACCGCCGCTCGCGTCATCGTCACCTGTCCGGGGCGCAATTTCGTCACCCTGAAGATCGAGACCAGCGACGGCGTGCACGGCGTCGGCGACGCCACGCTGAACGGCCGCGAACTGGCCGTGGCCAGCTA
Organism: Caulobacter sp. CCG-8; assembly: GCF_037402475.1. Classification (NCBI taxonomy): domain Bacteria; kingdom Pseudomonadati; phylum Pseudomonadota; class Alphaproteobacteria; order Caulobacterales; family Caulobacteraceae; genus Caulobacter; species Caulobacter sp. CCG-8. The sequence goes on from NZ_JBBEUD010000014.1 coordinate 91,422, forward strand.
TCTGGCCGATCACGTGATTCCCTGCCTGATCGGGCGCGACGCCCATCAGATCGAGGACATCTGGCAGTACCTCTACAAGGGCGCCTACTGGCGTCGCGGCCCGGTGACCATGGCCGCCATCGCGGCGGTCGACATGGCCCTGTGGGACATCAAGGCCAAGATCGCCGGCCTGCCCCTGTACCAGCTGCTAGGCGGCGCCTGCCGCACCGGCGTGATGGTCTACGGCCACGCCAACGGCGCGACGGTCGAGGAGACCCTCGAGAACGCCCAGGCCTACGCCGAGAAGGGCTACAAGGCCATCCGCCTGCAGTCCGGCGTGCCGGGCCTGAAGGGCGTCTACGGCGTCTCCAAGGACAAGTTCTTCTACGAGCCGGCCGACGGCGACCTGCCGACCGAAAGCCTGTGGTCGACCGAGAAGTACCTGCGCAGCGCCCCCGCCCTGTTCGAGGCGGCCCGCGACAAGCTGGGCTGGGACCTGCACCTGCTGCACGACGTCCATCACCGCCTCACGCCCATCGAGGCCGGGCGCCTGGGCAAGGACCTGGAGCCCTACCGGCCGTTCTGGATGGAGGACGCCGTCCCCGCCGAGAACCAGGCCAGCTTCCGCCTGATCCGCCAGCACACCACCACCCCGCTGGCCGTGGGCGAGATCTTCAACTCGATCTGGGACTGCAAGCAGCTGATCGAGGAACAGCTGATCGACTACATCCGCGCCACGGTGGTCCATGCGGGGGGCATCACCCACCTGCGCAAGATCGCCAGCTTCGCCGACCTGCACCACGTGCGCACCGGCTGCCACGGCGCCACCGACCTGTCGCCGGTGTGCATGGCCGCGGCCCTGCACTTCGACCTGTCGATCCCCAATTTCGGCATCCAGGAATACATGCGCCACACCGAGGCGACCGACGCGGTGTTCCCGCACGCCTACAGCTTCGCCGACGGCATGCTGCATCCGGGCGAGGCGATCGGCCTGGGCGTGGACATCGACGAGGCCGAAGCGGCCAAGCACCCCTACAAGCGCGCCTACCTGCCCATCGCCCGTCGCGAGGACGGCTCCATGCACGACTGGTGAGGTTGTCCCGACATCGTTTTTCGCCAAGGCCTTAGGACGAAAGTCGGACTTTGGGGACCGGTGTCAAAAATAGCCCGCGCGGGTCAGGTCGGTTATGCTATCGCGAGTCTGAGGGGCCCTCGGGTCCGCCGCCAAGAAACTGACGAAGACACATGGCCGAGAACGTCAAGCTCTACCGCCGCATCGCCGACTCGATCGCCGAGGCCATCGAGGGCGGCCAGTACAAGCTTGGCGACCGCCTGCCCACGGAACGCGAGCTGGCCGAGCAGTTCGGCGTCAGCCGCCCCACCCTGCGCGAAGCCATGATCGCCCTGGAAATGCTGGGCATGATCGAGGCCCGCCACGGTCTGGGCATCTATGTCACCGGCGACGTGCGCCCGGTCACCCCGGCCAGCGCCGAGCCGGCCTTCGAGATCGGGGCGTTCGAGCTGATCGAGGCCCGCCGCCTGTTCGAGGGCGAGGCCGCCGCCCTGGCCGCCACCGCCATCACCGACGACCAGATCCAGGAACTCGAGGCGCTGATGGAGCGCATGGCCCGCGAGGAGGAGATCCTCGGCGAGGACGCCGACCGCGAGTTCCACATGGTCATCGCCCGCGCCTCCGGGAACGGCGCGATCATCGCCACGATCGAGAACCTGTGGGACTGGCGTAACCGCTCGCCCCTGGCCCGCAACATCCTGACCCGCGCCCGCGGCATGGGGCTGGAGCCGCGCATCGTCGAGCACCGCCGGGTGTTCGAGGCCCTGAAGGCCCGCGATCCGGCCGCCGCCCGCCAGGCCATGCGCGACCACCTGGAACGCGTCATCGACCACCTGCTGCACGCCACCGAGACGGAAGCCGTCGAACGGGCCAAGCAGGAGACCGGCGCCCGGCGCAGCGCCATCGCCAAGCGCGTCGCCATCTGACAGCGCTATCCCCGGGAGGCGGTCATGCTCGGTCTGATCCTGATGCTGCAGACGGCTCCCCTCCAGGAGGCCCCCACGGCCGTCGCCCCGGTGACCGTCTCGCCCGAGAAGCAGGCGACCCGTCCCATCCCGCTGTGGGCCGACAAGGTCCAGCCGCGCGACTGGCCGTTCATCGGCGGCGTCCAGGACCGCTCGATCCTGGTCTTCGCCAAGACCGCCGCCAATCCGCCGGGCTCGCCCTACCAGGAGGTCTGGATCCGCCACGAGTACCAGGCCGTCCAGACCGACGCCGCCGACGGCGTCGCCCTGGCGCCCTACCGCTCGGAAAAGCTGGTCGAGGAGGTCGACTGCTCCAGGCAGAAGTTCCGCCGACTGAAGGCCTATCGCCACGCCGACAACAACCTGGAGGGCCCAGCCCAGGCCCTGGGCTTCACCGAGGCCGCCTGGACCGCCCCCGAGCCCGACACCTTCGACGCCACCATCGTCCGGGACGCCTGCCTCTAGGCGCCTTCAGGCGACCCGATGGCCCAGGGCGGCGGTCACCCCGTCGGTCAGGCGATCATAGAACGCCCCCTCGCCCACGGCGTCGACGATCCCGGCGCGCTGCAGCCGGTCCTTGATCGGGTCGCGCACGCGGGCGAAGGCGACCAAGACGCCGTCGTCCTTCAGGCCACGGATCACGCGTAGGAGGACGTCGCACGCGCTGGTGTCGACCAGGCTGATCGCGCTGGCGTCGATCAGCACGTGTCCTATCGGCGGCGACGCCTTGGCCACGGCCGCCTTCAGCTCGCGCTCGAAATGGCCGGCGCTGGCGAAGAACAGGTCCCCGCCCGGATTGAAGATCAGCAGCCCCGGGAAGGTCCGGGCGTCGGGGTGCAGGCGGATGTCGCGATAGGCCTGCTCCTTGGGCAGCTTGCCCAGCACCGCGCTCTTCGGATGGCTGGCCTTGTAGATCAGCATCAGGAGCGAGAGCAGCACGCCAAGAGCGATCCCCTGCATCACGCCCAGGACCAGCTCGCCGGCGATCACCACGACCATCATGGCGAATTCCCCGGGCGCCTCGACCGCCAGCCGGCGCAGGTAGGCGGGCTTGGACAAGTGGAGCATGGCGGCGATGACGATCGCGGCCAGGGTCGGGTGCGGCAGTCCGTGGAACAGGGGCGTCAGGAAGATCAGGGTCAGGAAGCACAGCAGGGCCGCGACCAGGTTGGCGACCTGGGTCCGGGCGCCGGCGCCGATGGCGACCGAGGTCTTGGACAGGCTGCCGACCGCCAGGAAGCCGCCGAGGACGCCGCTCAGGAGGTTGGCGAAGCCGTGGGCGATCAGCTCCTGGTTCGGATCGACGTCGTCGCCGTCCGCGTCGGCCCGGGCGGCGCCCAGCGCCTCGGCGTAGCCCACCAGCACGATGGACAGCGCCCCGGGGGTCAGGGCCAACAGCAGGTCCGGCGACACGCGCGGCGGGGTCAGGTGCGGCAGGCCCGACGGCAGCGGCCCGACCACGCTGACCCCCGCCGCCGTCGCCCCCAGCAGCGCCACCAGCGCCGCGCCGGCCACGGCGACGATCAGGGCGGCGGGCAGCCGGGGCGAAAGGCGGCGCAGCGCCAGCATCGCCGCCAGGCTCAGGAGGCCGGTCAGGGCCGCCGCGGGCGCGACTTGGTCCAGGCTCCGCGCGATGAACCGCAGCTTCTCGAAGACGTCGCCCTGGACGCCGTGCAGGCCCAGCAGCGGCGCGACCTGGCCGAGGATGGTGACGCAGATCAGCCCCTCGATGAAACCGCGCATCACCGGCGTGGCGATGAAGGCGGCGATCCATCCCTGCCGCAGGAGGCCGAACAGCAGGAAGAACACGCCGATCAGCACGGCCAGCGTGCCGGTCAGGGCCCCGAAGTCCGCCGAGCCCCGCGCCGCCAGCGCCCCCACGGTCAGGGCCGAGATCACGCCGGTGGCGGTGTCGGGCCCCACCACCAGCGTGCGCGAGGTCCCGAACAGGGCGTAGGCGATCAGGGGCGGGGCCAGGGTGTAGAGACCCATGATCGCCGGCACGCCGACGATCCCGGCATAGGCCATGCCCTCGGGGACCATGACGGCCCATAGCGCCAGCCCCGCCAGGATGTCCGTGGAGAGCCAGCTGCGGCGATAGGCCGGAAGCCAGCGCCCGATCGGGACGAACCGCGTCCAGGATCCGGCGACGTCGAACATGCCCAGCTCCTCCTCGCCGCCGGCGGCGCCTGGGGACCTGGAGCCCTACAGCCCCTGCCCCTTCAGCACGTCCGGATCGATCGCCAGACCGTAGAGGTAGCGATGCCGCGAGGTCGAGCCGCGCTTCAGCTGCTTCAGTTGGGCGTCCTGCACGTCGGTCAGCTTGAACGGCCGGTAGCCCCGGCCCCGCAGGCAGGTCTCCAGCGCCGGTTCCAGCTGGTCGGCGACGTTGTTGAAGGTGCGGTACTGGCTGCGCTTGGCGCTCTCGATCACCTCGAAGATGTCCTGGCCGTCCATCGCGAACACCTGATCGACCGTGGGCACGGAGACCGGCGTGGCGCTGCCCGCCAGCCAGGCGCATTCGACGGCGTCGGTGCGGTACTGCAGGAACGAGATCCCGGGCTTGCCCCAGCTCCGCCCGCCCGGCGCGGGCTGGGCCTGGACGGCCCCGGCCAGCAGGCCCCCAGCACCTGTAACGGCGAGGGCCAGGATCGCGAGCCTCAACGGGAAAGGACGCATCTTCAGCCTCCTCGTCTCGCCCCGACTATCGCAGGGCCCGGGATCGAAACAAAGCCCTAGCGCCGCACGCCTTCCACCGGTCCCAGATAGCTCGCCGGCAGCTCGCCGCGCGAGATCACCAGCCGCTCGAACACCACGCCGGGATCGACGCGCCACAGCCGGATGCGGTGGGCGCCGGCCTTGGCCGCGGTCAGCCGGATCGTCTGGACGCGGGTGTTGTCGGCCACGGCCTTCTCCCAGCTCTTCTGGCCCTCGCCCGTGCGGGTCTCGCCCTCGTGCAGGTTGGCGATCACCGGCGGGGCGTCGTCCAGCGAAACAGCGTAGCGCAGACCGCTTCCGCCCCGGAAGTCGAGGCTGGGGGCGGTGAAGACCCGCAGGTCGAAGTCGCCCGCCTGCTCCAGGTCGACGGCGTAGTCGAGGAAAGCCCCCTGCCCCGGCGCGCTGGACGGCGCGGTCGAGGGCGAACTGGTCACGCCCGAAAGGGTCCGGCCCAGGCCCGGGATGGTCGTCCAGGAGACGCCGCCCGCGCTTGCAGCCGCCGCATGGTGCTCGGCCTCGATGGCCAGCGGTCCGCCGGCCTCGACGAAGGCGCCCTTGGCGGTCTTGCGCGGCGCGCCGTCGACCACCGCCGTGACCGTCACCGTCTTGCCGTCGGCGCCGGTCAGGACGATCGGGACCCGGCGCGCCGAGGCCGGGGCGGCCTTCCAGTCGACCGAAACCTCCAGCCGCGTGTCGCCATTGGCGGCGGCCGGGCCGGACGCGACCTTCAGCCAGGGCTCGCCGGCCTTGGCGCTGAAGGCCAGGGGCGCGGCGCCCCGGTTGAACACGTCGATCCAGCGGCCGGCGGCGCCGTCGCGGGCCAGGGGCGGCAGGTCGGCGGCGTCGGCCACCACTTCGGCCCGGCCCTCGACCGCCACGCCCCAGCCGGGCGCGGCTTTCACCGGCGTCGTCGCGGGGATGACATTGCTCGGCGGCTGCTGCCAGTAGGTGTAGCCGATGTGGGTCTGGCTCATCATCTTGCGCCACTTGCCGCCGGCCAGGTCCTCGTCCCACTGGCGCACCAGCTCGGCGTCGCGGGCGAACAGGGCCTGGACCTTGCCCGCCTCGGCGTTGGCCGCCATCCGCCCCTGCTTGGCGTACAGCGCATTGCGGCCGGCGGCGATGTAGAGCCGGGTGTGGTTGGCGCTGGCCTGGATCGGGAACCAGACCAGCTGGAAGAAGGCGTCGTCCTGGTCCTTCGGCAACACGCGGCGCAGGGCGTCGGCGCGGCGCTCCAGGTCGGCCCACTCGGCCTCGACCCGCTCGGCCTCGCGGAAATTGACCAGGCTGAAGGTCGAGCCGTCGATCAGCTCGGGCTTACGGCGGGCGTTCAGGCGCGTGTAGCCGTCCAGCAGGGCGGCGATCTCGTCGGCGTGGTCGGGGCCGAACTGGGCGGCGGCCCAGTCGCGGGTGAAGCCGGCCATCTTGCCCACCGTCATGGCGTCCGGGTCCCAGGCCATGTCGAGGAAGAACTCGGTCGGCAGCTCCATGGGCTTGAGATCGCCCACATTGACGATCCACAGCCGGTCGGCGCCGTAGTCGCGGGCCAGCTTCATCTGCTCCCAGGTGCGCGAGACCTGGTTGGTGTTGAGCCACTTGTAGTTCCGCGGCCCGCCCACATAGTCGAAGTGGTAGTAGACGCCGTAGCCGCCCGGCCGGGTCTTGCCCGGTTCCGGCAGCCGCCGGATGTCGCCCCAGTTGTCGTCCGAGAACAGCAGGGTCACGTCGTCGGGCACGCGCATGCCGGCGTCGTAATAGTCCTGCACCTCCTTGTAGAGCGCCCAGACCTGCGGGCTGCTTTCCGGCGGTTTTCCCGTCACTTCGCCGATGATCTTGCGCTGGTCGGCGACGATGGTCTCCAGGAGCTTGGTCGCCGTGCCCTGGGTCATCGGCTCGTCGCCGTCGCCGCGCATGCCCACGGTCAGGACGCTCTCGTTCGCCCCCATCCGCTTGACGCCCTCGCGCCAGAAGTCGCGCAGCTTGTCGGGGTTCTTGCCGTAGTCCCACGGGCCCTGGCCGTAGCGCTCCCACTCGACGTGGGCGCGGCCCAGCGGCTCGTGGTGCGAGGTGCCCAGCACCACGCCGTATTCGTCGGCCAGGGGCGCGCTCAGCGGGTCGTCGTCATAGATCGACTTGCCCCACATGGCCGGCCACAGGAAGTTGCCCTTCAGGCGCAGGGTCAGCTCGAAGACCTTGGCGTAGAACTCGTGGTTCACCCCGCCGAACCGCTGCTGGGCCCAGCCCGACAGCGCCGGGTCCTCGTCGTTGAGGAAGATGCCGCGATACTTGACCCCCGGCTTCTGCACACGCCGGCCCGCGGCGACATAGGCCTGGTCCTTCACCGGGATCGGCGCGTCGGCCCACCAGCTCCAGGGCGAGACGCCGGCCCGCTCGATCAGGTCATAAGCGCCGAAGATCGTGCCGCGCTTGTCGGCGCCGGCGATGACCAGGGCCCGGGCCACGCCCGGACGCGGGTTCTCGACCACCTGCTGGACGAAGGCCTCCCACTGGCCCTTGACCCCGGTGACGTCGAGCTTGCCGGAAGCGATCAGGGCGTCGATGGCGGCGCTCTTGCCGATCGTGCCGATGATCACCACCGGCGCGTCCTGCGCCGGCCGGGCGTCGGCCGACAGCTTGGAGAGGTCGCCGCGGACGTCGTTGACCGCGCGCAGCACGCCCGGCCAGTCGGTGACGTCGGTCTCGATCCGCGCCGAGCGCCCGGCGGCGATCAGCGGGAAGGCGCCGGCCGCCGGGGTGGCGGAAACCGCCGCCGGCTCGCCGGCCCGGGCCGGCGCTGCGACGGCCACGCCCACGGCGAGGGCCGCCGCCAGGGCCAGGGCGGACACGGCGGTGCGGATCATGGGTCTACTCCCAAAACTTCACTTCGCGCGCCCCCTCCGGCCCTTCGGGCCACCTCCCCCCCCGAGGGGGAGGATCTGCGCCGAACAGATACCCCCTCGGGGGGAGCTGTCGCGGAGCGACTGAGGGGGTCCCGCGCCCTAGGCGACCGTCAGCGTCGCCGGCTTCAGCTGGGCCGAGTTCGGGCCCGACAGCAGGGTGAACTTGCCCGGCTCGACCACGCGCTTCATGTCCAGGTTCCACAGCGACAGGTCCAGCGGCGAGACCTCGAAGGTCACCGTCTGCTTGGCGCCGGGGGCCAGGGTCACGCGCTTGAAGTGCTTCAGCTCCAGCAGCGGACGGGTCACCGAGGCGGCCTCGTCGTGGATGTAGAGCTGGACCACCTCGTCGCCGGCGACCTTGCCGGTGTTGGTCACGTCGATCTCGACCTTGACGCTCTCGTTGGTCCCGATCTGGTCCTTGGCCGGACGCGGGGCCGAGATGTCAAACGTCGTGTACGACAGGCCGAAACCGAACGGATAGAGCGGTGTCGTCTCGTCGAACAGGTAGCCGCGGCGGGCCGTGGGCTTGCGGTTGTAGTAGATCGGCAGCTGGCCCACGTCGCGGGCGATGCTGACCGGCAGCTTGCCGCCGGGATTGGCGCGGCCGAACAGGATGTCGGCGGCGGCGTTGCCGGTCTCCTGGCCCAGGTACCAGCCCTCGACCAGGGCGTCGGCCCGCTCGGCCAGCAGGTTCACCGACAGCGGACGGCCGTTCAGCAGGAACACCACGGTGGGCTTGCCCAGGTCGAAGATCGCCTTGGCCAGGTCGTTCTGCTGGCCAATCAGGTCCAGGCTATCGCGGTCGCCCAGGTGGTTGTCGGCCCAGGCCTCGCGGCTGGTCTGCTCGTTGTCGCCCAGCACCATGACGACGATGTCGGCCTTCTTGGCCACCTCGACGGCCTCGGCGATCAGCTTGGCGTTGACGGCCGGGTCGACCAGCTTGACTTCGTCCTGGGCCCAGACGCGGCTCTCGGTGATCCGCACCGCCTCGGCGTAGTCCAGGGCGAAGCCGCTCTTCTTGGCCTCGGCCTGCAGACCGTCCAGGATCGACACCACGTGGCGCGGGATGTCGCTGTAGCCGCCGATCGGGGTGTCCTTGGCGTGGGTGCCCAACAGGGCCATGCGCTTGAACTTGGAGGGGTCCAGCGGCAGCAGGCCCTTGTCGTTCTTCAGCAGCACGACGGCCTTGCGGGCGGCCTCGCGGGCCAGGGCGATCGCGTCGGGCGCGGCGGTCTTGGCGTCGGCCGTCTTCTCGTCGGCGTAGGGGTTCTCGAACAGGCCGCCTTCGAACTTCATGGCCAGGACGCGCTCGACGGCCTGGTCGACGGCGGCCTGGGGGATGCGGCCCGACTTCACCAGCTCGGGCAGCAGGGCGTAGGCCTCGCCGTCCGGCAGCTCGACGTCGACGCCGGCGTTCATGGCCATCACGGCCGTGTCCGCCAGATTGTCGGTCATCTTGTGGCGGGCCATCAGTTCCTTGATGGCGAAGTAGTCGCTCTGGACCGAGCCCTTGTAGCCCCACTCCTCACGCAGGATGTGGGTCAGCAGCCAGCGGTTGGCGTGCGAGGGCACGCCGTCGATCTCGTTGTACGACGGCATGACCGAGCGGACCGGCAGCTCCTTCACCGCCCGTTCGAACGGCGGGAAGAAGTTCTCGCGCAGGGTGCGCTCGGCGATCTGGGCGGGGCCGACATTGGTGCCGTTCTCGGGCTGGCCGTGGCCGGTCATGTGCTTGAGGGTGACGAACACCTTGTCGGGGGCCAGCGGCAGGGTCTTGCCCTGGAAGCCGCGGATCGCCGCCAGGCCGATCTCGGCGCACAGGTGCGGGTCCTCGCCGTAGGTCTCCTCGATGCGGCCCCAGCGCGGATCGCGGGCCACGTCGACCACCGGGGCCAGGGCGATGTTCGAGCCGCGTGCGCGCATCTCGCGGGCGGCGACGGCGAAGACCTTCTCGGTCATCTCGGTGTCGAAGGTCGAGGCCAGGGCGATGGCCTGCGGGAAGCTGGTGGCGTCGCGCGCCACATAGCCGTGCAGGGCCTCGTCGTGCATCAGCAGCGGGACGCCCAGGCGGGTCTTCTCCATCGCCCACTTCTGGGCGGCGTTGATGTAGCGGGCGGTTTCCTTGGCGTTGCGGTTGACCGAGCCGTCGTCGGCGCCGGCGGCGGCGTCGACCACCGTGGCGGGCTTGAGGCCCTTGCGGTCGGTCGGGCGCGAGATCTGGCCCAGGCCGTTGGGGAAATTCTTGCTGGCCGCCTCCGGCGAGAACTCGCCGGCGTCGGTCTGGATCTTGTTCTTGGTCAGCCAGATCCCGACCAGTTGGGCGGCCTTCTCCTCCAGGGTCATGCGCGAGAGCAGGTCGCGGACGCGCAGCTCCACCGACTGGGTCGGGTCCTTGTAGAGGGGCTTGTCGCCCTTCCCGCCCTTGGGCGCGGCGGCGCGGGCGAGGGTCGAGGTGGCGGCGGCCAGGGCGGCCAGGCTGACGCCGAGCGTGCGGCGGGTGACGGTCTGGCTCATGATCTCTTTCGTTTCCCCACGATGGAACGGACCGTCGAACGGACGGTGGCGGCGTTGCTCGCCGACGTTGGTCCACAGTATGGAAGGAGAGGTCTGACCACTCAAGTTTTTTATGGTACCGGTCTCATTCCATCCCCCAGAGTCGGGGGCGAGCAGACAAAGACCCTTCGTCGGACGGGCTTGGAGGAAGCATGGATATCGGTAAACGCGCCCTGGTCGGGCTGGCGATCGCGCTTTCGATCGGCGCCGGCCCTATCTCGATCGCGCCCACGGTCGCTTGGGCCGCGCCCGCCAAGCCGGCGCAGAGCGAGCGCTGGGTCGCCTCGTGGGCCACGGCCCAGATGATTCCCGCCGCCAAGGACGCCCTGCCCGCCGCCGACGTCGCCGACGGCACGCTGCGCCAGACGCTGCGGCTCAGCACCGGCGGCGGCAAGATTCGCATCAAGCTGTCCAACGCCTTCGGGACCGAGCCGCTGAAGCTGGCCGGCGTCCACGTGGCCCTGGCCGCCGCCCCCGGCTCGGCCCGCATCGACCCGGCCAGCGACCGCGCCCTGACCTTCTCCGTCCGCCCGGAGACGACGATCCCGGCCGGGGCCGAATACCTGTCCGACCCCATCGACTTCCCGGCCGCGCCCCTGGCCAACCTGGCGATCACGATCCGCTTCGACGGCGCGCCGCCCGCCCAGCAGACCAGCCACCCCGGCTCGCGCACCACCTCGTGGTTCGCCTCCGGCGACCAGCTGACCGCCGCCGAGCTGACGAACGCCAAGTCGCTGGACCGCTGGTTCGTGATCGCGGCCGTTGATGTCCAGCGCCCGGCGGGCGCCAGCCTGGTGACCTTCGGCGACTCGATCACCGACGGCTACGGCGTCACCACCAACGGCAACAACCGCTGGCCCGACATCCTGGCCGCCCGCCTGCAGGCCGACCCGCGCACGAAAGGCGTGGGCGTGCTGAACGCCGGCATCGGCGGCAACCGCCTGCTGCTGGACGGTCTGGGCCCCAACGCCCTGGCCCGCTTCGACCGCGACGTGATCAACCAGGCCGGGGTGAAGTACGTGATCCTGCTGGAGGGCGTGAACGACCTGGGCACCCTGACCCGCGACCAGCCCGCCACGCCCGAGGCCCACGCCGCCCTGGTGGCCCGGATGATCGCCTCGTACGACCAGATGATCCGCCGGGCCCGCGAGCGGGGCATCAAGGTCTACGGCGCCACCGTCATGCCGTTCGGCGGCTCGGGCTACTACCACCCCGACGCGGCCAACGAGCAGGACCGCCAGGCGATCAACGCCTGGATCCGCACGCCCGGCCGCTTCGACGCGGTGATCGACTTCGACAAGCTGACGGCCGACCCGGCCAACCCCAGCAAGCTGTCGCCGGCCTTCGACTCCGGCGACGGCCTGCACCCCTCGCTGGCCGGCTACAAGGCCATGGCCGACGCGGTGCCGCTGGCGCTGTTCGCGCACTGAATTCGTTCCCAGGGCGCAGAAGCTTCGAATTTCAGTTGTCATCCCGGAAAGCGCGCAGCGCTTGTCCGGGACCCAGGTGAACCGCAAAGCGCTGGCCCAGTCCCCTGGGTCCCGGACAGCCCCTGCGGGGCTTCCGGGATGACAACTGTTTTGTCGTTGATTTTGCTAAGGTATTCTGTCGCCAAGATTGCGCCTCAAGTGTCGCGCCATGCCGAACGGACATGGCGCGAGATCGGTTCGGCATTGGCCATCGCCCCCTGCCCGGCCCAGGCTGCGCGAAAATGGGAGGCTGTGAGGATGGCGAGCATTCGAGGCTGGCGCGGCTTGGCGATGGCGGCGGCGCTGGGCCTGTCGATGGCGGCGCCCGTACAGGCCGCCGCGCCCTCCCCCGCGATCGCCGATGTCGGGACCTTCTTCGTCGGCGGCCACTACGCCGAGGGCGGCAAGGTCATGACCGGCCAGGCCCACGTGCTGTACCTGACGCCCGCCAAGCGGCGGCACAAGACGGCCCTGGTGTTCATCCCCGGCGCCGGCCAGACCATCACCAACTTCCTGTCGACGCCGGACGGCCGCCCCGGCTGGGCCAAGCAGTTCGTCGACCAGGGCTGGGCGGTCTATCTGATGGACCAGCCGGGGCGCGGCGCCTCGGGTTACGACGAGAAGGCCTACGGCCCGGCCAACCGCCAGCCGCCGGACTTCGTCGCCAAGCGCTTCACCGCCCCGCAGGACTTCCCGCCCCAGGACGGCCAGCCCCAGGGCTGGCCCCAGGCCCGGCTGCACGACCAGTGGCCCGGGACCACCGGCAGGCCGGGCGACCCGATCTTCGACCAGTTCTACGCCTCGCAGGTCTCGAGCACGGGCGGCGGCGTCTCGGCCAAGCTGGTGGCCGACGCGGGCGCGGCCCTGCTCGACAGGATCGGCCCGGCCGTGATCGTCACCCACTCGCAGTCCGGCGCGTTCGGCTGGGCGATCGGCGAGGCGCGGCCGGACCTGGTCAAGGCCATCGTCGCGGTCGAGCCCAGCGGCCCGCCGTTCTTCGGCGCCCCGCCGCCGTGGGGCGACAGCGATCCGGACAAGCTCTCGCGTCCCTGGGGCCTGACGACCACGCCCCTGACCTACGATCCGCCCCTGGCCGACCCCGCCGACCTGGCCAGGGTCCAGGAGGCCGCGCCTGAGCACCCCGACCTGGTCCGCTGCTGGCGGCAGGCCGAGCCGGCGCGGAGGCTGGCGAACCTGTCGCGCTTCCCGGTCATGATCCTGATGTCGGAGGCCTCGTACCACGCCGGCTACGATCACTGCACGGCGCGCTACCTGACCCAGGCCGGTGTGAAGACCGACCTCGTCCGCATGGCCGACCACGGCCTGCACGGCGACGGCCACATGCTGATGCTGGAGAAGCACAGCGCCGAGGCGGCCAAGCTGATCGAGACCTGGCTGGACGGCCGCAAGCTGGATTGAAGCCCCGGCCGGGCCATGCCCGTTCGGCATGACCTCGACCGTCATCGGCATGGGCGCTGAACCGCGACGCGCCCTAGACTGCGCCGCCGCCAGCGACGCGCAGCCGTCGCGACGAACCTTAGGGATGACCGACCGATGAAGACCTCGACCGCGCGCCGCCTGATGCTCGCCTCCGCCGCGCTCGCCGCCCTGGCCGGGACCGCCGCCCACGCCCAATCGGTCAACCGCTTCCCCGACAAGGTCTGCGACGTGCGCGAGCACGGGGCCGGCGGCACGCGCATCTGGTTCGACACCGAGGCCTTCCAGTCCGCCATCGACGATTGCGCCAAGGCCGGCGGCGGCACGGTGCGGGTGGTGCGCGGCGAATATCTGATCGGCCCGATCTGGCTGAAGTCCAACATCCGGCTCGAGATCCAGAAGGGCGCCGAGGTGCTGGCCGCCACCGACCCGGCCCTGTTCCCGCAGGGCGAACGGGCCGGGCTGATCAACGTCAAGGACGCCGACAACGTCGCCGTGGTCGGCGAGGGCCTGATCGACGGCCAAGGCGCGGTCTGGTGGGAGCGCATCCGGGCGATCTGGCGCTCCAGCCCCAACTTCGCCACCGACGGCCAGGCACGCCAGCAGCAGAAGGACGACCGTCCGCGCCTGATCCTGGTCAGCCACAGCACCAATGTCCGCTTCGAGGGCGTGCGGATCGAGAACTCGCCGTCGTTCCACCTGGTGCTGAACGACAGCGACCACGTGACGATCGACCGTGTACGGATCACCGCCCCGTCCAGCGCTCCGAACACCGACGCCATCGACCCGATCAACAGCCGCCACGTGGTGATCACCAACAACGTCATCAGCGTCGGCGACGACATCGTGGCGGTGAAGTCGAACGGGCCGGACGCCCGCTATCCGGACGCGGTGTCGTCCGACATCCTGATCTCGGGCAACACCATCCTGGCGGGCCGCGGCATCTGCATCGGCAGCGGCACCAGCGGCGGCGTGGCCCGCGTGCGGGTCGAGAACAACAGCTTCGACGGCTCGATGTACGGCCTGCGGATCAAAACCATGCGCGGCAAGGGCGGCAAGGTCCGCGACGTGGTGTTCAAGGACAACCGCATGACCGACGTCGAGACCCCGCTGGTCTTCACCAGCTACTACGAGTACCGCCCGCTCGACATCAAGGCCGCCAGCGCCCAGCTGAAGCCCGGCGGCTTCATGCTGGGCAACCAGATCTGGCCGGGGCCGGACGACGCGGCCCAGCCGGTGGTCGTCGACAAGACGCCGGACATGGACGGGATCGTGGTCGACGGCCTGACCGCCACCGGCGCCGACCTGGCCGGCATCGCCGTGGGCCTGCCCGAGCGCCCGATCGCGGGCCTGACCCTGCGCAATGTCCGCATCGAGGCCAAGCGCGGCCTGCTGGTCCGCAACGCCGCCGTCACGACGGCCAGGACCGTGGTGGCCGCGACGGACGGAACGCCGTTCAAGATCGAGGCCGGCGGATCGGTGAAGTAATCCCCCCAACTCCGCTCATCCCGGCGAAAGCCGGGACCCAGATGGAAAAGCTTTGAAGCTGACGCCACGAGCGTTGAGCCTCTCCAATCAGCCACACCGCTTTGGGACCTGGGTCCCGGCATTCGCCGCGATGAGCGGTTGAAGAACTATGCCGATCAGGCATGGCGCTAGGCCGTTTCGGCATTGGCGGCCATCGCATCGAAACCCTAAGTTGCACATGTCGCCGTCAGGGGCGACCCACGTCCATCACTGTGACACCAGGGCGCCGATAGTCCCCCCCATCGGCGCCCTTTCTTTTTACCGCCCCGCCAGCTCGCTCCAGAACGCCTCGGCGGCCGGGCTCTGGCGGGTGATCGGACGGAAGACCCGGATGTCGACCGGGATTTCCAGATCGACCCCGCCGGCCCGCACCAGCCGTCCCAGGGCGACCTCGGTCTCGACCAGGCTGACCGGCAGCCAGGCCACGCCCCTGCCCTCGCGCGCCATGGTCATCAGGCTGGCCGCCAGCCGTGCCGAGAACACCGTGCGCAGCCCCTGGATGCGGTCGGCGAAGCGCTGGGCCTCGACGATCCGCCCCAGGCCCGACTCGTCGCTATAGGCCAGGTACGGGACCTCCTCGGCGCCGTCGATCAGGCTCCAGCGCGGCTTGCCGTCGGCGTCCGGCGCCGAGAACGGCGCCAGGGCGTCCTGACCGACCACCGCCGAGCGGAACTGAGCCCCGAACCGGCTGGGCGCGGCGGCGTGGTGATGGCACAGCAGGAACTGCGCCTCGCCGTGCATCATCAGTTCCTCGCAGGCCTGCATGCTGTCGGAGATCAGCCGGATCGGACCCATGTTGGTCCCGGCCTCCAGGTCGCGCATCCATTGCGGGAAGAAGGTGAAGGACAGGGCGTGGGTGGCGGCGAAGCGCAGGGTGGCCGCCTCCTGCCCGCCCGCCTCGCGGCTCTCGCGACGCAGCTGGATGATCCGGCGGATCAGCTCGTCGGCGCCCGTGCGGAACTGCTGGCCGGCGGCGGTCAGGGTGACGCCCGGGGTGGCCCGATCGAACAGCGGCGCGCCCACCCAGTCCTCCAGGGCCCGCACCCGGCGGCTGAAGGCGGGCTGGGTCACGTGCCGGTTCTCGGCCGCCCGCGAGAAGTTCCCCGTCTCGGCCAGGGCGACGAAATCTTCGAGCCAGATCAATTCCATAGATGATGCCTGTTGCGCATAGCGATCGCCGAGAACGGCATTGGCTCGCGGTTTTCCGCTTGCCTAGGGTCCAGTCACCAACTGGAGAACACCGTGCGTATCCTCGACATCCGCGAGAAGACCGTTTCCATCGCCTCGCCGATCGCCAATGCCTATATCGACTTCTCGAAGATGACTTGCTCGGTCGTCGCCGTCATCACCGATGTGGTGCGCGATGGCAAGCCGGTGATCGGCTACGGCTTCAATTCCAACGGCCGGTACGGCCAGGGCGCCCTGATGCGCGAGCGCTTCCTGCCGCGCCTGGCCGAGGCCGCGCCGGACAGCCTGATCGACCAGGACAACGACAACCTCGACCCGTTCGCCATCTGGAAGACCCTGATGACGAACGAGAAGCCCGGCGGGCACGGCGAGCGCTCGGTCGCCGTCGGCACGCTGGACATGGCCGTCTGGGACGCCGTGGCCAAGATCGCCGGCAAGCCCCTCTACCGCCTGCTGGCCGACCGCTATCGGGACGGCCAGGCCGACGACAAGGTCTGGGTCTACGCCGCCGGCGGCTACTACTATCCGGGCAAGGACGACGCCCAGCTGCAGGCCGAGATGCGCAGCTATCGCGACCGCGGCTACAAGGTCGTGAAGATGAAGATCGGCGGCGCGTCGCTGGACGTCGACCTGCGCCGCATCGAGTCGGTGCTGGAGATCGTCGGCGACGGCCAGAACCTGGCGGTCGACGCCAACGGCCGCTTCGACCTGGAGACCGGCCTGGCCTACGCCGAGGCCCTGAAGCCCTACAACCTGTTCTGGTACGAGGAAGTGGGCGACCCGCTGGACTACGCCCTGCAGGCCGAGCTCTCGAAGCACTACGAGCTGCCCATGGCCACCGGCGAGAACCTGTTCTCGCACCAGGACGCCCGCAACCTGCTGCGCCACGGCGGCATGCGCCCCGACCGCGACTACCTGCAGTTCGACTGCGCGCTGTCATACGGCCTTGTCGAATATCTGCGAACGCTCGAGGTCCTCGACCAGAACGGCTGGTCGTCGCGTCGGATCGTGCCGCACGGGGGGCACCAGATGTCGCTGAACATCGCCGCCGGCCTGCACCTGGGCGGCAACGAGTCCTATCCGGACGTCTTCAAGCCGTTCGGCGGCTTCGCGGACGGCATCGCGGTCGAGAACGGCTATGTCGGCCTGCCCGACGTGCCGGGCGTCGGCTTCGAGGCCAAGTCGGAGCTGATCGCCCTGATGCGGACCCTGACCGAGGACGTGACCCTGGCCAGCATCAAGGCCGCCTAGAACACCGCACGACCAGAAGACCCGGCGGTCCAACGCCGGGCTTCCTTCAAGGGGAAACGACCATTCCGACGCTCAAGAGACTGCTCTCCCAGATCTACGTCCAGGTGCTGATCGCCATCGTGATCGGCGCTCTCGTCGGTCTGTGGTTCCCCCACGTCGGGACGGCGCTGAAACCCCTGGCCGACGGCTTCATCAAGCTGATCAAGATGCTGCTGGCGCCGATCATCTTCGGCACCGTGGTGGTCGGCATGGCCAAGATGGGCGATCTCAAGGAGGTGGGCCGCATCGGCGTCAAGGCGCTGGTCTATTTCGAGGTGCTGTCGACCATCGCCCTGATCATCGGGCTGATCGTCGTCAACCTGCTCAAGCCCGGCGCGGGCATGAACATCGACGCGTCCAACCTCGACGGCCACGCCCTGGCCAGCTTCACCGAGGCGGCCAAGGAACAGGGCGTCGTGCCGTTCCTGATGGACATCATCCCCACCACCCTGGTCGACGCCTTCGCCAAGGGCGCGATGCTGCAGGTCATCCTGCTGTCGGTCCTGATCGGGGCCGGGATCAGCCAGATGGGCGCGCGCGCCAAGCCGCTGGTCGAGATGCTGGACCTGTTCCTGGAGGCGATCTTCAAGGTCGTGGGCATGGTCATGCGCCTGGCCCCGCTGGGCGCCGGCGCGGGCGTGGCCTTCACGATCGGCAAGTACGGGATCGGCACCCTGTGGTCGCTGGCCCACCTGCTGGTCGCCCTCTACGTCACCAGCCTGTTCTTCGTGGTGGTGGTGCTGGGCGGGGTAATGCGGGCCGCCGGCCTGCCGTTCTGGGCCTTCCTGCGCTTCATCCGCGAGGAGATCTTCGTGGTGCTGGGCACCTGCTCGACCGAGGCCGTGCTGCCCCGGCTGATGCAGAAGCTGGAGGACCTGGGCTGCGCCAAGCCGGTGGTCGGGCTGGTCCTGCCGACCGGCTACACCTTCAACGCCGACGGCACCTGCATCTATCTGACCCTGGCCACGGTGTTCGTCGCCCAGGCCACCAACACCCACCTGGGCCTGATGGACCAGCTGGTGATCCTGGCCGTGCTGCTGCTGACCTCCAAGGGTTCGGCCGGCGTGGCCGGCGCGGGCTTCATCACCCTGGCCGCCACCCTGTCGACCCTGCACGCCGTGCCGGTCAGCGGCCTGGTCCTGCTGCTGGGCGTCGACCGCTTCCTGAACGAAGCCCGCGCCGTGACCAACCTGATCGGCAACAGCGTCGCCACCGTGGCCATCGCCAAGTGGGACGGCGCCCTGGACATGGACAAGGCCCGCGAAACCCTCGCCGGCCGAAACAAACCTGCAACGTCTTGAAATTAGCGTGGCCCTGAATGACACCGGTTTCCAAAACAAGACTCGATACGAGCGTTTCTAGGGAGGGGCGAGTGGCCCGCGTAAACCAGACCCTCCGGGCCGCCCTGTTGCTGTCGGCCGCGCTAACGGCCGTTCCGGCCTTCGCCCACGCCGCTGACTCCCAGCAGAGCGATGGGGGCCTGCTGTTCCACCTGACCGGC
Organism: Caulobacter sp. CCG-8; assembly: GCF_037402475.1. NCBI lineage: Bacteria > Pseudomonadati > Pseudomonadota > Alphaproteobacteria > Caulobacterales > Caulobacteraceae > Caulobacter > Caulobacter sp. CCG-8. Next base: position 110,021 of record NZ_JBBEUD010000014.1, read on the forward strand.
GACAAGGGCCTGACCGCCGACGTCGCGGGCGGGGTGGCGGTTCCCAACTTCGCCGACAAGGTCAAGATCCAGAAGGACCCGGTCCACGGCCCCTATATCGAGGCGTCCGGCGACGAGACGCTCAGCTGGATGGCCCCGGGCAACATCTACGCCCAGCGCGGCACGCTCAGCTTCTACTGGCGGGCCCGCGAGCCGGTCGGGACCACGCCCTTCCCGCTGTTCCGCGTCGGCTACGCCGACCACACCAGCTGGGACATGGCCTGGCTGCGCATCGACTGGAACGGCAAGGGCTTCGACGCCTTCGTCACCGACGACAACCTCTCGCGAGTGCGGGTCAGCACGACGGCCGAGGCGCCCAAGCCCGACCAATGGATCCTGGTCACCTTCACCTGGGACGAGACCAAGGGCATCGCCCTCTACATCGACGGCAAGCCGGTGGCCTCCAAGGCCCAGGCCGCCGCCCTGGACGCGGGGCTGGACCAGTTCGGCCCGCACAGCCGGGTGATCTCGCCCCACCAGGTGCAGAGCGCCTACCAGTTCATCCGCGGCGGCGACGTCGACGACATCCGTGTCTACGACCACGTCCTGGACGACGCCGCCGTCGCCGGCCTGGCCGCCGGCAAGGACCCCGCCCCGGCCGCGCCGGTCGTCGCCGACGCCAAGACCTGGGCCTATCGCTACGGCTGGAACCGCCCGGCCGATCCGCCGCCGTACCTGGCCGACGCCAGGACGACGATCCGCAAGGTCGAGTTCACCGACCAGTACGACATCAAGGAGCGCATGAGCCTGGGCTCGGACGGCATCCCCGAGACCACCTGGCCCGGCGTCTACAACCGCTCGAAGCTGCCCGGCCGCCACGACTATTTCGAGCTGCCGGACTGGAACGTCTATGTGGAGGGCGGCAAGGCCGTCACCTTCACCCTGCCGGACGAGCCCTATAACCGCCTGGAGTTCCAGGGCGCGGCCTACGGCGCCCTGACCACCATCGACGCGGCCGGCAAGGAGACCCCGCTGGCCAAGCGGCCCAAGGGCGAACTGCGCACCTTCAACCAGTTCGCGGCCCTGAGGGGCGGCAAGTTGCGGTTCGACAACGTGGTGCAGGAAACCCCGATCCAGGAGCTGGGGGCCTACAACGTCAGCGCCGCCGCCGAGCCGGACGAGTTCACCCTGAGCTACGTCGTGCGCCCGGGCGCCGACCCGGCCACCTACCCGACGCTGGACGAGCTCTCGACCTTCGTGAAGGGCCGTTACGCGGCCGGCGAGCGGACCACCGTGGCCGCCCTGCCCGCCGGCGCCCCGCTCAAGGCGCGCGCCGACGTCGCCGGCCCCAGCCAGCCGATCGTCCACATCCTGATCCCCGCCGATTTCCGCCTGGGCCGCCCCGGCGGTCCGGTGGGCAAGTTCGAGTACGGCTGGCAAGGCGCCGACCTTGGCCTGGACGGCGTGGCGATCGACATCCCCGCCCTTAACGTCAAGGCCACCCACGGCGGCCTGTTCCCGCTGAACATCAAGGTCAAGGACCCGCTGTGGCCGGGCCGCGACCTGCTGGACGTCAACGTCTCGGTCAAGCCGGGCGAGGCCCGCACGGTGTTCCTCGACACCCGCGACCGCATCCTGCCCGCCGGCAAGAGCCTGTATCTGAGCATCGCCGGCGCGGGTTCGGACTTCGACGCCAAGTCGCTGGACGGCATGGCCGTGCGCCTGAAGTTCAAGCCGGCCGACGACGCCAAGGCCGAGCACGTCGCCGACCGTCTGGCCCAGGCCCGCGACAACCTGGCCTTCCTGGTCGAGGAGCACGACGTCTCCAAGCGCCTGGCCCGCTACGCCCGCCTGGACCTGGAGCTGTCCGACCTGCTGAAGGTCGACCCCAAGAACCAGCACGGCCGCGAGATGTGGTTCGAGCTCAATCCCGAGCAGCCGGGTCCGGCCGTCGCCCTGCCGAACGCCCCGCCCGGCGTGCCCAAGTGGGCGTTCCTGCAGGTCGAGGACCTCAAGCGGGTCCGCAAGTTCATCGAGTGGTGGATCGACAACCGCCAGTCGCCCTACGGCGACTTCGGCGGCGGCATCTCGGACGACAACGACCTGACCCACCAGTGGCCGCCCCTGGCCCTGATGGGCGACATCCCGGACAAGGCCACGGCCTCGCTGAACGCCCTGCTCGACGCGGCCTACAAGAACGACATGATGCCGCTGGGCCTGGGCAAGATCAAAACCGACGAGCTGCACTCGTACGAGGAGGCGATCAACCTCAAGGCCGAGGCCATGTACACCAGCTTCGGCGATCCCAAGATCGTCGAGCGGCTGATGGAGACGGCCCGCGCCTATCCCACCGTGATGCACAAGGCCGAGGATGGCCACGTGCACGCCGTCAGCCGGTTCTTCTCGGCAACCGATGTGTCGCGCGACGGCCCCTGGGGCTGGTCGCACCCCTACTCGTATCTGATCCTGCACCCCGGCATCGTGCTGGCCGACTTCAACGGCGATCCGACCATCAAGACGCTGATCGTCGACCTGGCCGACGGCCACCTGGCGCACGGCAAGCAGGACCCGGACGGGACCTGGCGCTTCCCCGAGGACATCCACGCCGCCACCGGCCAGTCGCGCGGCGAACTGGTCGGCAAGGGCCGCGGCAACGTCTCGGCCATGCAGCTGTTCTGGGCCGCCTGGCGCTGGACCGGCGACGACAAGTACCTGCGTCCGCTGCAGGGCGAAATGGCGCGCACCGGCCTGAAGGGCGTCGACGAGCTCAACAGCGACGTGATCGACATGCTGGGCCTGCGCGACGCCCAGACCCCGGGCCTGAAGGCGGCGATCGCCAAGGGCGCCGACGATCCGTTCCTACTGTACGAGGCCTGGCGCTCGACCGGCGACACCGCCTATCTCGAAAAGGCCTATGGCGACGAGATCGTCACCGCCGAACGGCGGATGTGGATGGTCACCGAGGCCCACTGGTGGTCGGACCGCGTGGAGCTGTCCAGCGCCGTCCTGCAGCGCTCGCGCCTGGGCGCCATGGCCCTGGCCCGCAACCAGATGTTCCCCGGCGCCCTGGTCAGCTGGCGGTTCGACACTCCGACCGCGGCCGAGGACGTCGGCATCCTGGTCACCGGCGGACAGAAAAGCTTCAAGGTCACCGGCTACAACCTGACCACCCAGCCGATTCACGCGGTGATGACCGGATGGGACGTCGCCGCCGGCCGGTGGTCGGTGACGCGGGCCGTGGAAGGCGCGAGCGATCCGGCCGCTTCGGTGGCCCTCGAGCGCACCGTCGGCCTCGACATGACCTTCGCACCGGGCAAGACCACGACCTGGGAGTTCGCCCTGCAGACCCCCGCCGCCACGCCCGTCACCGACCGTCCCGACCTCGGGATCGGCCGCGACGACGTCAAGGCCGGCAAGTCGGGCCTGACCATCACCGTGCACAGCCTGGGCGCCAAGCCGGCTCCGGCCTCGGTGGTCGTGGTGGAGGACGCCTCGGGCAAGGAGCTGGCCCGGACCACCACCCCGGTCCTGCCCGCCCCGCTCGACCTGAAGCCCAAGACTGTTCAGGTCTCGCTCAAGGCCGGCTGGAAGACCGGCTACCGGGTCCGCATCCTCACCCCGGCCGACGCACCGGAAATCACCCAGCTCAACAACACCGTCATCGCCCCTTGATCCAACTTGGAGACCCCGGAGCGGACGCGCTCCGGGGGCGTTACCCTGCCCATGGCCGAAACCCTCACCGTACCCCGCGACATCGTCCAACGCCTGCGCGCCCGGCTGCCCGCCGTGACGCGCGAGCATCTGTTCGACTGCTATGCGATCAGCGAAACCACCTGGACCAAGCTGCGCGACGGCAAGCCGATCAAGCGTTCGACGCTAGAGCGCATCCTCCAGCGCTACGAACGGTTGATGTCGCTCGCGGCGTGATGCCGGACCGGCATCGCGACGTTCCGGAACGGCATTGGCGGCGCGCCGCCGGGAGCTCCTAGTCTCCTGGCGGGACGAGGTTCCGCCGCCGCTCCGAATGACCGGACCGAGCGCCGCCCCTTCCCGAAAACAGGACCGAACAGGGTCCGGACTAAAGTCCCGTCGGGAGGGAAGATACATGTCTACAGTTCAACGCCGCGTCTGGTTGGCGAGCGCGTCCATGGCCGCTGTCTGCTTCGGCCTCGCCGCCACCCCCGCCGCCGCGCGGCAGGCCGCGCCGGCCGCCGCCGATGATCAGACCTCGGTGGAAGAAGTGGTCGTCACCGGCTTCCGCTCCAGCCTGGCCAAGGCGCTGAACGTCAAGCGCGAGGAGTCGGCCGCCGTCGACTCCATCCTGGCCGAGGACATCGGCAAGTTCCCCGACCTGAACCTCTCGGAATCCATCCAGCGCATCCCCGGCGTCGCCCTGGCGCGCGACGGCGGCGAGGGCCGCCAGATCTCGGTGCGGGGCCTGGGTCCCCAGTTCACCCGCGTGCGCATCAACGGCATGGAAGCCCTGACCACCGCGGGCGGCTCGGACGCCGGCGGCGGCACCAACCGCGGCCGCTCGTTCGACTTCAACGTCTTCGCCTCGGACCTGTTCAGCGCCATCACCGTGCGCAAGACCGCCGAGGCGGCCATCGAGGAAGGCTCGCTGGGCGCCACGGTCGACCTGCGCACCGCCCGCCCCTTCGACTATCACGGCTTCAAGATGGCCGGCTCGGTGCAGGGCAGCTACAACGACCTGGCCAAGTCGACCAATCCGCGCGGCGCCTTCATGATCTCCAACACGTGGAAGGACGACACCTTCGGCGCGTTGCTGTCGGTCGCCTACACCAAGCGCCAGCTGGACGACAACGGCTCCTCGACCGTGCGCTGGGCCACCGGCAACGCCTTCAGCCCGGGCTTCGACGCCCTGCCCAACGGCGCGGGCCTGCCGACCACGGTCAACCCGGCCGCCGCCGCCAACAACGCCGCCTTCCACCCGCGCTTCCCGCGATACGACAACTACACCGACGACCAGAAGCGCCTGGGCGGCACCCTGTCGCTGCAGTGGCGGCCCACTGACAAGACCCTGCTGAGCTTCGACGCCCTCTACGCCGACTTCAAGGGCACGCGCGAGGAGCAGTACCTGGAGGCGCCGTCGTTCAGCGTCGGCGGGGCCTGCACGGCCGCCAACGTCGCCACCTCGTGCGGCATCGCCCAGACCCACGTGGTCTCGTCGACGATCGACAGCAACAACACCATGATCGCCGGCAAGTTCGACAACGTCGACCTGCGGGTCGAGAACCGCTTCGACGAGCTGGACACCAAGTTCACCCAGTTCGGCGTGAACCTCGAGCAGAACATCACCGACGACATCAAGATCACCGGCCTGCTCGGCCACTCCAAGTCCGACCACCAGAACCCGATCCAGACGACCGTCCAGTTCGACCAGTTCAACGTCCAGGGCTATTCCTACGACTACAGCGACGGCAACCTGCCCAAGATAGACTACGGCAGCGCGGCCCTGACCGACCCCACCAAGTGGGTGCTGACCCAGATCCGCGAGCGCCCGCAGTCGGCGGTCAACACCTATGACGTCGCCCAGTTGGACGGCGAATGGGCCAATCTCGGCATCTTCAAGCTGAGCGCCGGCGGCTCGTACAAGGAATACAAGTTCGACACCACCGAGGTGCGCCGCTCGAACGGCACCAGCACCAATATCGAGCCCACCGTGCCGGCCGCCCTGGTGGCGATCGACCGCTCGACCTACGGCAAGATCGCCAACTTCGCCGGCGTCGACGTGCTGATCCCCGACGTCCAGAAGGCCGCCTCGGTGCTCAGCCTCTACGACCAGACCGCCTATGGCGGCACGTTCAAGCTGGGCAAGGAGCCGGCGCTGGGCAACAACCGCGGCGTCGAGGAGAAGGACCTGGGCGGCTACGTCCAGGCCGACTTCAACACCGAGGTCGCCGGCCATCCCCTGCGCGGCAACTTCGGCGTTCGCTACGTCAAGACCAAGCAGAACTCGAACGGCTACACCTATGTCAGCGGCGCGCCGGTGGCGATCGAGGCGTCGCGCGAATACAGCGACACCCTGCCCTCGATGAACGTGGTCTACGAGCCGATGGACAACTTCCTGATCCGCTTCGGCGCGGCCAAGGTGATGTCGCGGCCGGACCTGGGCAGCCTGACGCCGGGCGCGACGATCAGCGTCTCGGGCGCGGGCCGCAGCGTCAGCGCCGGCAACCCCAACCTCGACCCGTTCCGGGCCAAGGCCTACGACCTGTCGTTCGAATGGTACTTCCAGCAGTCGGGCCTGCTGTCGCTGGCGCTGTTCAAGAAGGAGATCGGCAGCTTCGTCCAGACGCTGCAGACCAACTCGACCTTCACCGGCAACCCGTTCGGCCTGCCCGACAGCGTGGCCATCGCCGCCTGCGGCACGACCAACGGCTGCAGCGTGGACGCCCAGTGGCAGTTCACCGCCCCCAGCAACACCCCCGGCGGCGACCTGACCGGCTACGAGATCAACTACCAGCAGCCGCTGACCTTCCTGCCGGGCTTCCTCAGCCACACCGGCGTGCTGCTGAACTACACGCACGTCAAATCGTCGATCAACTACCTGAACGGCGCCGGCGCGGTGGTGGCCACGGCCAACCTGACGGGCCTGTCGCCCAGCTCGTACAACGCCACGATCTACTACGAGGACAGCAAATGGAGCGCCCGGGCCTCGGTGGCCTATCGTGACAGCTACCTGACCCGCGTCCCAGGTTCGGAAGCCGGCACCAACGCCGACGGCACCAACGAGACGCTGAACGTCGACGCCTCGCTGCAGTACACGATCAACGACCACTTCAAGCTCACCTTCGAAGGGGTGAACCTGACCGACGAGTACCAGGACCAGTTCAACGACTCCGTCGCCGACCGGAGCTCGTTCTACCACCACACGGGTCGCGAGTTCATTCTGGGCGTTCGCTACACCTACTAGTCCCGGATGAAGCGATGGCGCGGTGGATTTGTCCCCGCCGCGCGCATCGACAGCAGAGGCGCGCGAACGTCCCTCCCGGCGTTCGCGCGCTTTGCCGTTCGCAGCAACTGGCGCGCCGCGCGCCGAACCGTCAGGATCTTCCGCATGCCCGTCCGCCCGCTCCTCGCCGCCGTCCTGGCCCTGACCCTGGCCCAGACCCTGGCCGGGACGGGCCACGCCCAGATCGCGGTCTCGGCCAATGACGGCAAGCAGGTGCTGGACGACGGCGCCCAGGTGGTCCCGGCCCATCCGCGCCCGGACTCGGTGTCGCTGATCGACCTGTCGGCCTCGCCGCCCCGGATCGTCGGCGAGGTGGCCGCGCCGACCAGCGTCATCGGCCCGCCGTCCAGCGTCGCGGTGGCCCCGGACGGGTCGTTCGCCCTGGTCACCTCGGCCCGCAGGATCGACCCGGCCGACCCGACCCGGATCGTTCCCGACGACCTGGTCAGCATCATTGACCTGAAGGCCCTGAAGGTCACCGCCACCCTGCACGCCGGGGCCGGGGCCTCGGGGGTGTCGATCAACCGCGCCGGGACCCTGGCCCTGGTCGCCAACCGCGCCGAGGGCACGGTCAGCGTCTTCACCCTGGCGGACGGCGTCGCCGCGCCGGCCGGCAAGGTCAAGGTGGGCGACCCGGACTCCTCGCCGGCCATGCCGATCTTCTTCGACGGCGACCGCCGGGCGCTGGTCTCGCGCGACCACGACCACAGGATCGTCCAGCTGGCCGTCGACGGCGCGAAGGTGACCCTGACTTCCGTGAGCCTGGCGGCCGGGCTGCGGCCCTACCAGATCGACACCGACGGGCCGCGCCGCTTCGCGGTGTCGGGCAACATCGGCGGCGGCGGCCGCGACGTCGACACCATCAGCCTGATCGACCTGGCCCCGCCCGTCCCCGTCGTCGTCGACACCGTGTCGGTGGGCCTGACGCCCGAGGGGCTGAAGATGTCGCCCGACGGCCGTTACGTGGCCGTCAACGTCAACGAGGGCTCCAACCTCTCGACCAAGGCGCCCGGCTATCACCTCCAGGGGCTGGTCCAGGTCTGGCGGATCGACGGCCGACGGCTGGTCAAGGTGGCCCAGGCCCCGGTCGGCGCCTGGGGCCAGGGCGTGGCCTGGTCGCGCGATTCCCGGCGTCTTCTGGTCCAGTGCATGGTCGGCCAGACGGTCGAATCCTTCGCCTTCGACGGCCGGAAACTGCGTCACGAGGCGACCCTGGCCCTGCCCGCCGGCCCCGCCGCGATCCGCACCGTCGAACCCTAGCCGGGCGGTTCCCTCGGCGATTCTCGCGGATTCGCCTGTCGCCTTCGCACCCGCACAATCGGCCCGCCCTGCCGCCGGCGCCGAGATTTCCACAGCGATCAGCGCCGCCGAGCTCCTTTAAGGGGTTGATATGGCGGGGATTCTCCGCAAGCTGACGCCTGCCCGCCTTCGTCGGATCGGCGCGTTAACCCTTGTTCTCAACATGAGGTGACAAAGCGCGTTTGGCCCGGCAGGGTTGGGTCTCTTTTGATTCCCAGCAGATGAGCTGATTTATGAACGTTTCGGATCTGGTCGACGCCGCCGTGGCCGCCGACGACAAGCTGACCAAGGCTCAAGCCAAGGCCATCATCGACGGCGTCTTCAAGTCGCTGACGACCGCCGCCGTGAAGGGCGAAGAAGTCTCGATCCCGGGCTTCGGCAAGTTCAAGGTCCAGGCCAAGCCGGCCCGCACCGGCCGCAACCCCTCGACCGGCGCCGCGATCGAAATCGCCGCCAGCAAGAAGGTCGCCTTCACGCCGGCCAAGCAACTGAAGGACGCCGTCAACGGCTAATCCCTCGGCGAGCGGCCGGCCTCACCGCCGGCCGCTCATCCCGGCCTTCAAGCGACACGGCTGAAGCGCCCGCCCGTCGGCTCGCCCCACCCGGTCGAACGACGCGGCTCTTCCGGACAGCCTCTGGCGTCCGACGCGGCGGCTCCGCTCCGCGCCCCTCTCCAAGATATCCAGGCCTGCAGCGGCCTCTTACGAAGGCTCGGACGTCCGCGTCCGGCCCGACGAGCGCCGGAACAGCCGCCGCACCGCCGCGGCGTGGCTGCGGCCCACCGCCGGCCGGGCGCCGGTCGACAGCACCGCCGTCAGCCCGCCGCCGGGACGCGGCGCCAGCTGGGCCACCCGGTCGCGCTGGACCACCGCCGACCGATGGATGCGCACGAAGGCCTCGGGGTCCAGCCGCTCGACCAGGTTGCGGATCGAGTCCCGGACCAGATAGCTTCGCACGCCCACGTGCAGGCGGACATAGTCGCGCTCGGCCTCGATCCAGTCGAGGTCGCGCACCAGCACCCGCTGGGCCCCGCCCCGGCCGTCGATCCACAGCTCGGTCTCGAAGCGGCTGTCGGCGGCGCGCCCGCCTTCTCTCAGGTCCTGGACGATGGCCCGCAGCTCGCCGATCCGCTGCTCGGCCTCGCGCGCCCGGATCTGCGCCCGGGCCCGGGCCAGGGCCTCGGCCACCCGCGCCCCGTCGAAGGGCTTGAGCAGGTAGTCCACGGCCGCCAGGTCGAAGGCCTGGATGGCGTAGCGGTCGAAGGCGGTGGCGAAGATCACCACCGGGCCTTCTGGTCCGGCCAGGGCGCGGGCCACGCTGACCCCGTCGCGGCCCGGCATCTTGATGTCGATGATCACCACCTGGGCGGCGGTCTCGCGCGCCAGGGCCAGAGCCTGGTCGCCGTCGCTGGCCGTCGCCACGATCCGCACGCCCTCGACCTCGCCCGTCAGGCGGCGCAGGCGGCGCAGCGCCAGCGGCTCGTCGTCGGCCAGCAGGACGGTCAGGGCCTCGTCGCTCATGCCCGCTTCCTCATGCGCGCTCCACCGGCAGGTCCAGGCGCACCTGGAAGCCCCGGGGCTCGCGCGCGCCGCAGGTCAGGCGGGCGCGCTCGCCGTAGCGGGTCTCCAGGCGGCGGCGGACGTTCTCCAGCCCCACGCCCAGCCCGGGCGGCGCCCCGACCCCGCCGACGCCGTCGTCGGTGACGGTGACCGACATCATGGCGTCGCGCTCGGCGGCCACCACGACCTCGATGACCAGCGGCTCGCTACTGCGGGCCAAGCCGTGCTTGACCGCGTTCTCGATGATCGGCTGCAGGATCAGGTTGGGGACCAGGGCGTCGGTCAGGGCCCTGGGCGCGCGCTCCACATAGCGCAGCCGGTCGCCGAACCGGATCTGCTCGATGGCTACGTACTGCCGCTCGCCGTCCAGTTCCTCGGCCAGGGTGACCATCTCGCGCACGTCGCGCTCCAGCGACCGGCGCAGGAAGCCCGACAGGCCCAGGATCATCTGCTCGGCCCGGTCGTTCTGACGCTCCATCACCAGGGTCGCCAGGGCGTTGAGGGTGTTGAACAGGAAGTGCGGGCTGATCTGGTAGCGCAGCATGCGGTTCTGGGTCTCGGTGGCCAGCACCCGCGCCGCCTCCAGCTTGAACCGCGCCTCGCGCGCGGCCAGGTCGGCGTGGACGGCCGTGAAGATCGCCGCCCAGGCCGCGAAGAACCAGAACACCGTCCGGCCGATCAGCATCACGCCCCAGAAGGTCGAGTCCGGCCAGCGCGGCAGGATCTCGCAATAGATCACGTAGTCGACCACGCCGAAGACCAGCGCGCCGATCAGAGACAGGCCGGCGATCAGGGCCAGGCGCAGGCTGAACGGCCAGGGCGTCGAGCGCAGCAGCAGCGGCCGCATGGCCAGGCACATCAAGGCGCCGAACACACAGATGATCGCGCGCCGGACCGAGCCGTCCCAGAAGTGCGGGGCCTTGGCCGTGACCCAGCTGAGGGTCAGGGCGGCGTAGGCCAGCAGCCAGACCCCCGCCGTGGCGATCAGGATGGTCCGGGACTGCTGCTGCGCGGCCGGCGTCGACGTCATGGGCCATTGTCGCCGCTGGGCGGCCCCGCGCAAAGCGCCGTTCGCAGACGGAGCGGCGCCGTTGGCAGACGATCCCGCCGCTGGCAGCAGCACGCCGACCGTTGGTCTCCCGACGCCTGACACCGCGGCCCTGGCTGGCAAGATCGACGGGCAAGAGTCGATGCTCACGGAGAGGGCCCAGATGACCGCGCGCTCCAAGGACATCCCGATGCTGACCCTGCGAGCGCAGATCACCATCGAGGTCTCCGCCCTGGACTATGTCGAGGCGGCCGAGCACCAGAGGCGGGCGCAGGCCCTGCTCGAGGTCGTCCGCGCCGAATACGCCACCGCCGCCTTCACCTTCCACCACCTGCGGCCCCGGCTGAACGGCGAGACCAAGGCCGGCGAGACCGCCGCGCCGCGCCGCTACAGGACCCGCCCCAGCCTCCTGGCGGTCTATCATGACGGCTGAGGTCGTCCGCATCCGCCGCCGCGACGCCGTGCTGGCGGCGCTGGAGACCTTCCGGCGCATTCATCCCGCCATCAGCCTGACCAGCGTACGGGCCTTCCTCTATGTCGCCGAGAACCCCGGCATCAACGTCACCGAATTGGGCCTGGCCTGCGGCCTGACCGACGCCGGAGCCTCCCGCGTGGCGCGCGCCCTGGCGGGGCCCGGGATCGACCGGCCCCTGCCGCCGTCCTTGGACCTGCTGGACTGCGTGGTCGGGGTCGAGGACCCGCGCGAGCGCCGGCTGTGGCTGTCGCCGCGCGGCCAGGCCCTGGCCGCCCGCATCGAGCAGCTGATCGCCGCCCAGACCCCGATCGCCGCCGCGCCGGACCCGGCGCCCGCCGACGTCCGCGCGACGCCCGACGCCGCCCTTCATCGCGCCACGCGCGCCAACTGAGATCGACCATGGCCCTGTCCCCTTCCCCGTCCCGTTCCGCGCGCGAAATCAGCCCCGGCTTGGCCGTCGTGGCCGGCGGCGTGACGGCCGCATTGCTGGACATCACCTACGCCTTCACCTTCTTCGGCCTGACCCGCGGGACCGGCCCCGAGAAGATCCTGCACTCGATCGCCAGCGGCGTGCTGGGCAAGGCCGCCTACGCGGGCGGCGCGGCCGCCGCGGCCCTGGGCGGCGCCCTGCACGTCGGCATCGCCCTGGTCATGGCCCTGGTCTATGTCGCGGCCAGCCGCGCCCTGCCCGCCCTCAACCGCCGCCCCTGGCTGTGGGGACCGCTGTACGGGATCGGCTGCTACGTCGTGATGAATTACGTGGTCCTGCTGCTGCGGTTCGGCCCCCGCCCCCCGCCGCACCTCGACGTGCTGATCGGCGGCCTGGCCATCCACATGTTCGGGGTGGGCCTGCCCATCGCCCTGTTCGCGGCCCGCGCGGCCTGGCGCGGCCCCTCGATCCCGACCACCGTCCAAGTCCCCGCGGCCTGAACCAGGACCTCCGCCGAAAGAACACCCGCGCCGACGACGCCGGCGCGGGTGTTCGCGCGTGAACAATATTCACGCATAAAATACAGAATACGATAAATACACTTACGGCCCTGTACACAAATTCGACCGTGTCAGTATCGCGACAACATTTCAGTATTTTAATAATCAACCCTCGATCTATTGACCACAACGACCGTAATTCGCTGTCTGAGATAACGCGAAATCTCTTCGCGCTCACACACAGGGGGTTACATGTCCACCCATTCGAGTTCGCAACATCGACGATCCGCCACCCGGCGCGGACGGCTGCTGGCCACGACCATGGCGGCCGGCCTGGCCTCGGCCGCACCGCTCGCCTCCTTCTTGGGGCTGGCGATCCTGGCCGGCCTGGCGCCGCACCAGGCCCTGGCCCAGGACTACAGCTCGGGCGCCCTGGCCGGCACGGTCACCGACGCTTCCGGGACGCCCGTGGCCGGCGCCGCGATCAAGGTCAAGTCGCTGGCCCAGGGCTTCGAACGCGACCTGGTCACCGACGCCGACGGCCGGTTCCGCATCGCCCTGATCCCGTCGGGCGCCTATGCGGTGTCGATCAGCAAGGCCGGCTACCAGCCGGTCAACGACTCCAACGTCCGCGTCACCGTCGGCTCGACGGCCAATTTCGGCTTCACGATCAACGAGGAAGGCGCGAGCGTCTCCGAGGTGGTGGTCACCGGCACGGCCAATCCGCAGCTGGACTTCGCGGGCACCACGACCGGCCTGGTGGTCGATGTCGAGACCCTGACCAAGCAGGTGCCCATCGCCCGCAACGTCACCTCGCTGGTGCTGCTGGCCCCGTCGGCCATCCCCGCCGACTCCGCCACCAACTTCGTCGTCCAGGGCCAGTCCCAGCCGGCCGTGGGCGGCGCCTCGGTCGGCGAGAACGTCTTCTATATCAACGGCTTGAACATCACCAACTTCGTCAACGGCATCGGCGCGGCCGTGGTGCCGTTCGAGTTCTACAAGTCGGTCGAGGTCAAGACCGGCGGCTATCCCGCCGAGTTCGGCCGCGGCACCGGCGCGATGGTCAACGCCGTGACCAAGTCGGGCTCCAACGACTTCACCTTCGCCCTGCATGGCAGCTACGAGCCCGACAAGTGGCGCGAGCAGATGCCCAACACCACCATCTCGCGGAACTCGCTGGCCCACCGCACCGACAACAGCCTGACGGTCGAGGCCGGCGGCCCGATCATCCGCGACCGTCTGTTCTTCTACGGCCTGGCCACCTTCCAGGACCTGAAGGTGGAGAACGGGACCAACAACCCCAACCCCGCGCCCGGCGTCACCCGCGCCAGCGTCACCAAGGACCGCACGGCCGATCCGTTCTACGCCTTCAAGCTGGACGCCTACGTCACCAGCCGCCAGCACCTGGAGTTCACCTATTTCGACACCAGCCGGAAGCGCAAGCGCGACACCTACCAGTACCTGCTGGCCAACGACCAGGTCCTGCCCGACCGCTCCAGCGCCGACAGCCTGTACCAGGGCGGCGAGAACTACGTGGCCCGCTACACCGGCACCTTCACCGACTGGCTGACCCTGTCGGCCGCCTATGGCCGCAGCGAGGTCGACAACAAGTCGGTCAGCAACCTGCTGACCGAGCCCCTGATCCAGGACAACCGCTCGGGCACGGCCACCACCGTCAGCCGCCAGACCGCCAGTTCGTCGACCGTGCCGTCCCTGGCCAACCGCGAGTTCTACCGGGCCGACGCCGACCTCTATTTCAAGTTCTTCGGCGACCACCACATCCGCGGCGGCTTCGACGAGGAGAAGACCCTGCTGACCCAGTTCACCGTCCGCAACGGCGAGCGCAACTGGATCTACCGCAAGGCCGGGGCCAGCGGGGCCCAGGGCGGCGCGATCGGGCCGAACCAGGAATATGTCGAGATGCGCCGCTTCGAGACCGGCGGCGGCTATTCCGGGCGCAACAGGGCCTACTACATCCAGGACGCCTGGGACGTGACCGGCGACCTGACCCTGAACCTCGGCGTCCGCAAGGACCAGTTCAAGGTGATGAACCCGCTGGGCCAGGCGTTCTCGCAGTTCGACGACGAGATCGCCCTGCGCCTGGGCTTCGCCTACGACCTGTTCGGGAACCGCACCGACAAGCTGTACGGTTCGTACGGGCGCACCTACCTGCCGGTGGCCTCGAACACGGCGTTCCGCGCCGCCTCGCCCGCCATCGACGCCTCGGAGTTCTTCTTCCCGGTCGGCGGGCCGGGCTCGACCTTCACGCTCAATCCTCTGACCGGCAAGCCGATCGGCGGGGTGGGCGTCCAGGCCACGGGCGGCAGCCTGGTGCCCTGCGTGGCCACGGTGAAGAGCATCGCGCCGGTCAACACCCAGGCCTGCGTGATCCGCAACAACGGCCTGGCGCCGGCGCCCGACACCGTCTCGGCCCTGAACCTGAAGTCCACCTATCAGGACGAGTACATCATCGGCTACGAGCACCGGATCGACGCCCTGTGGAAGGTCGGCGTGAACCTGACCTACCGCAACCTGGGCCGGGTCAGCGAGGACACGGTGATGGACCAGGCGATCCGGGTCTGGTGCTCGGCCAACGGCTACGCCCAGACCAACGCCGCCAAGACCGGGTGCACCGACGTCTGGAACGGCTCGCACCAGTTCCTGATCATCAATCCGGGCAGCGACGTGGTGGTCAAGCTGTCCAATCCCCTGCCCGGCGAGACAACCGCCAAGACCATCACCATCAGCGCCCAGCAGATGGCCTTCCCCAAGGCCAAGCGCGAGTATCTGGGGCTGGAGCTGAACTTCGACCGCGAGTTCGACGGCAAGTGGGGCCTGCGCGGCTCGTACGTGCTGTCGGAATCGAAGGGCAATTTCGAAGGGGCGGCCCGCTCGGACAACGGCCAGACCGACGCCGGCATCACCGTCGACTTCGACCGCCTGGCCTATGTCCCCGGCACCTACGGCCTGCTGCCCAACCACCGCGGGCACCAGATCAAGCTGTTCGGCTCCTACGCCGTGCTCGAGGACCTGCTGCTGGGCGGCAATCTCTCGGTCCTGTCGCCACGCAAGTACGGCTGCATCGGCCTGGCGCCGCCCAACGCGGCGCCCGACTGGCAGGAGGCCAACGGCGACGGGGCCAACGCCCGCTTCTGCGGCGGCAAGATCGTCAACCGCGGGACCTCGTTCGACAGCGACTGGATCACCCGGTTCGACGTCTCGCTGCGCTACACCGTGCCGGCCCGCTTCGTGCCGGTCGTACCGGTGGTGGGCAGCAAGACCGACAGCAACCTCGTGCTGCGGGCCGACATCTTCAACCTGTTCAACCTGCAGGGCGGCACCGACTACGACGAGTTCGGCGAGACGGCCGGCGGGCTCTCCAGCCTGACCTACGGCCAGGTCCGGGCCTACCAGACGCCCCGCTCGGTGCGCCTGGGCTTCGACTGGCAGTTCTAGCCTGACGAAGACTTGAACCGAAATCGGGAGGCCGTTTCCGATCCGTCGGAAGCGGCCTCTTGATCTCGCCCGCCGTTTGGCTGACACCGGTTTCCATAACAGCTCGACACGAGCATCCCGGGAAGGAAACCATGGCTGTCGCCGCGTACAGGACCCTGACCCTCGCCACCGCCGCCCTGCTGCTGGCCGCCGGCCCGGCCCTGGCCGCCGAAGCGACCCGCGCCCCGTACGGCGTCACCGCCGCCGGCGCACCGGTCGAGGTGTTCACCCTGAAGAACGACCACGGCATGAGCGTGAAGGTGCTGTCCTACGGCGGCGTCATCACCCAGGTGAACGTCCCCGACCGCGAGGGCCGCGTGCAGAACGTCGTCCTGGAGCTGGCCGACCTGAAGGCCTACGAGACCCGGGCCAATTTCAGCTCGCTGCTGGGCCGCTACGCCAACCGCATCTCGAACGGCGGCTTCACGATCGACGGCGTGCGCCACGACCTGCCCAGCAGCGCCGAGGGCGTCTCCTCGCACGGCGGCCCCACCGGCTTCGCCACGCGGCTGTGGACGGGGACGACGTTCCAGCGCCACGGCGAGGCCGGCGTCACCCTGGCCTACACCGCCGCCGACGGCGAAGGCGGCTATCCAGGAACCCTGAAGGCGACCGTGACCTACACGGTCACCCGCAAGAACGCCTTGCGCATCGACTACCGCGCCGTCACCGACAAGCCGACGGTGATCAACCTCAGCCACCACGTCTATTTCAACCTGGCGGGCGGCGGAAACGTCTATGACCAGACCGTCCAGGTGCTGGCCCAGACCTTCACCCCGATCAACGCCCGCAAGCTGCCGACCGGCGAGATCGCCCCCGTGGCCGGCACGGCCCTGGACCTGCGCAAGCCCACGCGGCTGGGCGACCGGGTCACGGCCGACGATCCGCAGATCAAGTTCGCCAACGGCTTCGACCACAACTTCGTCGTCGACGGCGGGGGGCGCGGCCGGCTGGTCCCGGCCGTGCGGGTGGTCGACGCCGCCAGCGGCCGCACCCTGGAGGCGGCCACCACCCAGCCGGGAGTCCAGCTGTTCACCGCCAACAGCTTCAACGGCGCGCTGAAGCGTCCCGACGGGACCGGCCTCGAAAAGGGCGCGGGCCTGGCGATCGAGACCCAGCACTTCGCCGACAGCCCCAACCACCCGAACTTCCCCTCGACCGTCCTGCGGCCGGGCCAGACGTTCAAGCAGACGACCGAGTTCCGGTTCGGCGTGGTGAAGTAGCGGGGGCCCGTCGCCTCGGGCGGCCTAACGGCTCGCCGTCCTGATCCAGACCACGTCGCCGCGATCCTGGTCGTTCAGCCAGACGGCGTGGCGCAGGCTGCTCCAGGCGGCGGTCATGGCGGCGCAGGTGATCAGGCAGGCGAAGGCGATGCTGCGCAGGGCGGCGAAGGCGGTCATGGGCGGGAAAGTCCTCTACGCGTACTGGCGCGCAGGATCGCCGGGCAGGGTTGCCGCTTGGTTGACTTGACCTGAGGGCGCGCCGCGACCGTCTGACGCGTCCGGCCTTTACAGCGCGCGCAGCGGCTGGTTCACCGGGGCCATGAGCGATTTTCCGATCACGATCTTCCACAATCCCAACTGCGGGACCTCGCGCAACGTGCTGCAGATGATCCGCGACGCCGGCCACGAGCCGTCGATCATCCCGTATCTGAAGCGCCCCTGGACCCGCCAGCAGTTGGCCGAGCTGATGGCCCAGGCGGGCGTGCGGCCGCACGAATGGCTGCGGGTGCGCGGCACGCCGGCCGAGGCCCTGGGCCTGACCGCGCCGGGCGTCACCGACGACCAGATCCTGGACGCCATGGTCGCCGAACCGATTCTGGTCGAGCGTCCGATCGTGGTCACCCCCAAGGGCGTGGCCCTGTGCCGGCCCAAGGAACGGTTGCTGGACCTGCTGTAGGCCTCGGAGGCGCGCTATCCGCCGCGGACCACTTCCGGCAGGGACTTCCCGCTGACGTTCTGGCCCCGGCTGGGATGGCAGGCGTAGCTGGCGACCGCCCTGGCGGTCGCGTCCGTCCGCCTCACGCCTTCCTCGCCGGCCCCGACAGAGACAAAGTCCCGATCGTATCGACGCCAGGACACGACCTGCTCGCCGGTCCGCGAGCAGTCGATCCGCGACGAGACCTCGGTGATCTCCGAACGCCCGTCGGGCCAGACGAAATAGCGGAGCTCGACATTGTCGCCGGTGCGATCGATCGAGTTCAGATCAAGGGCGATGTTCTGCCGGCTGCCAGGCGCTGGGCCGCCGAGGCGGCCGCTCACGGGGCCGGTCGCCAGGACCTGCGGCGGAGAGGCGCCGCCATCCCTTTGGGCGGCCGACGGCGTTTGCTGCGGCATGGGCGTGACCTTGAGCAGGCGCCAGTCCTGCTTGGGCCACTCGCCGGCGAGCGCCGGAGCCGCGAAAGACAGGGCGGCCATGCAGACAAGGATCGACTTCATGCGGACGCCCTTCCTCGGAACGCTACCGGAAGCGTAGAACCTCGACCCTAGGTGGTCAATCGCACCGTCGCGCCCGCTGGGCGGCGCCAAATGGCGGGCGGCCGGACGGCGGGATCGTCCGTGAACGGACGCTGTCGCAAAACTGTCGCCAAACTGTGACAAATGACGGCGGCATGGGACGTACGCTTCGTGCGTTCCCCTTCTTCTCGCCCCCTCGAAAGTAGGAATGTCCCCCATGAAGACCCTGCTCGGAGCCACCGCCGCGCTCGGCCTGCTGGCCGGCGCCTCCAGCGCCCACGCCGCCCGCGACTATGTCTGGGCCGCCGGTTCGTCGACCGTGTTCCCGTTCTCCACCCGCACCGCCGAGAACTTCGCCAAGAAGACAGGCAAGAAGTCGCCCAAGATCGAGAGCCTGGGCACCGGCGGCGGCATCAAGATGTTCTGCGGCGGCATGGGCGAGAAGTTCCCCGACATCGCCAACGCCTCGCGGCCGATGAAGAAGTCCGAGTTCGAGGCCTGCAAGGCCAAGGGCGTCAACAACATCGTCGAGCTGAAGATCGGCTTCGACGGCATCGTCGTGGCCATGGACAAGTCCTCGCCCGACTACAGCTTCAAGGTCGAGCACCTGTTCCTGGGCCTGGGCCAGAACGTCCTGCGCGGCGGCCAGTTCGTGGCCAACCCGTACAAGACCTGGAAGGACGTCGGCGCCGGCCTGCCGGCCAACCGCATCCTGGTCTACGGCCCGCCGCCCACCTCGGGCACCCGCGACGCCTTCGTCGAGCTGGCCATCGAGGGCGGCGCCAAGAAGTTCCCGACCGCCAAGTCGCTGGCCGAAAGCGACGAGAAGGCCTTCAAGGCCAAGGTCGATCCGCTGCGCACGGACGGCGGCTGGGTCGACGCCGGCGAGAACGACAACGCCATCGTCGGCACCATCGAGAAGACCCCGGGCGCGCTGGGCGTGTTCGGCTACAGCTTCCTCGAAGAGAATGGCAACAAGATCAAGGGCGCGGCCGTCAACGGCGTGAAGCCCTCGGCCCAGACGATCGCCAGCGGCCAGTACCCGCTGTCGCGCTCGCTCTACATCTACGTCAAGAAGGACCAGGTCGGGGTGACCCCGGGCCTGAAGGAGTTCATCGCCGAGTTCGTGTCCGACGCGGCGACCGGTCGTGGCGGCTACCTGCAGGGCCGCGGCCTGATCCCCCTGCCCCCGGCCCAGCACGAGGCCATGAAGGCCGCCGCCGGCAAGCTGCCGCCGATGGCCGCGCCGAAGTCCTAGGGCTTTCGGCTCCCGCAAAGGAAAGGCCCCGGAGCGATCCGGGGCCTTTTTCTTTTCGCGTGCAAACGCACCGTCTTGACCTGTCCGCGCGCCGGGCGCTCGATGGCCTCCGGGAACGCGGAGGACATCATGCGAGATCCGATCGAGGAACGCCTGCAGGACCTGGAGCGGCTGGTCCTGAAGCAGGCCGAGCGCATCGACGCGCTGGAAGACGCCCTGGCGGTGATGCACCGCACGGCGGCGCGGGCCTTCCTGACGAACCTGAAGAAGCCCGAGAGCGACGCGGCCTAGCTGGTCGCCCCTAGTTCGTCGGCTGCTCGCTGCCCGCCCGCGAGGTCATGCCCGCCGCGGCGGCGTCGTCAGCCATCTGGGCGTCGACCGTCGGCTGCTCGGCGGGCGCCGGGGCGACGGCGGCGGGGGCCGGCTGTTCGGGCTTGGGGGCGGTGGCCACCGGGGTCGGACGGGCCGCGGCCGCAGCGGCGGCGGCGTCGTCGGCGGCCGTGCGGATCTCGGTCGAGCCTTCTTCGTAGCCGCGATTGAAGTTCATCGAGGAGGCCATCAGCAGCACGCCGGCCGTGGCGATGGCGCCGACCAGGGCTCCCAGGAGAATCCATCCGAACGGGTTGCTGTGACGTTCGGCCTTGGCCATCCGGGCTTTCCTCTGGTGTGCGGCCCTCTTAGGAGCCGACCCAACGCCGGACGGGTCCGACGTCGACGTGGACGAAATTGCTGACGGGGTAATAACCCACGCCGCCGCGTCCGAGATCCAGGGCGGCGGCCCGCAGACGATCCAGAGCGACGTCCTCCAGATAGACATCCATGGCCTTGCCGTCCATGTGCAAGCTGCGCTTGGCGACCTGACCGCTGCGTTCGTGCAACATGGCGTTGGTCCTGGGCGAGCGGTAACCGGAGATCACCTGGAAGTGCGACTTGGAACCGGTCTTCTGGTGCAGGTCCGACAGGGTGTCGAACAGCTCGGGGTGCATCGAATAGACGTCGCCGGTGCGGTAGTCGCGCAGCACCTTGTCGAGGGCCTGGACGGCGTCGGGCACGTACTCGCCCTTCTCGAAATAGACCGCTTCGATCTTTTCCTGGGTGTGGATGTTGTGCAGCTTCAGCCAGCGGGGCTGGTGGCCGGCGGCGCGGGAAACCGGCTGGGCGATCGGGGCGGCCGCGGGAGCGGCGGCGGGAAGCGCGTCGTCGGCCATGCCCTCGGGCAGATCGGACTGACGCTGCAGCAGGTCGGCGATCGGATCGGAGAACCCCAGTTTCGACTGGGCGAAGGCCGCCATCGGCCCCACCGCGCTCGCCCCGAGCACGCCGAGGCCAAGCCCCAACAGCTTGCGTCGTTCGATCATGGTACGCTTCCCCGGACTGACCTCGCGAGCGCCGGAAGGCCGGGCCGCCGCACTTGGCGACCCTCACGCGAGCACTAAAGCCGACTGAGTCTTTCCAAATTGAAAAGCCCAACGCCGGGGAAGAGGCCTCAGGAGAGCCCGGGGGTCAAGCTGAGCCGGGGCGTGATGCGGCAATACGCTGCACCAGCACGGTGTCCCATCCGTACGGGTCGTCGCGGAAGTTCATCTGCCCGTCCGGGGTCATGTAGGCGGTCCAGTACAGCAGGAAGACCGCTATGGGTTGACCCAGTTGGGCGCGCACCGTCTTGCCCGAGGCGATGGTCGCGTCGACCACGTCCGGCTGCCAGTCCGGATTGGTGGCCAGCAGCTGCTTGGCCAGGGGGATCGGTTTTTCCAGGCGCACGCAGCCGTGGCTGGCCAGGCGGCTGAAGCTGGCGAACTTCGAGCGGCTGGGCGTGTCGTGCAGATAGACGCCGTAGGGGTTGTCGAAGTCGAACTTCACCAGGCCCAGGGCCGCCTTGGGGCCGGCCTTCTGCTGCAGGCGCGAGGTCCCCTCGCCCGTCGAGATGACGATGAAGTCATTGCGGGCCAGGTAGCCGGGATTGGCCCGCTCCTTGGGCCACAGCTCCTTGGCGGCGATCGAGGACGGCACGTTCCACGGCGGATTGAGCACGATCGAGTGGATCGTCGACTGCAGCATGGGCGTCTCGTCGCCGGGACGGCCCGTCACCGCCCGCATGGTCAGGTTCGGGGCGTCGTCGTGGAAGACGCTCATCACCGCCGCGGCGATGTTGACCTGGATGCGGTCGGACGGCAGTTGCTGGGGCAGCCAGCGCCAGCGCTCCATATTGGCCAGGATCTGGTCGATCCGGCGCTCGACGGGGACGTTCAGGGCCGCCAGGGTGGCCGGGCCGACGGCGCCGTCCGGATTGAGGCCGAAGCGCTTCTGGGCGCGCATCAGGGCCTGCTGCAGGGCCTCGTCGAACACCGGGGCCTTGTCGACGGCCACCGTCGCGTCCTCGACCGCCAGACGGGCCTCCAGGGCGACGATGCGCGGATCGTCCTTGGCGCCCAGCTTCAGCGGCTCGCCCGCCGCGATCGGCTTCCAGCCGCCCTTGGCGGCGATGTCGCGATAGGTCGCCAGGCCCTTCCGCAGGGTCTGGTAGCCGGTATAGGGCGGCGGCAGGCTGTCCAGCCACGGGCCCAGGCGATCCTGCTGGACGGCCAGCACGAAGTCGGGACCGGGATCGTAGGGCATGGGGCGCAGGCCCCAGTCCTCGGGGAAGGCGTCCGGCGCCAGACGGCCGGTGCGCACGGCCCGGGCGTAGCGCAGCGTCAGGTCGATCAGCTGGGCCTGGGCGCCCTGGCGGGTCAGGGCGTCGCGGGCGCTCAGGAGCGGCAGCAGCGGATCGGGCGCGAAGGCGGCGGGCTCGAAGCCGTGGGTGTAGGCCTGGCCCAGGGTGCGGACCAGCAGGTCGATCTGGTCGGGCCGCAGGGCGACGCTGGTGGGCGGGGTCGGCGCGGGAACCGGCTGCTGCGGCGCCCGCTGCGGAGCCTTCACCACGGGCGGGTTCTGGATCTGCGCGGCGGCCGACGACAGGGTCAGAAAAGAAAGCGCGCCGCCAAGCAGTGCGTCACGTTTGGTCCAGGACTTGATCACCGTCGAAAGGTCTCGTCGCACGCTCGCACGCGGCCAGTCCGCGCACCCTCAGATGGCCGTCACGATCCCGGCGCGTCAACGCCCGTATCGTCTAAGGCGAACGGTTCAGACCGCTTATGGTTCTTTATTTTCCATGCGGAACCTTAACGCCACACCGACGGTTTGATCCGACGTCGGGGCGCATCGCCGCGCCCTTCCAGCGTCAGGATTTCATCGATGAGGATCGCCCAGGTTCCGCCCCTGTACGAAGCTGTGCCGCCACGCTTTTACGGGGGCACCGAGCGGGTCGTGGCCCACCTCACCGACGCCCTGGTCGACCTGGGGCACGACGTGACCCTGTTCGCCTCCGGCGACGCCCGCACCAAGGCCGAGCTGGTCGTCGTGCGCGACCAGGCCATCCGCCTGGACCCCGAGCCGCTGAAGTCCGACCTGGCCGCCCACATGGCCATGCTGGCCGAGGTCCGCCGCCAGGCCCACCGGTTCGACGTGATCCACTTCCACACCGACATGATCCAGTTCCCGATGTTCGAAGACATGGCGGGCAAGACCCTGACCACCCTGCACGGGCGCCTGGACCTGAAGGACCTGCCGGGGGTCTACCGCCGCTGGCCCCAGTTCCCGCTGGTCTCGATCTCGGACGACCAGCGCCAGCCCCTGCCCTTCGCCAACTGGGCCGGCACCGTGCTGCACGGCATGGCCGAAGAGATCTACGATTTCCGCGAGAAATCCGAAGGTTACCTGGCTTTCCTCGGCCGCATCTCGCCCGAGAAGGGGCCGGATCGGGCCATCGCCATCGCCAAGCGCCTGGGCAAGAAGCTGAAGATCGCCGCCAAGATCGACGCGGCCGACCGCGCCTATTTCCACGACGAGATCGAGCACCTGATGGACCATCCGCTGATCGAGTTCGTCGGCGAGATCGGCGACCATCAGAAGTCCGACTTCCTGGGCGGCGCCGACGCCCTGCTGTTCCCCATCGCCTGGCCCGAGCCCTTCGGCCTGGTGATGATCGAGGCCATGGCCTGCGGCACGCCGGTGATCGCCTACGACTGCGGCTCGGTGCCCGAGGTGATCGAGGACGGCCTGACCGGCTTCATCGTCCGGGGCGAGGACGAGGCGGTCGCCGCCCTCGGCCGCCTGGACCGCCTCAACCGCTTCGACATTCGCCGCCGGTTCGAGATCCGGTTCTCGGCGACCGCGATGGCCCGCCGGTACCTGCAGCTCTATGATCGGCTGGAAGAGGCGTCCGCGCCGCCGCGCCTGACGCTGGCTCAAAGCGCCTGACCCTGCCCCGCGCGCCCGCCGCGTCGGAGACATGATCAGGTTTTAGGAATCTGGGGCCCGCCCGCCGCGACCGCGCGGCGCGGCGGGCTTTCGAGGGACCTCAGCGCAAGGGGCCGAAAGATATGGACGATCTCACACCAGGCCCCACGCCGGGCGGCGCCGTCGAACAGGGCGAAACGGGCGAACCGCGCGTTCCCTATCGGCTGTTCGCCCTGAAGGACAAGGACACCTTCCTGGTGGCCGACGCCTTCGGCGACGTGCTGGGCGCGGCCGACGGCCTGTTCCACGACGACACCCGCCTGCTGTCGCGGCTGCGCCTGCTGCTGGGCGGCCGCTCGCCCGCCCTGCTGAGCGCGGCGGTGTCGCAGGACAACGTGTTCTTCACCTCGCACTCGACCAACGAACCGCTGCCGGCCCTGGGCGGCGCGGCCGCGCCGCACGGCGCGATCCACGTCGAGCGCAAGCGGTTCCTGTGGGACCAGCGGCTGTACGAGCGCCTGCGCTTCGTCAACTACAGCCGCGACATGGTGATCCTGCCGGTCAGCCTGGAGTACGACGCCGACTTCCACGACATGTTCGAGGTCCGCGGCTCCAAGCGCCAGGCCCGCGGCCGGGTGCTGCCCGCCCAGATGAACGGCCGCAGCGTTTCCTACGCCTATGACGGCCTGGACGGCGTGCGGCGCACCAGCATCATCTCGTTCTCCGAGCCGCCCGGACGCCTGGCCCCGCAGCGCGCGGACTTCATGTTCATGCTGACGCCCGAGACCCACTTCGACCTCTATGTCGAGGTGGGGGTCGATCACGCCCATCCGCCCACGCGCGAGCGCTGGCGGGCGGCGGCGGCGCGGGCCCGGATCGACATGCGCCGGCGCCGGCGGCGCGGCGCCCGGCTGCACAGTTCCGGCCGGCTGTTCAACGATTGGCTGGAGAAGTCGCGCGCCGACCTGGCCCTGCTGACCACCCAGTTCGCCACCGGCCCCTACCCCTACGCCGGCATCCCCTGGTTCTCGACCCCGTTCGGCCGCGACGCCATCATCACCGCCTGGCAGGTGCTGTGGATCGAGCCGGGCCTGGCCAGGGGCGTGCTGAGCTATCTGGCCGAGCACCAGGCCGAGGAGGTCAGCGCCTTCCGCGACAGCGCCCCCGGGAAGATCATGCACGAGACCCGCAAGGGCGAGATGACCGCCTTGGGCGAGTTGCCGTTCGGCCGCTACTACGGCGGGGTCGACACCACGCCGCTGTTCGTGGCCCTGGCCTGCGCCTACGCCGAGCGCACGGGCGACCTCGACTTCATCGACGGCCTGTGGGAGCCGCTGCTGGCGGCGATCGCCTGGATCGAGCATTTCGGCGACAGCGACGGCGACGGCCTGATCGACTACGCCCGCGGCCTGGACTCCGGCCTGTCGAACCAGAACTGGAAGGACAGCGAGGACAGCGTCTTCCACGAGGACGGCAAGTTCCCCGACGGCCCCATCGCCGTGGTCGAGGTCCAGGGCTACGCGTTCGCCGCCTTCAAGGGCATGGCCGACCTCGCCGAGCGGCGCGGCGACCCCGACAACGCCAGGCGCTGGCGGGCCAAGGCCGAGCACCTGCGCCAGGAGGTCGAGACCCGGTTCTGGATGGAGGACAAGGGCTTCTACGCCATGGCCATCGACGGCCACGGCAAGCCCTGTCGCGTGAAGGGCAGCAATCCCGGCCACCTGCTGTTCTGCGGCCTGCCCTCGCCCGACCGAGCCAAGAAGGTCGCCGACACCCTGCTGTCGGCGGCTTTCCACAACGGCTTCGGCGTGCGGACCCTGGCCCAGGGCGAGCCGCGCTTCAATCCGATGAGCTATCACAACGGCTCGGTCTGGCCGCACGACACCGCCATCTGCGCCATGGGCCTGGCCCGCTACGGCCACCGCGACGGGGTGGTCGAGATGACCTCGGGCCTGTTCGAGACCGCCGCCCACTACGAGATGCGGCTGCCCGAGCTGTTCTGCGGCTTTCCGCGCCAGCCCGGCGAGCCGCCGGTGGCCTATCCGGTGGCCTGCCTGCCCCAGGCCTGGGCGGCCGGCTCGGCCTTCATGATGCTGCAGGCGTGCCTGGGGATCACCATCGACGGCTGGCGGGGCGAGGTCTGCCTGACCGACCCGCGGCTGCCGATCGGCATCGACCACCTGCAGATCGACGGCCTGGCGATCGGCTCGGCCTCGACCGACATCACCATCGAGCACCTGGGCGCCCACGTCGCGGCCCACACCAGCAAGCACTCGACCATCCCGATCCTGATGAGACGGTGACGCCTGCCCCGCTCCGCGGTTCGAACTGAAATCCAAGATGAGCTGGACCCAACCATGCCCCAGAACCTCGACCTCTTCCCGATCGGCAACTGCGCGGTCAGCGCCCTGATCGACCGCTGCGGGCGCTTCGTCTGGGCCTGCGCGCCGCGCATCGATTCCGACCCGGTGTTCAGCTCGCTGCTGGGCGGGCTGGAGCCCGGCGACCCGGACGCCAAGGGGACCTGGGAGGTGGCGGTGGACGGCGCACGGACGGTCGAGCAGGAATACCTGCGCAACACCCCGATCCTGCGCACGGTGATCACCGACGCCGACGGGGCCAGCGTCGAGATCATCGACTTCTCGCCCCGCTACCAGCAGTACGGCCGCAGCTTCCGGCCCACGGCCTTCATCCGCCTGATCCGCCCGCTGACCAGCGTGGCGCGGATCACCATCCGCCTGCGTCCGACCGCCAGCTGGGGCGCGCGCCTGGCCGAGACCACCCACGGCTCCAACCACATCCGCTTCCTGTGCTCGGACATGACGCTGCGCCTGTCCACCGACGGGCCGGTGTCGCACGTGCTGGAGGAGCGCACCTTCCGGCTGGAGAAGCCGATCGCCATGTTCCTGGGCGCCGACGAGGGCTTCAACGCCGACATCGGGGCCACCTGCAACCGCATGCTGCAGCAGACCCAGGAGTACTGGATGGACTGGGTGCGCGGCCTGGCCGTGCCGCTGGACTACCAGAGCGCCGTGATCCGCGCGGCCATCACCCTGAAGCTCTGCATGCACGAGGAGACCGGGGCGATCGTGGCGGCCATGACCACCTCGATCCCCGAGCACGCCGACAGCGGCCGCAACTGGGACTACCGCTACTGCTGGCTGCGCGACGCCTATTACGTGGTCCAGGCCCTGAACCGGCTGGGCGCGGTCGACATCCTGGAGAACTATCTCGGCTACCTGCGCAACATCGTCGACCGGGCGGCGGGCGGCCACATCCAGCCGTTGTTCGGGGTGGGCTTCGAGCCGCAGCTGACCGAGCGCTTCGCCCCCGACCTGCCCGGCTATCGCGGCATGGGGCCGGTGCGGATCGGCAACCAGGCCTTCGAGCACCAGCAGCACGACGTCTACGGCCAGATCATCCTGTCCACCGTCCAGGCCTTCTTCGACGAGCGCCTGCTGCGGCCCGGCACGGTCGAGGACTTCCAGAACCTGGAGCCGGTGGGCGAGCGGGCCTTCCAGTTGCACGACCAGCCCGACGCCAGCCTGTGGGAGTTCCGGGGGCGGGCCAACGTCCACACCTATTCGGCGGTGATGTGCTGGGCGGCGTGCGACCGCCTGGGCAACGCCGCCGCCCAGCTGGGCCTCGACGACCGCGCCGCGTTCTGGAACGACCGCGCCGCCAAGGTGCGCCAGACGATCGACAAGCGGGCCTGGAACGAGCCTCTGGGCCGCTTCGCCGCCACCTTCGAGGGCGACGAGCTGGACGCCAGCCTGCTGCAGCTGGTCGATCTGCGCTTCATCGAGGCCAGGGACCCGCGAAACGTCGCCACGGTCGCGGCCATCGAGGCGGGCCTGCGCAAGGGCTCGTACCTGCTGCGCTACGCCATCCCCGACGATTTCGGCGCGCCGCAGACGGCGTTCAACATCTGCACCTTCTGGCTGGTCGAGGCCCTGTACCTGGCCGGGCGCATCGACGAGGCCCGCGACCTGTTCGAGGAGATGCTGGCCCGCCGCACCACCGCCGGCCTGCTGTCCGAGGACATCGGCTTCTCGGACGGCGAGCTGTGGGGCAACTATCCGCAGACCTATTCCCTGGTCGGGCTGATCAACTGCGCGGTGCTGCTCAGCCGGCCGTGGACGTCGGTCAGATAACCCTCTCCCAGAGGGAGAGGGAGGGGCCCAAGCGAAGCTTGGGAGGGTGAGGGGTTACACCCTCGCCGATTTCTCGGGAACGCCCTGCCGGCACGCCGTCTGACGCCTTACCCCCTCACCCTCCCACCGCTACGCGGCGGGTCCCTCCTCTCCCCATGGGAAAGGGGTTTTCCGTACGCATGCCCCCAGTCCTCCATCGCGTCCAGCAGCGGCCCCAGGGTCAGGCCGCGCTCGGTGAAGGCGTATTCCACCCACGGCGGCACCACCTCGTGGACGGTGCGCGAGACGATCCCGTCGTCCTCCAGCGACCGCAGCTGCAGGGTCAGCATACGCTGGGTGATATCGGGCATCAGGCGGCGCAGCTCGTTGAAGCGGCGCGGCCGGTCCTTCAGGTGGAACAGGATGGTCGGCTTCCACTTGCCGCCGATCACGTCGACCGTGGCCGCGACCGGGCACCAGGGGGCGAGCTGCTTGGACATGGCGACCTCGCCTATCGATCTGGGGCGGACGGTATAAAAATAGTGCGTACTTATTAGCCGGGAACCCTCGGTCTATGGGAGTCGCCATCCACCGATGGAGACGATCATGGCGCTTCGAACACCCCTTCTGATCCTGGCGCTTCTGGCGATCGCCGCGCCCGCCCTCGCCGCCCCCTTGGCCGGCGATGTCGCCCGGGGCGAGCGGCTGTACGGCAGCCGCTGCGGCTTCTGCCACAGCTTGGACGGCAACCGCTTCGGGCCGCGCCATCGCGGGGTCTACGGCCGCCACGTCGCCGCCGTGCCGGACTTCCGCTACAGCAAGGCCCTGGCGGCCCGGACCTTCACCTGGAACGACCAGACGCTGGACGCCTGGCTGGCCGATCCCAAGCGCTTCGTGCCGGGGACCTCGATGGGCGCCCGCACGGCCTCGCCCCAGGACCGCGCCGACCTGATCGCCTATCTGCGGGCCCATCCGTGAGCGCGAACATGACGAGGCTTTAAGTCGCCGAACGCGGTTTCGCCGCTAAGCTGCCGGTCATGACCGCCCTCCGCTCGCGCCTCGTCCCCGGCGAGACCATCGCCCGCCACATCCACGACGAGGCCTACGCCGCCGTCGTGCTGGACGGCGGCTACGAGGAGGCCGGCGAGCGGGGCCGCTGGCGGGTGCGGGCCGGCGACGTGCTGCTGCACGGGCGCTTCTCGGGCCACTGGAACCGGCGTCCGGGCAAGGCCCTGGTGCTGAACCTGCCGCTGGCTGCGGACCTCGCCGGTCCCGCCATGGCTCGCGCCAGCGATCCCGACCTGCTGGCCCGACTGGCCGAACACGACCCGCTGGAGGCCGCCGCCGCCCTGCTGGAGGGCCTGACCCAAGGCGGTCCCGCCCTCTCCGACCCGTCCGACCGGCTGGCCCAGGCGCTGTCCGGCGACGACGCCCCGTCCGTCGAGGCCTGGGCCCGCGACCAGGGCGTGGCGCGCGAGACCGCCTTCCGCTGGTTCCGCGACGCCTATGGCGTGGGCCCGGCGCGCTTCCGGGTCGAGGCCCGGGCCCGCCGCGCCTGGTGCCTGATCGTCGAGAGCGATCTCTCCCTGGCCGACATCGCCGCCGAGGCCGGCTTCGCCGACCAGGCCCATATGAGCCGCGACGTGAAGGTCCTGACCGGCCGCTCGCCCGGCGCCTGGCGAACCCCAGCCCTTCAAGGGACCCTGCAACATAGGTTCAAGACCCGCGCCGCCTGAGGCTGGCATCAGGTCGGCATGACCGATCTCGCCCTGCCCCCGTCGCCCCGCCCCTTCGTCGAAGTCACCGGCTTCCGGTTCCGCCCCTGGTCGACCCTGTGGCCGATCGTGCTGGCCGCCGTGCTGATGCAGACCCTGCTGGTCCCCGGTCGCGAGGCGGCCCGCTGGCTGTTCAAGCACAACCTCGACTTCTTCCATCGCGAGGTCTGGATCTTCGTGGCCCTGGCCACCCTGTTCCAGATCGTCACGGGCCTGGTCGCCCTGGCCGTGATGCGCAAGGCCCTGCCCCAGGCCGACAGCCATCTGCGCTGGCCGCCGGGCAAGACCTACGCCGGCCTGGCGGTCGCCATCGGGGTCGGCATGGGCCTGGCCATGCTGGTCGCCGACTACTGGCCCCAGCTGCTGGCCCACACCGCGCCGGACGGCGGCTACGACATCGGCTCGCCGGGCGCGATCGCCGGCTGGCTGGGCGTGATGCTGGCGGCGGGACCGAACGAGGAGATCATCTTCCGCGGCCTGCTGGTGGGCATGCTGGCGGTGCTGGTCCCCGGACGCCTGCGCATCGGCCGGCTGGACCTGCCGGTGGCGGCCTATGTCGTGGCCGTGCTGTTCGGCCTGGCCCACTACGACAGCTTCCTGCACAACCCGCTGCACCTGGCCCTGGCCCAGCAGGTTTACGCCTTCGCCTGGGGCCTGACCTATGTCTGGCTGATGGAGCGCTCGCGCAGCCTGCTTGCCCCGATGATCGCCCACGGCTTCAGCGACGCGGTCGAGGTGGGGATCGTGATGGCTCTGATGGCCGCCTGGGGCTAGCGTCCCCTCTTGCGTCCCGGGCCGCGATCCTGAGAAAAACGGCGCGTGAGGGAACACAGGACACAACGCCTCGCGGCCTTGGACGGCCTGCGGGCCGTGGCGGCGCTGGGGGTGCTGCTGTACCACGCGGCCGACTGGTCGGGGCGGCCGGGCCGCTTCGCCCACGGCTATCTGGCGGTGGACTTCTTCTTCTGCCTCAGCGGCTACGTCCTGGCCCACGCGTTCGAGCGGCGCGACATCGGCTGGCTCGCCTACCTGCGGATCCGCGTCGTGCGGATCTGGCCGCTGCTGGTGCTGTCGACCCTGGTCGGCGCGGTGCTGACCTCTCGCCACAGCCCGCCGTTCTGGCCGAACCTGGCCAAGGGGCTGCTGCTGATCCCCCGGATGGGCCATCCGGCCGAGTACACCTTCCCCACCCTCTTCCCCTTCAACCCGCCGGCCTGGTCGCTGTGCCTGGAGGTCATCGTCAGCGCCCTGTGGTTCCCGCTGCGCCGCGCCCCGGACATGGTGCTGGCGGCCGTCGTGCTGCTGAGCGGCGGGGTCGTGCTGTGGACGGCTCTGGCCCTGAACGGGGTCGAGACGGGCTGGGACCAGGCGACCTTCTGGTTGGGCGTCGTGCGGGCGACTTTCAGCTTCAGCCTGGGCTGGGCCTGCTGGCGCTATCGCACGCCGGCGCGCCGGCCGCGCCTGTGGCTGCCGGCGATCGCCCTGTTCGCGGTGCTGGTGGTCCCGGTCTTCCCGCGCGGCCTCACCGCGTGGAACGGCCTCTACGACTACGCCTGTTTGGTCGTGCTGTTCCCGCTGCTGGTGACGGTCGGCGCCCACGACCCGCAAGGCGTGGCCGGGGCGATCTGCCGGGCCACGGGCGACGTCTCCTACCCCCTGTACGCCCTGCACTGGGCGACCTGGGCGGTGATGCTGCGGCTCTATCCCGACGGCTGGCGGACCGTGCTGCCGCTGTGGTTCCCCGCCCTGGCCGTGGTGGTCGCGCCCGTGGTGGCGTGGATCGCGCTGCGCCTCTACGACGCGCCGGTGCGGCGGCGGCTCCTTCAATCCCGCTGATCCCGGCGAGTGTCGGGACCCAGATCCTAAGATTGGGCGGCGGGTTGGAAGAACTCGGTGCTTTTGGCGTCAGCCTCAAAGCCGTTCCATCTGGGTCCCGGCATTCGCCGGGATGAGCGGATCATTGGGTCTCAACAGCGTTTCACGCCCGCCCACGGCTGGGCGCCGTCCAGCCAGGCCACCGCGTCGACCACGTAGTCGCGCTGGGCGTCGAGGATCGAGGTGTGGCTGGCGAAGGCGTCGATGACCACCGCCCGGCAGGCGCGGTTCGCCGGGGCGACCTCGGCGGCGCGCCAGTCGCGGTCCAGCGGCGCGGCCGGCGTCCGGCTGGCGACGATCACCGCCACGGGGATCGTCGGCCGCAGCGGCGGCAGGGCGTCCACCTCGGCCAGGCCCGGCAGGAAGGCCCGCACCTCCGCCAGCCCCGCCTGGATGCTGGTCCGTCCGGTCCAGGTCGACCGCCGCCGGGCGGCCGCCTCGGCCGCGGGCGAGATGTCGTCCATCAGCGGCGCCAGCCGGGTCAGGCCCAGGGCGCGGGCGGTCGGGGTGAAGGCGGCCAGGCGCGCCTCGTGCTCCAGGTCGGCCAGGGCCAGCGGGTGATCCCTGACGTCGGTCCCCACCGCGTCGACCAGCACCAGCCCGGCCGTCCGCTCCGGCCACCGGCGGGCGAAGGCCTCGACATAGAGCCCGCCGTTGGAGTGTCCGGCCAGGATCACCGGCCCGGTCACGCCGTTCCGGTCCAGCAGGTCGTGCAGGCGGGTCGCGACGGCCGTGGGCGAGCGGTCGACGTCGTGCATGGTGGACAGGCCCAGGCCGTCACGGTCGTAGGCGCAGGCCCGGTAGCCCTTCCTGGCCAGGCTCTCGGCGACCAGCGACCAGTCCGCCGCCCCGCCGAACGCCCCGGCCTCCAGGACCACCGTCGGGCGCACGCCGGCCGCGCCCGCGCACTCCAGATCGCCGGTGGGCGTGGGCGGCGGACGCACGAAGCTCGCGCAGCCCAGCAGGGTCAGGCAGGCGAGCGCGACGAAATACGGTTTCATGCTGGTCCGGCGACTGTACCCGCCGGCATGTCGCCGATCACTCCGTCGCCTGACAAGCGAAATTGACCGGAAGGGCCGCCCGTCGGGGTGCGGCCTATTGGCCGAGGCGTGACGAACCGCGGCGATGATGCTTTCCTGCCCGCCGACACGTCGCGAGGACCCATGCCGACAAGCCTTCTGATCGCCGGCCTGATGGCCGTCGCGTCGCCCGACTCCGCCGCCCCCGATCCCCTGGCCTATTTCGAAGGCGCCTGGACCTGCGCCGGCCATTTCGAGCCGTCGAAGAAGCCCCTGGCCTCGGCCATGACGTTCACGCGCGACGCCGACACCGGCGCCCTGCTCAAGCAGCACCGCGACCAGGCGCCGGGAACCTACAAGGCCAACGAGACCTGGAGCTTCGCCAAGGTCGCCGGCGGTTTCCGCACCACCATCGCCGACGGCTTCAGCGGCCTGCGCTGGTACGCCTCGCCCGGCTGGGAGGGCGATCGCTGGACCTGGACCCGCCAGGGCGCGGGCGAGCCGGGCGAACAGTTCGTCTACAGCCGCACCGGCCCGACCACGATGACGGTCGACTGGATGATCTCGCGGGCCGGCGCCCCGCTCAGCCTGGGCGACACCCTGGCCTGCACGAAGGGCTGAGGCTCCTCGACATCATCCCAATATATCCCGTCATCCCGGGCCTTGTGCCCGGGACCCCTGGTTCAGCTTTCGCGTGAGATGCAAGCGGTTCGCCAGCGAACCGCCCCTCCCGCACTTGCGGCGGACAGAGGGGTCCCGGGCCCAGGGCCCGGGATGACGGAAGTTAAAGGTCGGTGGCGGCCGAATGTCGCCCCGCCCTAGGACGCCTTCTTGCGCGCCGCCGGCTTCTTGGCCGGCGCCTTGTGGGCCGGCGCCTTCTTGGCCGCGCTCTTCGCGGCCGCGCCCGGCTTCTGGCCCAGGCTCTTGCGCAGGGCCTCCATCAGGTCGACGACGTTGGTGTTCTCCGGCTCTTCCACCGTCACCTTGGCCTTGCCGCCCTTTTCCTTCTGCTTGATCAGGGCCCGCAGGGCGTCCTCGTAGCGGTCCTTGAACTGGCTGGGATCGAACGGGCCTTCCTGCTGCTCGATGATCTTCTCGGCGATGGCCACCATCTGCGGGTCGGCCTTGCGGTCGGGGATGTCGTCGAACAGCTCGCCCGCGTCGCGCACCTCGTCGTGGCTGCGCAGGCTGTAGGCGATCAGGCCGTTGTCCCGCGGCTCGATGGCCAGCAGCCGCTCGCGCGTGTGCATCACCACCCGCCCCAGGGCGATCTTGCCCGCCCCGGCCATGGCGTCGCGGATCACGGTGTAGGCGTCGACCGCCAGCTTGCCGTCCGGCACCAGGAAGTACGGATTGTCCCAGTACAGCCGGTCGATGGCGTCGGCGTCGACGAAGCGCTCGATGTCGATGGTGCGGGTGCTCTCCAGCCGCACGCTCTCGATCTCCTCGGGCGTCAGGATCACATAGTGGTCCTTCTCGTACTCGTAGCCCTTGACCAGGTCGGCGCGGTCCACCGGCCCCAGGTCCGGGTCGGTGGCCACCATCTTGATGCGGTTGTGGGTCTTGGGGTGCAGCAGGTTGAACCGCACCTCGCCGCCGGGGCTGACGGCCGTGTACAGCGCCACCGGACAGGTGACGAGCGACAGCCTCAGATGGCCCTGCCAGGTGGGTCGCGCGGCCATGGGATCGCCTTTCGTCTAGAAGGTCCCGACCAGCGCCGGGTCCCGATCCAGGACGGAAAATCCCGGACCGGTCTTGAACGCCTACGCCCTCCCCCCGATCCGCACGGCCAGGGACGGCGAGGCCGGGGGTGCGCTCGGCGTCGGGGCGGTCAGGGCGAACTTGGCGCCGTCTTGCTTGATCTGGGCCGGGTCAGGGTCGCGCAGCTGGGCCACGAAATCGTCGCGCCAGGCTGTGACGTCCTGGCGGGTGACATTGTCGATCAGGCTCTCGAACCGCCGCTTGCGCTCGTCGATGTCCATGTTCAGCGCCCGGGTCAGGGCGTCCGAGATCTCCTCGGGACTGTTGGGGTTGATGATCAGCGCGTCCTTCAGCTGCCGGGCGGCGCCGGCGAAGCGCGACAGGATCAGCACGCCCGGATCGTCCGGCGTCTGGGAGGCCACGTACTCCTTGGCCACCAGGTTCATGCCGTCGCGCAGGGGCGTGACCAGGGCCGCCTTGGAGGCGCGGTACACGCCCGCCAGCTCGTCGCGGCGGTAGCTGCGGTTCAGGTAGCGGATCGGGTTGTAGTCCATGTCGGCATAGGCGCCGTTGATCCGGCCGATCAGGCCGTCCAGCCGCCCGCGCAGGTCCTGGTAGGCCTCGACCTCGTCGCGCGAGATCGGGGCGATCTGCAGCAGCATCACCTCGCGCCGCGCCTCGGGATTGTCGTGCAGGAACCGCTCGAAGCCGATCAGCCGCTCCTCGAGCCCCTTGGAATAGTCCAGGCGGTCCACGCCCACGACCATCTTGCGGAACACGCTGTGGGCCATCAGCCGGTCGTAGACGCGCAGGGCGCGCGGGCTGTCCTTGATGCGGGCGAAGTCCTCGGCGTCGATGCCGATCGGGAAGGCGCCGGCCCGGGTGGTCTGGCCGAAGGCGGTCAGCCGCCCGTCCTCGGTGCGCTCGCCGCCCACCTCGTTGAAGACATAGCCCTCGAACGCCTGGACGCTCTCCTCGGTCTGGAAGCCGATCAGGTCGTAGTGGAACATCGCCTCCACCAGCGGCCGGTGGCGCGGCAGGGTCACCACCAGCTGGTGGGCCGGCCAGGGGATGTGCAGGAAGAAGCCGATGCGGTTGGTCACGCCCAGCCGCCGCAGCTCCCGCGCCATCGGGATCAGATGGTAGTCGTGCACCCAGATCACGTCGTCCGGCTCGATCAGCGGCAGCAGGGTCTCGGCGAACCGCTTGTTGACCCGGTCGTAGCCCTCGCCGAACGAACGGTCGTAGGCGGTCAGGTCGACGCGGAAGTGGAACAGCGGCCACAGGGTCTTGTTGGCGTAGCCGTTGTAGTACTCCTGGTAGTCGCCCTCCTCGAGGTCGACGGTCGCGACGGTGACCCCGTCGGCCTTCTGCATGTTCAGCTGGCCGGTGAACTTGTCGGTGGTCTTGCCGCTCCAGCCGAACCAGATGCCGGAATATTCCCGCAGGGCCGCGGCCAGGGCCATGGCCAGGCCGCCGACGCTCTCGTCGCCCTTGCCGGTGGGCGGGTTCACGCGATTGGAAACGACGATCAGGCGGCTCATGCGGCGCTCCTCCCCAGGGCGTCCAGGCCCGCGCCCAGCCAGCCGAACACGGCATCGCAATCGTCCAGGCGGTACGACGCCTGGGTGGGCCGTTCGGGGCCGACCAGCACGCCGTAGCCGCCCAGGCGGGCGGCGGCGGCGAAGCCGTCCTCGTCGGTCAGGTCGTCGCCGACGAACACCGGCGTCGCGCCGTCGAACGGCGCCTCGCGCAGGAAGGCGGCGACCGACTTGCCCTTGTCCTGGCCGGGCGTGCGCAACTCGGCGACCATGTCGCCCAGCTGCAGGGCCAGTTCCGAGCCCTGGGCCAGACGCTCGGCCGCCTCGATCACCGCGTCGGCGGCCGAGGGGACATTGCGGTAGTGCAGGGCGACGCTGAGGTCCTTGTCCTCGAACAGCAGGCCCCGGTCGCTGCGCGCCAGGTCGCGCAGCACGTCGCGGGCGTGCTCGAGGTCGGGATGGGGCTTGGCGCGGTCGACGCCGTGCGCGCCCCGGCGCACCAGGCCGTGGACCGCCGCGACCGACGTCACGCGGCCTTCCAGGATGCGGTCCAGGTCCTCCAGCGCCCGGCCGCTGACCACCGCCAGCCGGCCGTCGAGGGCGCGCGTCAGGTCGGTCAGCAACGCCGCGCGGCGTGCGTCGGGCCCGACCTGTTCGGGTCGGGGCATGATCGGGGCCAGGGTTCCGTCAAGATCGAGAAACAACGCCGCGCGCGGCGGCAAGGCGACTGGTGGTGGCGGCAGATCGCTCGGCGCATGCCGAACGACCGACCCGAACGCGGTCATGGCGAGAAGGCCCTCTCCGATGTGTACAGGCCTTCAAAACGCGCGTTGGCGGGGTTTTGATCCCCCGGGGCCGGGTCACGATGCGCTCACGCCAATGTGCGCGGGCGCCGGTTACCTTGAGGGTTCCTGGAGCAAAGCCCCAAAACCGCTGTCATCCCGGAAGCCTCGCAGAGGCTGTCCGGGACCCAGGGGACTGGGCTGACGCCTTGCGGTTCACCTGGGTCCCGGACAAGCGCTGCGCGCTTTCCGGGATGACAACGGTTTGGGAGCTCCCGGGCGGGCCGCTAGAGCGAGGCGGCCTTGGCGACGGCCTGGCCCAGGCCCGCATAGTCGCCGTTGAAGTGGTGGCCGCCGTGCAGCTTCACCTGCCGGATCGGCAGGCTGGGGCAGATGTCCAGCCGCTCCTTGTCGCCGTAGATGCAGGTCATCGGCACGCCCTTCAGGGCCTCGACCGCGGGAGCCACCTCGAACGAGTGGGCCGTGGGCCGGTTCAGCCAGCTGGCGGGGCGGAAGGTCAGGTCGCCGTGGGGGCCGGTCCCGATCAGCACCACGCTCTGGATCTGGCCCTGCAGGTCGGCCGGCAGCAGCGGCACGATGGCCGGCAGGGCGTCGGCGCCGAACGAATAGCCGACCAGCACGATCTTCTGGCGGCCCCACTTGGCCTGGTGGCGCCGGAGCTGGTCGGCCAGGTCGTCGGCCACGGCCTGGGCCGGCCGCTTGTCCAGGAAGTAGCGCAGCGAATTGACGCCCAGCACGGGCACGCCGTCCTTGGCCAGCACCTTGGCGACGCCGCGGTCCAGCGGGCCCCAGCCGCCGTCGCCCGAATAGAGCACGGCCATGGCCTCGCCCGGCGCGGTGGCCGGCGTCTCGACCAGCTTCGGCGCGACCGAGGCCTCGGCGACGCCGGCGAAGGCCAGGCCGAGGACGGCGGCGAGGGTCAGGAGGCGGGCGCGCGGGCTCATGACCCTCTTATCGCGCGCAATCTTGACCATGAGGGGGCGAAGGCGGGGCGGCGCGAGGGCGTTCGGGGGTCCCGGCCCGGATTACGACGAATTCACTTCGCCCGCGCCGCTACACGTGTAACGCTACATTTGTAGCGCCAACCGTTGCGAGCCCGCCGTGATCGAATCCCTGCCCCGACGCGAACGCGAGGTCTTCGAGACCCTCTGCCGGCTGGAAGGCGGCACGGCGGCCGGCGTCCGAGCCGCCCTGTCGGACCCGCTCAGCGACTCCGCCGTCCGCACCCTGCTCTCGCGGCTCGAGGCCAAGGGCCTGGTGGAGCGGACGGCCGGTCCCGACGGCTTCCTCTACAGCCCCGTCCAGCGCACCGAGGCCGTCGCGGCCGGGGCCCTGCGGCGGATGATCGACACCTTCTTCGCCGGCTCGGCCGCCAGCGCCGCCACCGCCCTGCTGGGCCTGGGCCAGCGCCTGACGCCGGAAGAGGCCGCCGCCCTGGAGGAGGCCATCGACAAGGCGGTGAACGGCGGGGGGGAGCGCGAGCCATGACCTGGATCCTGCTGATCTCGCTGCTGGCCAAGTCCAGCCTGGTCGCCGCCGTCGGCTTGGCCTGCGCCCGGCTCCTGACCCAGCGCGCCGTCGAGCGCGTGGACATCCTGCGCGCCACGGTCTGCCTGCTGCTGGCCCTGCCGGTGATCATGAACCTGCTGCCCGCGATGAGCCTGCCCCTGCTGCCGGCCGCGCCGCCGCCGGCTCTGCTGCCCGCCGTCCCGCTGGCGACGCCGGCCGCGACGGCCGACCTGGCCGCGTCGAGCGCGCCGGCCTGGTCCTGGCCGCGTCCCGGCGCCGGCCTGATCGGCGGCCTGTGGCTGCTGGGCTTCGCGCTCGTCGTCGGCCGGCTGCTGCTGGGGCTGCACACCCTGAACCGCTGGACCCGCCAGGGCCGCGCCGTCACCTGTCCCGACTGGCTGGCGCCGCTGGAGCGCCTGTCGCCCGAGGACCGCCCGGGCCTGGTGTCCAGCGACCGGATCGCCGGCCCGCTCAGCTGGGGCGTCGCGCCGGGCTTCGTCCTGGTCGACCCCGCCAGCCTGGCCGAGCGCCGCGCCGCCCCCGCCATCCTGGCCCACGAGCTGGCCCACCTGCGCCGCCACGACTGGATCTTCCTGGTCCTGTCGCGCCTGGCCGTGGCGATGTTCTGGTTCAACCCGCTGGTCTGGCGGCTGCACGCCGTGCTGATCGAACGCTCGGAAGAGGCCGCCGACGCCGTGGCGCTGGAGACCGTCGACCGCGCCCTCTACGCCCGGGCCCTGATCGGCCTGGCCGCCAGCCCCGTCCCGTCCGCCCACCCCGCCCGCATCGCCGCGACCGCCATGGCCGCCGACGCCCGCACGCTGAAGACAAGGATCGCCTGCATCATGACGAACACTTCCGCTCGCCGCCGGCCGCTCACCGTGGTCCTGGCCATCGCCGTGATGGCCGCCGTCGCCACGCCGCTGGCCGCCCTGGCCGTCACCCGCCAGGTCTGGGTCGCGCCGCCCTC